>JAKDMO010000239.1 GCA_030452305.1 Alcaligenaceae bacterium | reverse complement strand
TGCCATGGTGGGCTGATCGCGTCGGCGCAAAGGGAAAGAAAGCGTTCAACGATGTGATCGCGACGATCGTGGGCTTTAACGTCGCCTAGGACTTTTTCGATCAGGTCTGTCGAACCGCCACCAGGACGTGATCCTTGGTGGCGGTTCGTTTATTTGGGGATCCCCTCTGCGAGTGTTGCAGGGTGTGCCTTTTTAGCTCATTAACTGTATTTGCCTGGGGGCATTCTGGCCGTAACTGCCGGTATCTTATAGAATCACGTTTGACCGAACGGAAACGTCCACGGCAGTCGCAACAAGGGGAACTCAATGAGAAAACTATGGATGCTTTGTGCATTGGTATTGTCGGTAGGAATAGGGGCGGTGCCGCTTGCGGCGAACGCTGCCTCTGATGCTCAGGGCGCAGCGGCTGCGGCACCCGATACTTCGGTCACCATGATGCCCGATGTCACCATCACCCTGCAGACCTCGATTTCCGGCGGAAAGCTGGTATTTGTGGGCACCACGGGCGAGCTCACCGATGTGGTCAACCCTGACCTGAAAGTGCCCGAGGGGGCGGTCGTGCAGATCAACCTGATCAACGGCGACGGCGCAGTGCACGATATTGCCGTACCGGAATTCAATGCAGTGTCCGACCATATATCCGGCAAGGGTGCGGCGACTGCCATCGTCTTTCGCGCACACAAGAACGGTACCTTTGAATACCTGTGTACCCTGCCTGGCCACAAGGCGGCCGGGATGGTGGGCAAGATAATCGTCGGCGAGCCCGTCGCGGCAGATACACGCGAGGCCCCCCAGATCGCCCACAACCCCGCCAATGTCGGCGAGCCGGTCGGCACGCGCGCACCCAAGGAAGTCACGCTCGACCTGCTGACGACTGAAATCGAAGCGCGCCTGGGCGACACCAGCACCTACCGTTTCTGGACGTTCAACAATAAAGTCCCCGGGCCGATGTTGCGCGTTCGTGTGGGCGACAAGATCACTGTGAATCTTACGAACGCGAAGGACAGCACGCATATTCACTCTGTTGACTTCCACGCCGTTACAGGCCCTGGGGGTGGTGCCGATGTGACCCAGGTGGCACCGGGCCAGACCAAATCCTTTACCTTCACGGCGCTGCATCCCGGCCTGTTTGTCTATCACTGCGCGACACCCATGGTGGCACAGCACATCACCAACGGTATGTACGGCATGATTCTGGTCGAGCCCGAAGGCGGCCTGCCCGAGGTCGATCAGGAGTTCTACATCATGCAGGGCGAGCTCTATACAGCACAGAAGTACGGTGCGTCAGGCCTGCAGGAATTCTCGCTGGAAAA
Source organism: Alcaligenaceae bacterium (assembly GCA_030452305.1). Taxonomy (GTDB): domain Bacteria; phylum Pseudomonadota; class Gammaproteobacteria; order Burkholderiales; family Burkholderiaceae_B; genus Castellaniella. The sequence continues at coordinate 2,092 of JAKDMO010000239.1, read as the reverse complement.
GCTGCTGGAGGAAAACCCCGAGCACCTGATGTTCAACGGCGCCATGGAAGCCCTGACCAAGATCTACGACATGCGGGTCAATGTCGGCGACCAGGTGCGGATCTTCTTTGGTGTGGGTGGCCCGAACCTGACATCCAGTCTGCATCTGATCGGCGAAATATTCGATCGCGTCTATGACCAGGCGTCGTTGACCAGCAAACCCCTGACCGATGTGCAGACCACTATGGTGCCGCCGGGCGGGGCGACCATGGTCGAGTTCAAGGCCGATTATCCGGGTGACTATGTGCTGGTTGACCATGCCTTGTCACGGATGGAAAAGGGCTTGGTCGGGGTCATCAGCGTGGACGGCGAGGCAGATCCTTCGATCTTCCACAGCGACGAGCCCATGGGCCACGGCGGCCACTAAACGGGTGATCGCCGGGGCGGGCAGTGCAGGTCAGCTGTCCGTCTTGGCGAATACCTGCTTCAGGTAGGCCAGAAAGGTTTCATCCGTACACAGCGTCTTGCCGGCAGAGTCCGGCAATTTTGCTGTGGGCATGCCGTTGCAGTGGACCAGCTTCATGACGATATTCAATGGCGTGATGCCCATATCGTTGGTCAGATTCGTGCCAATTCCAAATCCTAGCTGCACACGATCGGCAAAATGACGATAGATTTCCAGTGCGCGCGGCAAATCCAGCCCGTCTGAAAACACCAGGCGCTTGGTAGCGACATCAATGCGTAGAGACTGGTAGTGCGCAATTGCCTTTTCGCCCCATTCGATCGGGTCGCCTGAATCGTGGCGCAGCCCGTCGAACAGCTTTGCAAAATATAGATCGAAATCCGCCAGAAAGGCGTCCATGCCCACGACATCGGTCAGGGCGATGCCCAGATCGCCACGGTATTCCTGCACCCAATCCTCAAGCGCGGCACGCTGAAAATCGCGCAGACGCACCTTTCCGAATGCCTGGTAGGACTGCAGGTACTCGTGCGCCATCGTGCCCAGCGGCGTCAGCCCGTATTCGCGCGCCAGTGCTACGTTCGATGTGGCCGAGAAAATCTGCGGCACCTCGCGCGCCAGCGTGGTGACGACCTGGGCCTGCCAGTCCCTGGAAAATCGCCGGCGCAGGCCAAAATCCGAAATCTGTAGCGGAAACCGGCGGGCCGGCTCCTGTGCGAACGCCTTCAGTTGGGCGATCTTTGCGTCCAGGCGGGTGCGGCCCTCGCGCCATGCCGTTTCCGCGTCAAAGCGACGGAAATACAGCTCATTGACGATGGCCAGCACAAAGATCTCGAAGCCCATCACGTGCACCTGCGGGCCGCGTGCGCTCACCCGCAGCGTCTCGCCCTTGGTCGTGACCTGGATAAAGCGGCGCTGGAAGTGGAACAGGGCCAGGAAGTCAGTGAAATCCGGTTTGATATATCGCAGCCGCCCCAGATAATCCAGTTCGTCCTGCGTGAAATGCAGTGTGCACAGATGATCCAGTTGGGCATTGACCTCGGCCTCGAGTTCGGCCAGTGGATAGTCCGGCCGATTGCGGCAAATGAAATGATATTCCGCCTGTGCGCTGGGATGCCGGTGCAGCATCGCCTGCCACATGGTGAATTTGTATAGATCGGTATCCAGCAGTGATCGCGTGATCGGATCGAATGCCTTGGGCGCATCGGTCAAAGTCATGGGCTTGTTCGTTTATTGAAAAACACACATGGACTGTAACGCATCGTCGCCGCAATCATCCCAGGGACTCTGTTATAAGTGTGGCTATAGTATTTTTTCAGGCCGTATGCGCCATGTCTATTCAAAAGTTGATCCGATACGCCCTTATGCTGTGCCTTGCGGCGGCTGTTTCAGGCTGTTCTTTGCTGGGCCTTGGGGATTCGGACCGGGACCACAGCGTCGGCGGTGACGTCACCCACAGCAGCGCATGTGCATGGTCGCCCGGCCGCTGCATGTACGAGGGGCGGTACGAACCCGGCGAGGCAGCCTATGCGGAACGAGAGGCCAGACGCTTGAACCGGGCTGCACTGGAAAGACTGCGCCGCAACGCCATCAAGTAGGGGCGTCCGCGCGCCACACTGGTCGTGTCACCGCGCTGACGGTCGGCGGGATCAG
>JAKDMO010000055.1 GCA_030452305.1 Alcaligenaceae bacterium | reverse complement strand
TGCTTGCATGGTGCGCGCGTTCCGGTAAAAAAAGGCCCCGCGTGTAGCGGAGCCCTTATTGTACCTGCCTTGCCGCGATGCAACGCGGCCGGCCGGGTACTGGGTATTACTTGCGTGTACCCACGATTTCGATTTCAACCCGGCGGTTCTGGGCCCGGCCTTCACGCGTCTTGTTCGAAGCGACGGGGCTGAGTTCGCCCTTGCCTTCGGCATAGATGCGGTCGGCGGGAACGCCCTTGCTGACCAGATAGTTCTTGACCGAGTTGGCACGGCGCTCGGACAACCCTTGGTTGTAGACTTCGGTACCGATCGAATCCGTGTGACCGGTTGCGATGACGGTTTCGAGGTTGATCGAGTCGGCCTGGGAAGCAACCTGATCCAGGATCTGGCGGCCTTCGGGCTTGATGGTGGACTTGTCAAAGTCGAAGAACGTGTCGGCGTTCAGGACAACCTTGCTGGCGGTAGGCGCTACGACCGGAGCTTCCGCTACAGGCAAGCCGCATTCGGGAGAAGCAGCGGTAGCCGGAGTCCAGAAGGCATCGCGCCAGCAGTTTTCACCGGAGGCGTCCATCCAGACGTGACCATCGACGTTGACCCAGTTGTCGTGCGCGGAAGCTGCGCCAGTAACCGCCATAGCGGCGATGGCGAGTCCAATTGCGATTTTGGAGGGCTTATTCATGTTTCTCCTCGTTTAGCGTGATGCTTGAAAGTGACCGCAGCGACCCCCGCCGCATATCGAAAAAAACGGTTCCAGTATAGCAATGTCCAGATTGAAACATAGACATTGCGCTGGGTTCCATGCGTTGTTAGGCGAAATCTTACGGCATTTTCTGGGGTTTGGTTAAGTAGTAACCGTCGTGGATGGGCAGATCACTGGATTTAGGCCTTGCTCCGGCACTGTTTGTAGGGTTTTTGCAACGATAGGTGGTGCGGCACGGCCGGCTCGCGACAATTGCTTGTTCTGGTCGCCCCATAGGGAAGTGATAGAATTTAAGATTGGCCCGTGATCGGCCTTTGTCTATGCCATAAGGTTGCAGATACACCATGGAATCATTCGCCAAAGAGACCCTACCCATTTCGCTCGAAGACGAAATGCGCCGCAGCTACCTGGATTACGCCATGAGCGTGATCGTGGGGCGTGCACTACCGGATGTGCGCGATGGCCTCAAGCCCGTGCATCGCCGTGTACTGTTTGCCATGCACGAGCTGAACAACGACTGGAATCGCGCCTACAAGAAATCGGCGCGTATCGTTGGGGACGTGATTGGTAAATATCACCCGCACGGCGATACGGCGGTCTATGACACGATTGTACGCATGGCCCAGGATTTTTCGCTGCGCTATATGTTGGTGGACGGGCAGGGGAACTTTGGCTCGATCGACGGCGATAGCCCGGCGGCCATGCGCTATACGGAAATCCGCCTCTCTAAAATTGCCCACGAAATGCTGGCCGACATCGACCAGGAAACAGTGGATTTCGGGCCAAACTATGATGGCAGCGAGCAGGAACCGCTGTTGCTGCCGGCACGCCTGCCCAATCTGCTGGTCAACGGCAGCGCCGGTATCGCCGTCGGGATGGCCACGAATATCCCGCCGCACAATCTGGCTGAGGTCATCGAGGGTTGTCTGTATTGCCTGCGCAATCCCGAGTGCACGATCGACGAGCTGATCGAGATCATTCCGGCGCCTGATTTTCCGACGGGGGCCATCATCTATGGGATTTCGGGGGTGCGCGAAGGCTACCGCACGGGCCGCGGACGGGTTGTGATGCGTGCCCGCGTACACTTCGAGGACATGGAGCGCGGCAATCGCCAGGCGATCGTGGTGGATGCCATTCCCTATCAGGTGAACAAGAAATCCCTGCAGGAACGCATCGCCGAACTGGTCAACGAAAAGAAAATCGAGGGGATTTCGGATATTCGCGACGAGTCCGACAAGGACGGCATGCGTCTGGTCATCGAACTCAAGCGCGGCGAAGTCCCCGAGGTCGTCGTAAACAACCTCTACAAGAACACCCAGCTGCAGGAAACCTTCGGCATGAATATGGTGGCCCTGGTCGATGGCCAGCCGCGCTTGCTGAATCTGAAGCAGATGGTGGAATATTTCCTGCAGCATCGACGCGAGGTGGTGACACGGCGCACGATCTTTCAGTTGCGCAAGGCGCGCGAGCGCGGCCATGTGCTCGAAGGCCTGGCCGTCGCGCTGGCGAACATCGACGATTTCATTGCCATCATCAAGGCCGCGCCTACGCCGCCGGTGGCGCGCCAGGCCCTGATGGACCGCAGCTGGGACTCATCATTGGTGCGCGAGATGCTCTCGCGCGCCGATCAGAATATTGCTTCAGGCGGGCGTGTGGCGTTCCGTCCGGAAGGCCTGGATTCCAGGTTTGGCCTGCTCGAAGACGGTCAGTACCGCCTCAGCGATGTCCAGGCTCAGGAAATCCTGAACATGCGCCTGCAACGCCTCACCGGCCTGGAGCAGGACAAGATCGTTGGCGAATATCGCGACATCATGGATACCATTGCCGACCTGCTCGATGTGTTGTCGCGCCCGGAACGTGTGACGACCATCATCAGCGATGAACTGCAGGCAATCCGAAACGAATTCTCCACCGCGACCAAGGACATGCGCCGCGCCGAGATCGAATTCAATGCGACCGAGCTCGAAACCGAAGACCTGATCACGCCCATGGATATGGTGGTGACCCTGTCGCGCAGCGGCTACATCAAGAGCCAGCCCCTGTCCGAGTACCGTGCCCAGCGTCGCGGCGGCCGGGGCAAGCAGGCGACAGCCACCAAGGAAGACGACTGGGTAGACCAGTTGTTCATCGCGAATACCCACGACTATTTGTTGTGCTTTTCGGACCGCGGCCGTGTTTATTGGCTGAAGGTCTGGGAAGTCCCGCAGGGCTCGCGCAATGCCCGTGGGCGCCCGATCGTCAATATGTTCCCGCTGGTCGAAGGCGAAACCATCACCGTGGTGCTGTCGGTCAAGGCGTTCAGCGAGGATCAGTTCGTCTTCATGGCGACCTCGCGCGGTACGGTCAAAAAGACACCGCTGTCCGATTTCTCCAATCCGCGCAAGGCGGGGATCATCGCGGTTGGCCTGGACGAGGGCGACTTCCTGATCGGCGCCGAATTGACTGACGGCGAACACGATGTGATGTTGTTCTCGGATTCCGGCAAGGCGGTGCGCTTTGACGAAAACGATGTGCGTCCGATGGGCCGCACAGCGCGTGGCGTACGCGGCATGAGCCTCGAGGACGGCCAGACGGTAATTTCCCTGCTGGTCGCCGAGGACGAAACCCAGACCGTGCTGACTGCAACGGAAAACGGATATGGCAAGCGTACGCCCATTATCGAATACACCCGCCATGGTCGCGGGACCAAGGGCATGATTGCGATCCAGACCACAACGCGTAACGGCAAGGTGGTGGGGGCCGTTCTGGTGCGCCCCGAGGACGAGATCATGTTGATCACCACCTCGGGCGTGTTGGTGCGCACCCGGGTTTCCGAGATCCGCGAAATGGGTCGGGCCACACAAGGTGTGACGCTGATCAGCGTTGATGAAGACAGCATGTTGTCGGGCGTGCGGCGCGTGGCCGAAACCGATGCCGACGAAGACGAAGGCGCCGAGGATGCCAATGACGTCCCAGGTGCTGATCAGGGCTCCGGGCAGCAGCCGGGGGCGGATACGGAAGGCAAAGACCAAGAATGAAGCGTCCCTGGAATTTCGCGGCAGGCCCCTCGACCCTGCCCCTGGAAGTCTTGCAGCAGGCTGCGGCCGAGATGAGCGATTGGGAAGGCAGCGGGATGTCGGTGATGGAAATGAGCCATCGAGGCCGGCACTACAGCCGTATTCGCGATGAGGCCGAGGCCGATCTGCGAAGCTTGCTCCGGGTGCCCGATGAGTTCGAGGTCCTGTTCATGCATGGCGGTGGGTCTGGGCACAATGCGATTGTGCCCATGAACCTGATCGGCCGAAACGGGCGCAACCGGGCCGATTATGTATTGACTGGGCACTGGTCCAGAAAATCCTATAACGAGGCGGGGCGCTACGGCGATATTTCGGTCGCTGCCAACGCCGAGACCCCACTGGACACCGACGGACGGCATTACGAGGCCTGGACCTGGATCCCGAGTCCGGATCAGTGGCGGGTTCGGTCCGATGCGGCCTACCTGCATCTGTGCGCAAATGAAACAGTGGGCGGGGTCGAGTTCCCGGAACTGCCGGATCTGGCCGCCGTGGGGGCGCCCGAGGTACCGCTGGTGGCCGATATTTCTTCGAATATCCTGTCGCAGCCGATCGACTTTACGCGGGTGGGTGTTGCATACGGCGGCGCCCAGAAAAATGCAGGATCGGCGGGTGTGACGCTGGCCTTCGTGCGCAAGGATCTGCTGGGCCATGCCTTGCCGATCTGCCCCTCGGTGTTCGATTATGCGAATGTGGCCGGTGCGCAGTCGATGTTCAATACGCCCCCGACTTACGCCCTCTATATTTCGGGCCTGATTTTCAAGTGGTTGATCCGGCAGGGCGGCGTGGCGGCCATGCAGGCGGCCAGCCGGCGCAAATCCTCCACCCTATATGACTATCTGGACCAGTCGGATTTGTATGCCAATCACATTCATCCCTCGTGCCGCTCGCGGATGAACGTGCCGTTTGTGCTGCGCAACGAGGCCCTGAATGCGGTGTTTCTGATGGAGTCCGAGGCGGCCGGGCTGCTTTCACTCAAGGGCCACAAAAGCGTCGGTGGCATGCGTGCATCCATCTATAACGCCATGCCCTTCGAGGGGGTGCAGGCACTGATCGCGTTTATGCGCGACTTTGAGCGTCGCCATGGATAAGGATTTGCAAGCACGGCTTGCCCCTTTGCGCGAGCGCATTGATGAGCTTGACGAGCAGATCCTGGGGCTGCTCAACGAGCGTGCCCGTGCTGCGCTCGGCGTCGGGCAGGCCAAACTCGATTTTGATGCCGAAGGGCCGATTCTGAAACCGGAACGCGAAGCCTTGGTGGTGCGTCGCCTGCAGGACCTCAATGGCGGGCCATTTCCGGCCGAGGCCGTCGAGGCGGTCTGGGAGCAGGTCATTTCGGCCTGTCGGGGCCTGGAAAGCGTGCTGACTGCGGCGTATCTGGGGCCGCAAGGTTCTTTTTCCGAGCAGGCCGTCTTTGAGCACTTCGGCCATGCGGTCAATGGTTTGCAGTGCGAGTCCTTTGACGAGGTCTTTCGCGCGGTCGAGGCGGGGCAGGCTGATGTGGGCATGGTGCCGGTCGAAAACTCCACAGAGGGCGCCGTGAACCGCTCGCTTGACCTGTTGCTCAGTTCGCCGCTGAGGGTGCTGGGCGAGCGCACGATCCGTATCCGCCACAATCTGCTGACTCGCAGCGGCACGCTTGAGGGCGTGCATCAGGTGTTGGGACATCCCCAGGCCCTGGCCCAGTGCCAGTCCTGGCTCAGCCGGAACCATCCAGAACTCGAGCGCCTGCCGGTAGCCAGCAATGCCGAGGCAGCCCGCCAGGCGGGTGCGAATCCGGCGCTTGCAGCGATTGCGGGCGAGGCGGCTGCGCACGCCTGGGGGCTAGAGGCCGTCTCGTCGGGGATTCAGGACGATCCCCAGAACCAGACCCGTTTCCTGGCGATCGGGGCCATGGATACCCTGTCTTCGGGGCGCGACAAGACCAGTGTGATTCTGGCAGTGCCCAATCGGGCCGGCGCGGTCTACGAGATGCTTGCGCCCTTGGCGGCAAACGGGGTCTCGATGACCCGCTTTGAATCCAGGCCGGCACGCACCGGGCAGTGGGAATATTATTTCTACGTTGATGTGCTTGGTCACCATCAAGACGAATCTGTGGCGCGGGCCTTGTCCGAACTGCAGCAACAGGTCGCGTTTTTCAAGTTATTGGGTTCCTACCCCAGACAATAAGGCCGTCGAATGTCACTCTCTCAGACCCTGGCTCCCGCACATATCCTGGCGATCGCGCCCTATCAACCGGGCAAGCCGATCAGTGAACTGGCCCGGGAGTTTGGGCTGGATCCGACCGTGATCATCAAGCTCGCGTCCAACGAGAATCCGCTGGGGTGTTCCGGGCGCGTGCGTGAGGCCCTGAGCGAGGCGGCTGCCCTGATGCAGGGCCGCTATCCTGACCCGAATGGTTTTGATCTGAAATCGGTGCTGGCCGAGCGCTATGACGTTCCCATGTCCTGGCTGACCCTGGGCAACGGCTCGAACGATTTGCTGGAACTGGCTTCGCTGGCTTTTCTGGACGAAGGCACCTCGGCCGTCTATGCGCAGCATGCCTTCATGGTGTATCGCCTGGCCACACAGGCACGTGGAGCGCGTCACATCATGGTGGCGGCCCGTGACTATGGCCACGACCTGGACGCCATGTTCGAGGCCATTGCCGAGGATACTCGCTTGGTGTTTATCGCCAACCCCAATAATCCGACGGGAACGTTCCTGCCGGCGGGCGAAGTCGAGCATTTCCTCACGCGCGTTGAGGATCGTTATGGTGATCGGGTGGCGGTGTTGCTTGATGAAGCCTATAACGAGTTTCTGGATCCCGCCGAACGATTCGACAGCGCCCGGTGGGTGCACCGGTTCTCGAACCTGATCGTGACGCGCACCTTCTCGAAGGCCTATGGTCTGGCCGGGCTTCGTGTGGGCTATGCACTGGCCCAGGAACGCCTCACCGATCTGCTCAATCGGGTGCGTCAGCCCTTTAATGTGAATGCGCTGGCGCAGGCGGCTGCGCGGGTTGCGCTGGCTGACGAGGATTTTGTTCAGCAGACTTATGAAATGAATCGCGTCGGGCGAATCCAGTTGTCCGATGGATTCAGGGCGGCAGGGCTGGATTTTGTGCCCAGCCATACCAATTTTGTTTTGGTCCGTGTGGGCGATGCCGCGCGCGTGAATCAGGGTCTGTTGCGCCAGGGTGTGATTGTGCGGCCGGTCGCCGGTGATGGCCTGCCCGAGCATCTGCGCGTGACCGTTGGCCTGCCCGAGGAAAACAGACGGTTCCTGAGCACTCTGGTGGACGTGCTCGCAGCCCCATGAGCACGACGCCCAGTCCCCTGGTCCCTGTTCTGGCGGTGGTGGGCATTGGCCTGATCGGGGGCTCGTTTGCTGCGGCCTTGCGCGATGCAGGCCAGGTTGGCCGGGTTCTGGGCGTCGGACGCAGCAAATCCTCTTCGGATCGCGCGCAGGCTCTGGGCCTGGTGGACGAACTCGTCACTTTGGAAGAGGCCGCCGCGCGATCGGACCTGATCCTGCTGGCCACGCCCGTTGGTGCGATTCCTGATGTCGTGGGCCGTATGCAGGCGCATTTGCGCCCGGACTGTGTGGTCAGCGATGCGGGCAGCACAAAGGCCGACGTTGCGGCTATGGCCCGGGAACTGCTGGGCGAGCGCTGCACGCAGTTCATTCCGGGGCATCCGATCGCAGGGTCAGAGGCTGTCGGCCCCGAGGCAGCCGACCCGCACTTGTACCAAGGGCGCACAGTGATTTTGACGCCGTTTGAGCGCACCCCTGCACCTGCCCGCCGACTGCTGACGCGGGCGTGGGAAGCCTGCGGCGCACGGGTGCAGTTCATGGATCCGCAGGCCCACGACCGGGCCATGGCCTCGATCAGTCATGTTCCGCACTTCCTGGCGGCGGCCTATATGGGGCAGGTTTCCCGCAGCGCCAATGCGGATGTGCATTTATCCTTGGCCGGCACGGGATTTCGTGACTTCACACGTATCGCAGCAGGTTCGCCCGAGGTGTGGCGAGACATTTTTCTGTCGAATCGGGCTGCGGTGCTGCGTGAACTCGATGAGTTGGACGAGGCCATTGGTGCCTTGCGTGGCACGCTCGAGCGCGAGGATGCGCAGGCACTCGAAGCCAATCTGGAACAGGCCGCCCTGGCACGGCGTTTATGGGGAAGTCGAAGTGGCCTCTGACGATCAAAAATCTGTGCAGTCCCTGCGGCTGAGTCCTGCGACCAGTGCGCGAGGCAGTATTGACCTGCCGGGGTCCAAGAGTATTTCCAATCGGGCCTTGCTGCTGGCGGCGCTCGCCCAGGGTGAAACGGAACTGAGGGGCGTGCTGGACTCGGATGACACGCGCGTCATGCAGGCTGCCTTGCGTACGCTGGGCGTCGGGCTGGATGATTCTGATCCGGACCGCATCCGGGTGGCCGGCGCGTTGCGCCGGCCTGGGCACGAGGCCCGACTTTTTTTGGGCAATGCCGGGACGGCATTCCGGCCCCTGACCGCAGCACTTGCAATGATGGGGGGCGATTATCACCTCTCTGGGGTGCCGCGCATGCACGAGCGGCCGATCGGCGACCTGGTCGATGCGCTGCGCGCCCTGGGCTGCGTGGTGTCGTACGAAGGCGTGGAAGGCTATCCGCCTTTGCGCCTTCAGGCGGGGCAGCCCGACGCCGGCCGTCCGATACGCGTACGCGGCTCGGTTTCCAGCCAGTTCTTGACGGCGCTGTTGATGGCGGCACCCATTTTGGCCGGCCACCAGAACCACGATGTGGTCATCGAAGTCGACGGCGAGCTCATTTCCAGGCCTTACATTCTGATCACCCTGAATCTGATGGCCTGTTTCGGGGTGCAAGTGCAGCATGAGGGCTGGGCGCGGTTCATCATCCCGGCCGGGTCCTCGTATCGCAGCCCCGGGCACTACGAGGTCGAAGGCGATGCGTCCACGGCCTCATATTTCATGGCCCTGGGGGCCATTGCGGGCGGCCCGATCGAAGTGCGTGGCGCCGGTGCCGACAGTATTCAGGGCGATATTGCGTTTGCCCAGGTGCTTGAGGACATGGGCGCACGCATTGATTGGCAGGCACACGCCGTGACCGTGAGTGGTGTGCAGGTGGCGCGGGGGCAGCGCCTGAAAGCCTTTGACAGGGATTTCAATCTGATCCCGGATGCGGCCATGACGGCGGCCGTGCTGGCCTTGTATGCGGACGGCCCCTGCGTATTGCGCAATATCGGCAGTTGGCGCGTGAAGGAAACCGACCGGATCGAGGCGATGCATGCCGAGCTCACCCGCTTGGGTGCGCAGATCTGGTCCGACCAGGACAGCATGCGGATCGAGCCGCTGCCCAGGTCCGACTGGCGCGAGGCCTCGATTCGTACTTATGACGATCATCGCATGGCGATGTGCTTTTCCCTGGCGTGTTTTGGCCCGGTGCCGGTGACCATCCAGGATCCTGATTGCGTCAGCAAGACATTTCCCGATTATTTCTCGGCCTTTACCCGATTGATCCAGCCATGAAGTCTGAAACCATACCGGTCATCACCATCGACGGACCCACCGCCTCTGGAAAGGGCACCATTGCCCAGCGTGTGGCTGCCGCACTGGGCTGGCACGTGCTCGATAGCGGCGCCCTGTATCGCCTGACTGCTCTGGCCGTTATACGTGGCGAGGTCGATCCTGCAGATCAGGCAGCGGCCGCGAACCTGGCCCGCAGCCTGGATGTCGTGTTCGATGGCGGGCGTATTTTCTTGCGCTCAGACGACGTCACCGAGCGGATTCGTGACGAGGCTGTGGGGAATCTGGCCTCTCGGGTGGCTGCCTACGCGCCGGTGCGCGAGGCGCTGCTGGCGCGTCAGCGCGCGTTTCGCCGGGCTCCGGGCCTGGTCGGCGATGGGCGGGATATGGGCACTGTGATTTTTCCCGATGCCCCACTGAAGATTTTCCTGGATGCGGATGTCGCCAAGCGCGCGGAAAGGCGCCATAAGCAGTTGAAGGAAAAAGGGTTTTCTGCTAAGCTATCCGACCTTTTAGAGGATCTGCGCGCGCGCGATTTGCGCGATCGCAGCCGGGCGCACGCACCGCTTGTGGCGGCTGCGGATGCCGTGATTGTGGATTCGTCCCATACCGGGATCGACGACACAGTCAAAATTGTGCTCGACCATTGGTCGGCACGGGTGTCTGGATGAGGGCTGGTGCCGCATCCAGACGACTATTCACTCCACCGGGGCTTGCCCTAGTGTGTCATAAACGCCATTTTGGCGAATGGATTAACTTTAATGTCCTCCGTTTCAACCCAAACCGCTACCGCCGGCGAAAGTTTCGCCGACCTTTTTGCCGAAAGCATCAAGGACCAGAACATGCGCTCGGGCGAGGTGATCTCGGCCGAAGTCGTACGCATCGATCATAATTTTGTCGTGGTCAATGCGGGCCTGAAGTCCGAAGCCTTGATTCCCCTCGAAGAATTCCTGAATGACCAGGGCGAACTCGAAGTCGAGGACGGGGATTTCGTCTCTGTCGCCATCGATTCCCTGGAAAACGGGTACGGTGACACGATCCTGTCGCGCGACCGCGCCAAGCGCCTGTCGGCATGGCTGCAACTCGAACAGGCTCTGGAATCCGGCGAATTGGTCAACGGTACGATCACCGGAAAGGTCAAGGGCGGCCTGACGGTCATGACCAACGGCATCCGCGCCTTCCTGCCGGGCTCGCTGGTCGATCTGCGTCCGGTCAAGGACACGACCCCCTACGAGGGCAAGACGCTCGAATTCAAGGTCATCAAACTCGACCGCAAGCGCAACAACGTCGTGCTCTCGCGCCGCGCCGTGCTCGAAGCCAGCATGGGCGAGGAACGCGAAAAGCTGCTCGAAACGCTGCACGAGGGTGCCATCGTCAAGGGCATCGTCAAGAACATCACCGATTACGGCGCGTTCGTCGACCTGGGCGGTATCGACGGCCTGCTGCACATCACCGATATGGCCTGGCGTCGTGTGCGCCACCCGTCGGAAGTCCTGCAGGTAGGTCAGGAAATCGAAGCCAAGGTTCTCAAGTTCGACCAGGAAAAGAGCCGCGTCTCGCTGGGTGTCAAGCAACTGGGCGAGGATCCCTGGATCGGTCTGGGCCGTCGCTATCCGCAAGGCACCCGTCTGTTCGGCAAGGTCACGAACCTGACCGACTACGGCGCGTTCGTCGAAGTCGAAGCCGGTATCGAGGGCCTGGTGCACGTCTCGGAAATGGACTGGACCAACAAGAACGTCGATCCGCGCAAGGTCGTGACCCTGGGCGAGGAAGTCGAGGTCATGGTTCTGGAAATCGACGAAGACCGCCGCCGTATTTCGCTGGGCATGAAGCAGTGCCGCCCGAACCCTTGGGAAGACTTCGCCACCAACTTCAAGCGTGGCGACAAGGTCCATGGCGCGATCAAGTCGATCACCGATTTCGGTGTGTTCGTCGGCTTGCCCGGCGGCATCGACGGCCTGGTTCATTTATCCGATATTTCCTGGACCGAAACCGGCGAAGAGGCCGTGCGCAACTTCAAGAAGGGCGACGAGATCGACGCAGTGGTGCTGGGCATCGATACCGACAAGGAACGTATCTCCTTGGGCGTCAAGCAACTCGAAGGCGATCCGTTCAACAATTTCGTGGCCACCTATGACAAGGGCTCGCTGGTGTCGGGCGTGATCAAGTCCGTCGAACCCAAGGGTGCGGTCGTGACCTTGTCCGTCGATGTCGAGGGTTACCTGCGGGCATCCGAAATCTCGGTGGGCCGCGTCGAGGATGCCACGACTGCCCTGAAGGCGGGCGAAGAGATCGAAGCCATGATCCTGAACATCGATCGCAAGGCTCGTTCCATCCAGTTGTCCATCAAGGCTCGCGACAACGCTGAAACGGTTGAATCCATTCAGCGCATGACTGACGCCAGCGCGTCTTCGGGTACTACCAACCTGGGCGCCCTGCTGAAGGCCAAGCTCGATCAGCAGCGCGACGACAGCTAATGGGTGGAGTCACCAAGTCCGAGCTCATCGCAATCCTGGCGGGCCGCTATCCCCAACTGGCGGCCCGGGATATGGATTTTGCGGTCAAGATGGTTCTCGATGCGATGGCTGAGTCCCTCAGTAAGGGCCGACGTATCGAGATCCGGGGCTTTGGCAGCTTTTCGCTGTCACAGCGTGCTCCGCGCATCGGGCGCAACCCCAAGTCCGGCGAAACAGTCATGGTGCCCGCCAAGCTGGTGCCACACTTCAAGGCTGGAAAAGAGTTGCGTGAGCGGGTTGATGCGGGTCCGGATGATCATGACGACGGTGACGAATTGGCCACAGCGGCCGATTTGTACCAGGCACGGTTCATGAACGGCTGAACACTTGTTGATATCAGTACACAGGCTCTCTTCGGAGAGCCTGTTTCCTTATCGGCAGTCGTACAGCTTTCCCCTTACAATCGAATATTCCGATACGAGGAGCTTCAGGTATGCGCTATCTGGTCTGGATACTGCGGTTGGTCGTCTTTATCGTGGTGCTGTTGTTTGCGCTCAAGAACACCGCCCCGGTTGATGTGGGATTCTTTGCCGATCAGGTCTTCAAAGACGTGCCGCTGATTATGGTCATGCTGATTGCCTTCGTACTGGGCCTTGTCTTTGGCTTGCTGGTTGCCGCCACGGCGTTGATGCGCCGACGCAGGGAAGTCGGTCGCTTGCGGCGTGAACTCGCGCGTGCACAAGACGAACTGAAACACCCCCGCGAAGCGCCTTCCGCCATCATTCCCGAGACTGTCGCGCCTCTGGCGCCTCTGTGATGCGGGGTAACACATAGTGGATTTTGAACCCTGGTGGCTCATTTTTGTTCCTGTGGTGTTTGCCTTGGGGTGGATCGCGGCGCGCGTCGATTTCAGGCAGATGCTCTCGGAAACCCGGGCATTGCCCGACTCTTATTTCAAGGGTTTGAACTTTCTCCTGAACGAGGAACCTGACCGAGCCATCGACGCCTTTGTCGAAGTGGCCAAACTCGACCCTGAAACCACAGAACTGCATTTCGCGCTGGGCAGCCTGTTTCGGCGCCGTGGCGAGATCGAGCGTGCCATTCGTGTACACCAGAGCCTGCTTGCGCGCCCTGATCTGCCCGAGCGGGACCGCGAGGCTGCGCAGTTCGATCTTGCGCAGGACTTCTTCAAGGCCGGCATGCTGGATCGCGCCGAACAGGGCTTCCAGGCTGTACAGAACACGCGCTATGCGGTCGATTCGGTCCGGGCGCTGATCCGGATCTATGAGTCCGAGCACGATTGGCCCAAGGCGATCGAGGCAGTCAACCAGTTGCGTGGCCTGGTCGATGAGCCGGTTCCGCAGCTCGTCCACTATCAGTGCGAGCGTGCCGGTGCCATGCTCGAAGGTCCCAACCCTGATCTGGAAGGTGCGGCGCGCGCGCTGGAAGCAGCCGAAAATGCCTTGATCCAGTTGCGCAAGGCCGGCCGCAGCGATGCTGCAGAAACCCGTATGTTGATGCTGCGCGCCCGGCTGGCGGCAGCGCAGGGTCGGCCCGAAGACCAGCGCGAGCACCTCCAGGAAGTCTTGCGTACTGCGCCGGAATACGCCGGTCTGGTTGCGCAGTCGCTGCTGGACTGCTTCGATGCGCAGGGGCAGGCAGAACAGGGTCTGGATCTGCTCTACCAGCATTATCTGCGCACACCCACACTCGATACCTTCAATGTGGTGTTTCGGGCCTTGCGTGCTCGCAAGGGCTACCTGCCGGCCTGGACCTTCGCACGGGAAGCCTTGCGGGCGCATCCGTCGCTGCTGGGGCTGGATCATCTGCTAGAGGTCGAGCTCGCGCAGGGCGAGCGCGA
>JAKDMO010000054.1 GCA_030452305.1 Alcaligenaceae bacterium | reverse complement strand
TCCGCCGATGGCGTAGCCTTCGAAACCGATATCGGTCAGGCCGGCCAGCGATTCGTCGCGCAGGTCCTCGTACATGCCCCCCTGGATGATGCCGAACAGCGCGTTCGGGTTGCCCAGTTCCTGGAATGCCTGGCGCGAGCGGCGCGCCCAACGCAGCGACATGCGCATCGAGGTAGCGGCTTCCTCGTGGGTGGCCGGGCGACCGTCTATTGTGTAGGGCGTGCATTCGTCAAACACCATGGCGATGTCCGAGTTCAGGGCGCGTTGGATGCGCATGGATTCCTCGGGGGTGAGGAATAGGCGGGCGCCGTCGATCGGCGAGGCAAAGCGCACGCCTTCCTCGGTGATTTTGCGCAGGCCATCCAGACTGAATACCTGGAATCCCCCGGAATCAGTCAGGATGGGGCGGGGCCATTGCATGAAGCCGTGCAGCCCGCCGTGTTTGTCCATGATTTCCGTGCCCGGGCGCAGCCATAGGTGAAAGGTATTGCCCAGCACGATCTGCGCCTCGATGTCCTCGAGTTCGTGCGGCATCATGGCCTTGACGCTGCCGTAGGTGCCCACGGGCATGAAGATCGGGGTCTGGACCACGCCGTGGTTCAGGGTGAGGCGGCCGCGGCGCGCAGCGCCGTCGGTCTGGAGCACTGAGAACTGGAGTCCGGTCATGATTCGGGGCTTTCGATGAACATCGCATCACCGTAGCTGAAGAAGCGATAGCGGGATTGGACGGCGTGTGCATAGGCGCGCCGAATGGGTTCCATGCCCGCCAGTGCGGATATCAGCATCAACAGCGTGGACTGGGGCAGGTGGAAGTTCGTGATCAGGGCATCGACGGCGGCAAACTGGTAGCCCGGGGCGATGAACAGGCGGGTGTCGCCTTCGCGCGGGCCCGGGCCGGCTGGCTGCGCCGCAGCGGCCTCAAGGGCGCGCACGCTGGTCGTGCCCACCGCGATTACGCGCCCGCCTGCACGCCGGGTCGCTGCGACCTGGGCCAGGGTGTCCTCGGGCACCTCGTAGCGTTCGGCGTGCATGACGTGATCCGCGATGTTCTGCACACGCACCGGCTGAAAGGTGCCCGCGCCCACGTGCAGGGTCACGAAGGTCTCGCCGATGCCCTGAGCCTTCAGACGATCCAGCATGGCCTGGTCAAAGTGCAGTCCTGCGGTGGGCGCGGCGACCGCACCCGGCCGCTCGGCGTAAACCGTCTGGTAGCGGGATTCGTCCTCGTGTCCGGCGGCGTGGGTGATGTAGGGGGGCAGGGGCACGCTGCCGTATTGATCCAGCGCATCGAGCACGCGGCATGGAAAGTGCAATTCAAAGAGCGCGTCGTGTCGGCCCACGACCTCGACTTCGCAGGCGCCGTCGGCAAAGACCAGCCGGCTGCCCGGCCTGGGTGCCTTGCTGGCGCGCACATGCGCCAGGGCACGATCCGGTTCGGTGATGCGTTCGATCAGGGCCTCGGCCTTGCCGCCGCTGGCTTTCCGGCCATGCAGCCGGGCCTTGATGACCTGCGTGTTGTTAAATACCAGCAGGTCGCCTGCGCGCAGCAGATTGGGCAGGTCGGTGAAGTGCAGATCGTGCAGTGCGCTATGGGCGTCCAGACGCAATAGGCGGCTGGCGTCGCGTCGTGCAGCGGGGGATTGGGCGATCAGCTCTGGGGGCAGTTCATAATCGAACTGCGAGATATCGAAATCGTATGTCACGTAGCAATGGGGGTGGTCATCATGGCCGCTGCCCGTTGGCGAGCAGGCGGGGTTGGCGCGTATTTTAAGCCGCATGTGCAAATGGTGCGCGCAAACGACCAGGCACTTTGGATTATGCTGATACCTTTTACGTGAATGGCAGTGTGACGATGGCGTGGAATCGACGTAGTTTGATCTCGTACCTGCGGCCTGCAGCCCTGGCCTTTTTGGGTGCTTCGGCCTTGTCGATCGCCTCGGCACAGGGTCTGCCGCCCGATTTGCAGAAGGCGTGGGACGCTACGCGCATCGCTTCGGGCGCCCTGTCGCTGCAGGTCCAGGAGGTCGGTGGGCCGGTGATGATTTCGCAGCAGGCCGATACCCCGCGCAATCCCGCCTCGGTCATGAAAATGGTCACCACCTGGGCCGCTTTGTCTGGCCTGGGGCCGGACTATGTCTGGCGCACGAACCTGCTGGCGCGTGCGGGCGCCGGGGTCGATGCCCAGGGTACCTTGCGCGGTCCGCTGTATGTGCAGGCCGCCGGCGATCCCTTTTTCACCATTCAGGACCTGTGGAATTTGTTGCGCCAGCTGCGGCTGCGCGGCATCAAAAACCTCAGCGAGGTGATCGTGGATCGCGGGATGTTCGGCAAGATCAGGATCGACCCGGGGGACTTCGATAATTCGCCCGATCGTCCCTATAATGCCAGCCCCGACGCGATGATGGTGAACTTTGGCGCCTCGCGGCTGGTGTTCCAGCCCGACCAGAAAGCCCATAAATGGATCCCTATCGTGGATCCACCGACGGCCAATGTGCGAATCGAGGGCCAGATCGGCTGGAGCGATGCGCGCTGCCCGGGTTCGCCTGTGATTACCACGCGTGTCGAACCCGGTGCCGGGCGGACCGTGGTGCATGTGCAGGGTACGGCAGCCGGGTCTTGCGGTGAATTCAGCGTCTATCGCCTGACCATGACGCAGCCCGAGTACTTTGAATCCCTGTTTCGCATGCTGTGGAAAGAGCTTGGCGGGACGCTGGCTCGCGACATTCGGGCGGGCAGCGTGCCCGGTTCGGCCGTGCCGCTGGTATGGCACGATTCGCCGTCGCTGGCCGATGTGATTCGACAGACCAATAAGCACAGCAATAACGTCATGGCCCGCATGCTGCTGCTGACGCTGGGGGCCGAACTGAACGGTCGGGGCGCCACCCCGGAAAGCGGCGCGCGCAGCGTGCTCGGCATTCTGCGCAATCAGGGCATCGACACACGGGGCTGGGTGCTGGATAACGGCTCGGGCCTGTCGCGCGACGGCCGGATCACCGCAAAAGGCCTGGCGCAGATGCTTGATTACGCCTGGCATTCATCGCTGATGTCCGAATACGTGTCGTCGCTGTCGATCTCGGGGGTGGACGGCACCACGCGCCGCCGCCTGCGCGACGAGGCCACGCGTGGCCAGGCACACCTGAAGACCGGGACCCTGGCCAGGGCGCGTGCGCTGGCCGGCTATGTGCGCGGCGCCAGTGGCAAGCGTTATATTCTGGTCAGCCTGGTCAATGATGCCAATGCAGGCGGGGTGCGCGCTTTTGATGACGCTCTGGTGCGTTGGCTGGCCGAGCAGTAAACCGGGGTGCCGCCCCAAATTCATTTCAGGAAAAACACACCGCCATGCCCATACACGAGATTCGCCACCCCCTGATTCGACACAAATTGGGCCTGATGCGCCGCGCCGACCTCAGCACCAAGAATTTCCGGGAAATGTCCCAGGAGATCGCGGCCCTGCTGACCTATGAGGCATCGAAGGACCTGCCCCTGGAGCCCGCGCGGATCGCGGGCTGGGCCGGCGAGATCAATGTCGAGAAGCTTGCGGGCAAAAAGGTCACGGTGGTGCCCATTCTGCGCGCCGGCATCGGTATGCTCGATGGCGTGCTGAGCCTGATTCCGGGGGCCAAGGTCAGTGCCGTGGGCATTGCGCGCAATGAGGAAACCCTGGCTGCCCAGCCTTATCTGGAAAAGCTCGTGGGGCAGTTGGACCAGCGTCTGGCGCTGATTATCGATCCGATGCTGGCCACGGGCGGTTCGATGGTGGCGACGATCGATATGCTCAAGCAGGCGGGGTGCCGCAATGTGCGCGCCCTGGTGCTGGTGGCGGCACCCGAGGGCATCGCGGCGGTGGATCGCGCGCATCCGGATGTCGATATCTATACCGCATCCATAGACGATCACTTGAACGAGCACGGCTATATCATTCCCGGCCTGGGGGATGCCGGCGACCGAATTTTCGGGACGCGCCAAAAAAACGAATGAGCGTCGCCGGGCCTGTTTTATGATTTTGAGCAAAACCCGACAAGATCTCGATACATATTATCGGCCGCCATGGGTTAGTATGAAGTCAATACAATTCCTTAGGAGTCTGTTATGGCAGCACGTAAACCCGTAGCAACACAGTCGGCCGGCGATGCCCTGATCGAGGACATCAAGACCAGTCTGGACCAGGCCGAAAAACTCCTTCGCGAAGCCGCGCAAACCACGGGCGACAAGGCCGATGATTTGCGCGAACGCGCGCTGGGCGCCCTGCGCCAGGGCAGTGCCGTATTGGCGGAAAAGCAGGAAAACCTGATGGAGCAGGGCCGCAAGGTGGTCGAGACGACTGACGAATATGTGCAGTCCAATCCGTGGAAGGCCGTAGGCATGGCCGGTGTGGCCGGCCTGCTGCTCGGCGCACTGTTGTCGCGGCGCTGATTGCCCATGTCGCTTAGGCAGGTCCTGTCGGACCTGGGCGCCGGCGTACTGGAAATGGCCAATACGCGCCTTGAGCTTCTGTCGCTCGAGGCCGCGCAGGCCAGGCAACTGCTATTTCGACTGGCGGGTTTGGCGGTGGCGGCTGCGCTGTGCCTGTTCATGGCGCTGCTGGTGGCCAGCCTGGCTATTGTTCTGTATTTCTGGCCGACTGAATACCGGAACCTGGCGCTGGCTCTGCTGGCGCTGGCCTATGCCGTGATTGGCCTGGCATTGCTCTGGAGACTGCGCATGATTATGCTGCATGGTGCGGCGCCTTTCGAGGCGACCTGCGAGGTACTGAAGGCCGATGCCCGATCGCTGCGCGAGCCGCACCGCCCGCCGCAGCCCGACCCGGATCCAGACCCGGATCCGGTGCCGGATCTTCCAGAGGGCCGACATGAAGGCACCTGAAGATCGCCGGTTGCGCATCGAGTTGCTGCGCACCCGGGCGGGGTACGAGCGCCTGGCGTTGCGCCGTAGCGCCTGCGAACTGATTGGTGCCGTGCAGCCCGAGGCGCTGGTCTCGCAGGCCGGCCTGGGCCTGCGTGCATCGGGCCTGCGCTGGGTCGTCTCGGTACTGGGCCTGGCACGGCGCTACCCCATCATGCTTTCAGCCGGTTCGGCCCTGATATCGGGCGCGCGCAAGAGCAATCCCTATGTGCGTGCCGGCGTGGCCGGCTTGCTGATCTGGCGGCTGCTGCGCGGCGTGCGCCGAACCTGAAGGTCACCGACGCGCCAGAGGTCGCTCCCTGTGGATTCCAGCGGGTTCACAGCCCCAGCGCATCCCACATCGCATCGACCCGTGTTTTGACCTCGGGGTCCATCTGGATCGGGCGCCCCCATTCGCGGGGCGTTTCGCCCGGCCATTTGTTCGTGGCGTCCAGCCCCATCTTGCCCCCTAGTCCGGATACCGGCGAGGCAAAATCCAGATAATCGATCGGTGTGTTTTCGACCAGAACCGTATCGCGCACGGGATCCATGCGCGTGGTCATGGCCCAGATGACCTCGGCCCAGTTGCGCGGATCGATGTCCTCGTCCACGACCACGATGAACTTGGTGTACATGAACTGACGCAGCACGCTCCATAGGCCGAACATGATGCGCTTGGCGTGGCCGGGATATTGTTTGCGCATCGAGACCACGGCCAGGCGGTAGCTGCAGCCTTCGGGTGGCAGGTAGAAATCCTCGATTTCCGGAAACTGGCGCTTGAGCAAGGGTACGAACACTTCGTTCAGCGCCACGCCCAGGACGGCGGGCTCATCGGGCGGCTTGCCGGTATAGGTGCTGTGGTAGATCGGTTCGCGGCGCCGGGTGATGCGCTCGACCGTAAAGACCGGGAACCAGTCCTGCTCGTTGTAATAGCCTGTGTGGTCGCCGTAGGGGCCTTCCAACGCCACTTCGTATCCGGTGTCCGGCGTATCTGGGCCGGGCGGCTGGGCGCGTGGATCCGTGGCGGGCAGGATGTGGCCTTCCAGGATGATTTCGGCATAGGCCGGCACCGACAGGCCGCTGCCCAATGCCTGTGCGGTTTCGGTGCGCGCCCCGCGCAGCAGGCCTGCAAATTGGTATTCCGAGAGGCTGTCGGGAATCGGGGTCACGGCGGCCAGCAGGGTGGCCGGGTCGGCGCCCAGCGCGACGGTGATCGGAAAGGGCTCGCCGGGGTGCGCGATCGAATGATCGCGAAAATCAAGCGCACCGCCCCGGTGCGACAGCCAGCGCATGATGAGTTTGTTTCGCCCGATCAACTGCTGTCGGTAAATGCCCAGGTTCTGGCGTTTCGCCTTGGGGCCACGCGTGATGACCAGACCCCAGGTCAGTAGCGGCGCCACATCGCCCGGCCAGCAGGTTTGCAGCGGCAAGGTGTTCAGGTCTACATCGGCCGCCTCGATCACGACTTCCTGGCACGGGGCGCTGCGCAGTTGCCGGGGGTTCATGTCCCAGAGTGCGGACTTCAGCATGCCGATTTTTGAGAACGCATCGCGCATGCCTTCAGGCGCTGCGGGTTCGCGCAATGAGGCCAGCAGTTCACCCGTTTCCCGCAGGGCCGAAACCGAGTCGGCGCCCATGCCCCAGGCGACGCGTTGCGGGGTGCCGAACAGATTGGTAAGGACTGGCATGGATGCCGCCTGATCCTCGTGGCGCGCCTGCTCGAACAGCAGTGCCGGGCCGCCGCGCCTGAGGACGCGGTCACTGATTTCCGTCATTTCCAGCCGGGTGGATACCGGGTGACGGATGCGTTTGAGTTCGCCTTTTGCCTCAAGCTGGGCGATGAAGTCCCGCAGATCGCGATATTTCACAGGAATTGGCCAATCAGGTTACAGTTGGGAGATATGCAAGATTACCATTGCGCTTCCCGATAGGGTGCCTATGCGCGTTACCCGATCCCGATCCGGCGAGTGGCTGCGGCGTTGTCTGCAGGGTGCGATCCATCCATTTGGCGAATTTGTGCACGTCAGCGCCATTTACGTGGGCATCGCCGTCCTGACGACGCTGGGCCTCAGTCTCGTGCTGCCGTCGATGCGCGAGCAGTCACATCAGTTGCACGAGGTCATGCTGACGATGTTCCAGGCAGACGGTGAAGGCGATGAGTCGGCAGACGACCGCTTTGCCGATCCATTGCCGGATGGCTGGGCTTTTGTGCCCGAGACCGCACCGGCGGGCCGCGAGTCGGACCGGGCGGCGGCAGGCGACCAGGCGCAGGACGCAGAATCACCGTCGGCGCAGGATCCCGCAAAGGCTGCTGCGGCACCGGTTCCACAGAGTTTCATGCGGGCCTTGCGAACGGCGGCGGATGAGCAGGATGTGCCCGGCCTGACGGCGGCGCAACTGAAGGCCTTGAGCAGCTATCTCGCACGCAAGTACAAGATCGCCCATAGTGTGGCCGGCGCGTTGATACGCGCGACCTTCGAGGTTGGAAAGAAAAAAAATCTGGATCCGCAACTGCTGCTGGCCGTGATCGCGATTGAGTCGCGCTATAACCCGTTTGCCGCCAGTTCGGTGGGGGCCTCGGGTCTGATGCAGGTCATGCCCAATGTGCACATTGACAAGCTCATCGCCACGGGCGGTGGCAAGCTGGCCGTGTTCAATCCTCTGGTCAATATTGAGGTCGGGTCGCAGATTCTGGCGGATTGCATCAAGCGCCGCGGCTCGATCAAGCGTGGCCTGGCGTGCTATGTCGGGGCTGTCGGCCCTGGCGACGGGGGCTATGGGGCACGCGTGTTGGCCGAGCGCCGGCGCATTGCCCTGGCCTCGGGCGTGCCTGTGGGCAAGCCTTAGGCCAGGAAATGTTCGAGTCTGCCGATCGCCTCGCGCAGGCGATCCAGGCCAGTGGCGTAGGACAACCGCAGGGTGTGGGCGGCGTGGGCCTCGCCGAAGTCGCGTCCCGGTACGGTGGCGACGTGGGCTTCGTTCAGCAGGCGCTGGGCAAACACATCGCTGTCCTGACTGTATGCGCGGGTATCGACAAAGATATAGAAGGCGCCATCGGGCACCACGGGGACGTGCAGGTTCAGCCGTTCGAGTTCGGGCAGCAGGTAGTCGCGACGTTCCTTGAAGGACAGACGCCGGGTCTCGTAGACGCGCATCGCATCGGGTGAAAAGCAGGTCAGTGCTGCGTGCTGGGCCAGTGTGGGGGCGCAGATCGCCAGGCTGGCGGCCAGCTTTTCGATGGCGGGCATCATGGCCGGTGGGGCGATCAACCAGCCCAGCCGCCACCCGGTCATGTGAAAGTACTTTGAGAAGCTGTTGATGATGACGATGTCATCGTCCAGTGTCAGGGCCGAGAGCGGCGCATCCTCGTAATACAGGCCCAGATAGATTTCGTCCATGATGATGAAGCCGTCGCGTGCGCGTACGGCCTCGATCAGGGCGCGCAGTGCTTCGCGCCCGATCGTGGTGCCCGTGGGGTTGCTGGGTGAGGCGATCAGCACCCCGCGTGTGTTCGGGCCCCAGTGGGCTTCGATGTCTGCGGCGCTGAGCTGGAAGCGGTGCTCGGGCGAGCAGGGCAGCAGGCGCGGCACCCCGCCGGCGGCAGTGATGAAGTTCCGGTTGGCCGGGTACGAAGGATCGGGCATCAGGACTTCGTCGCCCGGATTGACCAGCGCCATG
Organism: Alcaligenaceae bacterium; assembly: GCA_030452305.1. Taxonomy (GTDB): domain Bacteria; phylum Pseudomonadota; class Gammaproteobacteria; order Burkholderiales; family Burkholderiaceae_B; genus Castellaniella. The sequence goes on along the minus strand of JAKDMO010000054.1, from coordinate 5,028 downwards.
GCCGCCAGCAGCAGCGCCCCCGATGCGCCCGAGGTCACCAGCACGCGCTCGGGCTCGATGCGGGCCCCGAAACTCGTGTCGTAGTAATGGGCGATGGCCTCGCGCAGCGCAGGCAGGCCGGCCGGGGCGGTGTAGCCCGCGAGACCGGCGCGTGCCGCGCGCTCGAGCGTTTCGACGACGACCGCCGGTGCAGTGAAATCAGGTTCGCCGATCCCCAGGCTGATGATGTCATGCCCCTGGGCCATGAGTGCCTGGGCCTGCTTGAACACCTCGACAGCGTAAAATGGCACAGTTTGATCAGTTCGGGCGGCAAGACGGGGCATATGGCGGGTGTCCGGATGAAACCTCTATTGTAAGCCGGTAACCAGGAGCTTCACGGTATGGAATCCAGCGCACGGCGTGCCTTTCTGACAGGGCGACGCGCCGCACAGACCCCTTGGGAAGAATTTTTGCGGAAACTGCGGCACCGGGCGCGCGGCCGGGTGTTCGATTTCAATGCGCCTGCGGGCAGTGCCCGACTGGTGCCCGAAGACATGGCCGATGTGCACAGCGCACGCATGCTGTGCCAGGAATTCGGTATCCGGCTGGCCCTCGATGGGGTGCAGCACAGCACGCGCATGGATGAGCAGGCGGTGCTGTGGGTCGAGCCGGGGCTGGCGATGTCGCGTTTCGAGCGCCTGTCCGAAGGCGATACGCGCTGGTTCGTGCAGCCGGGTTGCCTGCTGGGCGACCTGGAGGAAGCCGGACTGCGTCAGTTCAAGGACATACCCTGCCATCTGACGGTTGCGGCATGGCTGGCGGATCGTGAGTGGTGCGACTGGGATGCCGGGCACACCGCCGACTCGGGCCTGGTGCACGCCTCGGTGCTGCTCAATGACGGTACACAGGGGAATCTGGGGGCCTTTGGCGAGGCGAACCAAAAGCCGCTGGGCACCGCACGCCTGCAGTCATTGATTCCACAATTGTTCGAGCTGAGCACCGGAGCCCTGGCCGGGCGACAAGGCGGGCAGGCGATCTGGCCCGCTCGATATCGCCTGGATGCACTGACGCCCGAGGCGGGCCGTACGGTGAACCTTGCGCACTTGTTGCTGGGGCATGGCGGCGACCTGGGCTGGGTGGAATGGGTGGTGCTCGATGAGCGTGCCCCGGTGTTTGAGCAACGCCCCTATAGCGACCGGTATTTTCGGCGCGAGGCAGGCGAGGACGCGGCCACGCTCGATCGCCAGGTAAAGCTTATGTTCGATGCGCTGGGGATATTTCCGGACCCGGGGCAAAGCGCCTGAATTCCTGCGCGGGCGGGGTTCGCGCCCGTCCATGTTCGAATGCACCGCAACGGGCTAGAATGACTGCCTGTCATCAATCACCGTTTCGAGGCTTGCGTCATTATGGATGAGTCCCTTCGCGCCGCTGCGCTTGAATATCACGAACATGGCCGCCCCGGAAAGATTTCCGTCGTCCCCACCAAACAGCTCTCGAACCAGCGAGACCTGGCGCTAGCCTATTCCCCGGGTGTGGCGGCCGCATGCGACGAGATCTCTGCCGACCCGGCCAAGGCCTTTCGGTATACAGGGCGGGGCAATCTGGTGGGCGTGATCACCAACGGTTCAGCCGTGCTGGGCCTGGGCAATATCGGCGCGCTGGCCTCCAAGCCCGTCATGGAAGGCAAGGCCGTCCTGTTCAAGAAGTTCTCGGGGCTGGACGTGTTCGACATCGAGATCAACGAATCCGATCCCGACAAACTGGTGGACATCATCGCCGGGCTTGAGCCCACCTTCGGCGGTATTAATCTCGAAGACATCAAGGCTCCGGAATGTTTCGAGGTCGAGCGCAAGCTGCGTGCGCGCCTGAAGATCCCGGTTTTCCACGATGATCAGCACGGTACGGCGATCTGTGTCAGTGCCGCGTTCATCAACGGCCTGGAGGTCGTGGGCAAGGACATCACCCAGGTCAAGGTCGTGGTCTCGGGTGCGGGCGCCGCTGCGCTGGGTTGCCTGGACCTGATGATCGACATGGGCCTGCCGCTGGAAAATATCTGGGTATCGGACATCGAAGGTGTGGTGTTCGACGGCCGCACTGCGCTGATGGACGAAAAAAAGCAGCGCTTTGCCCGAAAGACCGATGCGCGCACTCTAGGCGATATCATCCAGGGGGCGGATGTCTTTCTGGGCCTGTCGGCCGGGGGGGTGTTAAAGCCCGAAATGGTGGCACAGATGGCCGAACAGCCTGTGATCCTGGCCTTGGCCAATCCCAACCCCGAGATCCTGCCGGCGGATGCGCTGGCGGTGCGCCCTGATGCGGTGATCGCCACCGGGCGGTCTGATTTTCCCAATCAGGTCAACAACGTCCTGTGCTTTCCCTATATCTTTCGGGGCGCGCTCGACGTGGGGGCGACGACGATCACGCGCGGCATGGAAAAGGCGGCCGTCCTGGCCATTTGCAAGCTCGCCCGCGAAGAGCCCAACGATGTGGTGGCAGCCGCCTATGGGCTGTATGACGTGTCCTTCGGGGCCAATTACTTCATTCCGAAACCGTTCGACTCACGCCTGATCGTGCGGATTTCACCAGCGGTCGCGCAGGCTGCGATGGACGATGGCGTGGCGACGCGCCCCCTGGCCGACATGAGCAGCTATGCCGAGCAACTGCAGCAATTCGTGTATCACTCGGGTGCATTCATGAAGCCATTGTTCTCGATGGCACGCGGCCTGGTGCGCGGCGGCGGAAAGAATCGCATCGTGTTTGCCGAGGGCGAGGACGAGCGCGTGCTGCGCGCGGTACAGATCGTGATCGACGAGCATCTGGCCCGGCCCATTCTGATCGGGCGTCCGGCGGTCTTGCAGGCGCGCATTGAAAAGTACGGCCTGCGCATTCGCCTGGACCAGGACGTCGATGTCACCAACCCCGAGCAGGACGACCGCTTTCACCAATACTGGACCACGTACTGGGAACTCATGTGCCGCAGGGGGATCACCAAGGAAATGGCGCGTGTCGAGATGCGCCGCCGCCTGACCCTGATCGGGGCGATGATGGTGCATCTGGGCGATGCCGACGGCATGATCTGCGGCACGGTCGGCGCCTACGGCAATCACTTGCAATTCATTGACGAGGTGATCGGCAGGCGCGCGGGCGCCAATACCTACGCGGCCATGAATATCCTGCTGCTCGACGAGCGTACGGTCGCCCTGGCCGACACCCATGTCAATGACTATCCGGATGCCGAACAGATCGCCGAAATTACGGTGATGGCCGCCGAGGTCATGCGCCACCTGAATATCGTGCCCAAGGTCGCCTTGCTGTCGCGGTCGAATTTCGGCACCGGCAGTTCAGCCTCGGGCGAAAAGATGCGCGAGGCGGTCAAACTGGTGCAGGCACGCGACCCGGAACTTGAAATCGACGGCGAAATGCACGGCGACTGCGCCCTGGATCCGGCGCTGCGCGAGCGCATCCTGCCCTCTACGACCCTGCACGGCGAGGCCAATCTGTTGATCTGCCCCAGCGTGGATTCCGGCAACATTGCCTATAACCTGCTAAAGACCGCCGCCGGCGGCAATGTGGCGGTTGGGCCTTTCCTGCTCGGGGCGAATGCTCCGGTCCACATCCTGACTTCAAGTTCGACGGTGCGCCGTATCGTCAACATGGCGGCACTGACGGTGGTCGATGCCAATACACCGCGTTCCGCCTGAGCGGCCCTGCATAGGGCTGGTTCTGACCGGAGGCGGCGCGCGCGCCGCCTACCAGGTGGGCGTGCTATCGGGTATTCTGGATTTGATCGATCCCGATCACCGGCCGGATCAGGACAACCCATTTCAGGTGATTTGCGGGACATCGGCGGGTGCGATCAACGCTGCGGCGCTAGCGTGCCGGGCGAATCAGCCGCACCGGGCAATCGATCACCTGGTGGCCTTGTGGGAGTCCCTGCACACCCACAATGTGTATTATTCGGACGCGCCGCGCCTGATACGCACCGGCCTGCAGTGGCTGGGTATGCTGGGCCTGGGCTGGCTGGGGCCGCGTTTCGCGCACTATGCCCCGCACTCGTTGCTGGATAATGAGCCCCTGGTGAAACTGCTGGCACGCACCCTGAATTTTCGCCGCCTGCAGACCAATCTATCCGATGGAAAGCTGAAGGCTTTGGCCGTGACGGCAACCGCCTACACCACCGGCGAGCATCTGACCTTTTATCAGTCCGAGTCGGCCATCAAGCCCTGGACGCGGACGCTGCGCCGGGCCGTCGCCTGTACGATCGGGGTCGATCACCTGATGGCGTCCAGCGCCATCCCGTTCGTATTTCCGGCGCGTGCAATCCTGACCGGCGGCAAGAGCCTGTGGTGCGGCGACGGTTCCATGCGCCAGCTCGCGCCCATGAGTTCCGCGATCCACTTGGGTGCTGAAAAAATCGTGGTGGTGGGGACGAATTATTATGATGAGGTCCGCAGCGATATGGGCGGTTTGAAGCCGGAATATCCGAATCTGGCGCAGATTGCCGGGCATACGCTGTCGAATATCTTTCTCGACAGTGTGTCCATGGATATTGAACGGATGGAGCGCATCAACGAGTTGCTTGCACAACTGCCTCCAAATGGATTACAAAGCCAATCACTGCGCCCGATCAGCACCTTATCGATCGCGCCCAGCCAGTCTCTGGACGATATGGCCCTGCATCACCTGGAACAACTGCCCAGGGCCGTGCGAACGCTGTTTCGCGTCCTGGGGGTTTCGCCCAAATCGGCCGAGGCGGCCGAGGCAGCCGGTGGTGCGCTGGTGTCGTATTTGTTGTTCGAGGCAAGCTACACACAAGACCTGATCAAGTTGGGAAGGGCTGATAGCCTGAGTCGTGCTGGGGAAGTCAAAGCTTTTTTCAAGGAGTGGTCGCAATGAGTCAGGCCGCATTAAAAAAGATGCTGAGGGTTGGGGTGGTGGACTCGGTGGAAATCCCCGAAGAGGCCGCGCTGGAGGCTGCCCGCGCAGAGGGGCTGAGCGCGTTTGTCGTTGATTGCGACCGGGCCCGCAGCCGTTCGGCGGTTTTGCGTG
>JAKDMO010000053.1 GCA_030452305.1 Alcaligenaceae bacterium | reverse complement strand
TGGCCATTCCCGTACAATTCCATTATGTCCAGACTTGAACTCACATCGCAGGAACGCAGCGCCCTGCGCGCAAGCGCCCACCCCCTGCACCCCATTGTCCTGATCGGGGATCGCGGCCTGACCGAATCCGTCCTGAAGGAAATCGATCACAGCCTGCAGGCCCACGAACTGATCAAAGTACGCGTTGCGGGCGCGGAACGCGCCGAGCGCGAAGCCATGCTGGCCGAAATCTGCGATAAGCTGTCGTGCGCTGCAGTGCATCATCTGGGAAAGACACTGATTATCTACCGCCCGGACCCAGGCGCGCAACAGGCCCAGCAGGATACCGTGAATTCGACACGCGCAGTACGCAAGCCGTCGGAACCCTATATTCCGAAAAAGAAAGCCGCACTGGCGCGCCCCGGAAAACCCGCCGCACGCAAGCCGGCACAAAAAAGCGAGGCACCTGCCTCGCGATCGCGCCGCAGCGCCCCGATCCACGGTATTCCACGGCGCAGCAGCGGCAGTGCACTATCTCTGCGTCCGGGCGGGCGGCGCAGTCGCCTCACACGTAGCTGATCGAGCAGACCTCGTATTCGCGCACGCCGGCCGGTGCCCGGACTTCCACGACATCGCCTTCACTCTTGCCAATCAGGGCGCGTGCGACCGGACTGGATACCGAGATCATGTTCAAACGAATATCGGCCTCGAGGTCGCCCACAATCTGGTAGGTGAGGCGCTCGCCTGATTCAAGGTCCTCGATTTCTACTGTGGCGCCAAAGACCGCCAGTCCATCGACATCGAGATCACTTGGGTTGATGATCTGGGCGTTCGACAAGTTGCCTTCGAGGTCCTTTATGCGCGCTTCGACGAACGCCTGGCGCTCGCGCGCAGCATCATATTCCGCGTTCTCGGACAAATCGCCCTGGGCGCGTGCCTCGGCAATGGCGGCAATGACTTCGGGGCGTTCGACCGATTTCAAACGCTGCAGCTCAGCTTGCAAACGCTCGGCGCCGCGAGCTGTCAAAGGGATCGCAGACATACTATTCCTGATTCAAAAGTAAAAAGACGCTCCGCGCACCGGAGCGCCTGACTGATATAAAAGAACTGGACGGTATCGTCACCTCTGCAGGGTTGTTGCGGCAGTTCCGCATGCCCTGGCTGGGGGTGTTTCGATCGTGCGTGCCCAAAATAAATCCCCGGCCGCACAAGAACCGGGGTCTGTTAGCTATATTGTGGGCAAAGCGCGAGGAAAAAGCAAGCCTTGGCGCCCAGGCGACCACATGTTTTAAGGCTGTGCTTTCCCCTGTGCGCCCGCACCCGCACGCGGCCTCAGGATGGCGTACAGGATAATGGCACCAAAGGTGGCCGTACCGATCCCGTCGAGCTTGAACGAGCCGATCGCGATCGAAAAATTACCGGCACCCAGAATCAGCGTGACCGCCGCGACAATCAGGTTCCGGTTGTCGCTGAAATCGACCTGGTTCACCACCCAGATCCGCGCGCCGGCGATTGTAATCAGGCCGAACACCACCACCGACATGCCGCCCAGCACAGGCGCGGGGATCGACTGGATGACGGCCCCGAATTTGGGAGAGAAACCCAGCAAAATAGCAATGATCGCAGCCACAACGAATATCAGCGTGGAATAGATCCGCGTGACCGTCATCACGCCGATGTTCTCAGCATAGGTGGTGACGCCCGTACCCCCCCCAGCCCCCGCTACCATGGTGGCCACCCCGTCACCCACGAAGGCACGCCCCAGGTAGATATCCAGGTTTTGCCCCGTCATGGCGCTGACGGCCTTGATGTGGCCCAGGTTCTCGGCCACCAGGATGATGGCCACCGGCACGATGATGCTGATCGCATGGGCCTCGAATACGGGTGCGATAAATGTCGGCAGACCCACCCAGGCCGCATCGGCGATCAGACTGAAGTCTATGGGCTTGCCCCAGCCCAGGCCATTGGCCAGCACCGCATAGATGACGCACGCAAGCACCAGACCCACCAAGATCAGCAGCCGCTGAATCAGGCCGCGCGTACGCACGCCGACCAAGCCCACACACAGAATGGTCATCAGGGCCATGGACGCATCGAACAGCGATCCGCCCATCGCGCCCTTGGCGGCAATCGGCGCCAGATTCAGGCCGATCACGGCCACGACGGCACCCGTTACAACCGGGGGCATCCAGGCATCAATCCAGTCCGCCGCACCACCCGAACGCGCATTCATCCACCAGGTCGCCAGGCCGATCAGCAGGTAGACGAAACCACACACGATGATCGCACCCAGCGCCACACCGATATTCAAATTGGGGCCGCTGCCCCCATAGCCGGTGACGGCGATCACGCCCCCGATGAAGGCAAAACTCGAACCGAGATAACTGGGCACCCGTCCGCCGACGAACAGAAAAAATATCAGTGTGCCCACGCCCGACATCAGGATCGCCGTATTCGGGTCGAAGCCCATGATGAGCGGCGCCAGAATGGTCGAGCCGAACATGGCCACCACATGCTGCGCGCCCATGGCCGTCGTCTGGGGCCAGGCCATGCGCTCGTCGGGTTGAACTACAGCGCCATCGGCCGTGCCCTGGACCTGTCGCCAGCGCGGAAAGTAGGTATTTGACATGAAGGGGAGCCCCGTCGGTAGTGTTTGAATTATTCGGACTGGCGCAAGTTTATGGCCTCAAGGCCCCCGAGGGCAACTACACGACGCTGCGAGCCGCACATGCCAGGCACATCACAGGCATTGCTGTTTCCCTACTGTTCGATGCCGTGGATGGCGAGCAAGGTCTTCATCCGTTGCGCGGCCAATTCCGGATTTTCGAGAACGCTTGCCGCATCGGCCAGTCGGAACAACTCGGCCAAATGCTGGATCGAGCGCGTGCTCTGCTGGCCGCCCACCATGGTGAAGTGATCCTGATGGCCATTGAGCCACGCCATGAACACAACCCCGGTCTTGTAGAAGCGCGTGGGCGCCATGAAGATATGTCGCGACAGGGGCACCGTCGGCCCCAGGATCGTATGGAAGCGTTCGGTATTGCCGCGTGCAAGTTCCCCCAGTGCGGCACTGGCCGCAGGCGCGATCGCATCGAAAATACCCAGAAGCGCATCGCTGGAATGATGGTTCGGCAACTCGCCTACGCCATCGCCCGAAATCAGCTCCGCATAGTTGAAATCATCACCCGTATACATACGCACGCCCTCGGGCAGGCGACGGCGCATGATGATCTCCTTGTCCTTGTCCAGCAGCGAGATCTTGACCCCGTCGATCTTGTCGGCATGCGCGGTGATGATGTCCACTAGGGTGTCCATCGCCTGATCGACGTCGCCGGCGCCCCAATACCCTGCCAATTGGGGATCGAACATATCGCCCAGCCAATGCAAGATGACGGGCTCGCGCACCTGCCCGAGGATCCGGTCATAGACGCGCTCGTAATCCCCGGGGCCCTTGGCCACACGCGCCAGGGCGCGGCTGGCCATGATGATCAGTCGGCCGCCCAGCGCCTCGATCGCCCCGATCTGCTCCTCGTAGGCGGCGATGACCTGATCGACCGAATGCACATCGGCAAGCTCCAGATGATCCGTGCCGCAGCCTGAGGCGATCTGCGCACCGGGCACGTCTTTTGCAGCATCCAGGGACCGCCGGATCAATTCGAGCGAGGTGGGCCAGTCCAGACCCATGCCCCGCTGCGCGGTATCCATGGCCTCGGCCACGCCCAGGCCCAGCGACCACAGGTGGCGCCGATAGGCGATCGTCGCATCCCAGTCGATGGCGCAATCCAGCCAGGGGTCGATCGCGGCCAGGGGATCGGGCACCACATGCGCGGCCGAATAGGCGATGCGATTGAATGTCGTGCCGGGTGCAGGCCTGACCGGCACCTCGCCAAGCAGCGTATAGCGTTCGAGTGCGCCCGAAGCCTCGGGCAACAGAATAGTTTCGCTCATAGGATCTCCTTGGATTAACGGAACCATCTCAATTCACCAAACGGTGAATTATCCTGATTGCCCATTGTAATGTCAAGGATAAGCCGTTTCATATTCAGGTCAAAAATCAGCGAAAACCCTAGTATTGACGGGAAATTTAGATCGATCTAATATTTGTAGACCGATAAGCAATAGTCGAGCTGAACAGGTGTAGTGGCGCATCGAGCTCGCGTCCAATCGCCACACAACAGGAGACATCATGAAATATCCGAATCCCACGAAAATCGCACTGTGCGGCATTGCCCTGGCCATGTCGGCCAGTTTTTCCGCTCAGGCCCTGGAGCTGACCGCCGGCCACGTCAATCCCCCTGGGGAACCTTGCTACGAAGCCTTCCAGATGATGAAGACCAAACTGGCCGAAGGAAAAACAGGCCTGACCTTGAAAATATTCCCGCAAAGCCAGATTGGCGGTGAAAAGGATGCAATCGAACAGGTCAAAATGGGGGCGCTGACCATGACCTGCGTGGCCAGTGCGAATCTCAGCGCGTTTGCCCCCAGCGTCGGGGTATTCGACATTCCCTATTTGTTTCGCGACGGCGACAAGCACCCGTGGATCGTCACCGATGGTCCGATCGGCCAGAAGATTTCCGCGCAAGTAGAGAAGGAATCCGGCCTGGACGTTCTGGGCTGGTGGAGCGCCGGCATGCGTCACGTATTCACGCGCAACACGGTCGTCAAGACACCCGAAGACATGCACGACCTGAAGATCCGCGTAATCGGAAGCCCCGTCTATATCGACACCTTCAACGCTTTGGGGGCAAAGTCCACTCCCATGCCGTATGGCGAGGTCTACACGAGCCTGGCCACTGGTGCAATCGACGCAGCAGAGAACGACACGTCGGGTTACCGAAACATGAAGTTCTACGAACAGGCACCCCAGCTTTCCCTGACCGGGCATTTCTTTCTGATGAAGCCTGTAGTCGCCAACCCTGCCGCCATGTCCAAGCTCAACCCCGACCAGAAGAAAGAATTCGACGAAATCTTTGCCGAAGCCACGAAATACCAGCGGGACCTGTTCGCCCACAACTTCGCCAATGATATTGCGTGGCTGAAGGAACACAAGGTTACGGTCACGACTCCGGATCGCGCTTTATTCGCCGAGAAAGTCAAGCCGGTCCAGGAAAAATACGCCGAGAAATACGGCCGCGACCTCGTCAATGCAATCCGCGATGCCCACTAATCTCCAGACAGAAAATGAGGCGCATGCCTCATTTCACCCATCATCATGAAAAACTTTCTCATACACATGGAATCAGGCGTCGTACGCCTGGAGGGCGCGCTGCTGTTTTCCGTGCTCGTTTTGTTGCTGGCCACCCTCACCATGCAGGTTGCCTCGCGTTTCCTGTTGGAGATACCCCTGGCATGGACAGAAGAACTCGCAAGAGTGCTGCAGATCTGGCTGGTCTTCATTGGCGCAGCCATCGGCACACGCCGCTGTGAGCACTTTGTCGTCGAACTGTTCATGGAAAAAGTCAACTTTCCCGGCAAGCAGGCCGTGGCGCGGGCCATCGACATTATCGTCGTTGCCTTTTTCGCTCTTCTGACGTGGATCGCGGCACAGACGACGATCGACGGCGCCGGCCAGATTTTGCCGACTCTTGATATTTCCATCGCCTGGGCATACATCGCCATTCCGATCGGCTCGCTACTGATCGCCTTCCATTTCATCATGGCCTGGGTTCGTCCCCAGGAGACTGATCACTCCTTCAAGGAAGTCGCAGAATGATCTGGACATTTCTCTTCCTGCTCGTCTTGCTGATCCTGTTGCGGGCGCCAATTGCCGTGGCGCTGGGCCTGCCCGCAATGGCCTGGCTGTTTCTCAGCGACATTTCACTGTCGATCACGACGCAGCGCATATTCGGGACCTTGAACAACTCCATCCTGCTGGCGGTCCCAATGTTCCTGCTGGCCGGCCGGCTAATGAATCTGCTGGAAGTCACCGACAAGATCTTCGATTTCGCAATGGCAATCGTCGGGCACATCCGGGGCGGCCTGGGTCACGTTGTGGTCGTGACCAGCATGATCTTCTCGGCGATGTCCGGATCCGCCGCCGCCGACGCAGTGGGCGTGGGCACCATCACCGTCAAGGCTGCGCGCGAGCGTGGCTATGACCCCGAGTTCGCCGCCGCCATCACGCTGGCGGCATCCACGCTGGCCCCTGTGATCCCGCCATCCATCATCATGATCATCTACGGCGCCACAGCGAACGTCTCGATCGGGAAGATGTTCATTGGCGGCATCATACCCGGCCTGATCCTTGCCGCGCTCCTGCTGATCGCGGTTTCGCTCATCGCCCGCCGGCGCAGCTACCCCCTGGACGGCAGTTTTTCCCTGAAACGCCTGTTCACAAGCTTCCGCAAGGCATTCCTGGTGCTGCTGACGCCCGTCATCATCATTGGCGGGATCTTCTTCGGTTTCTTCACTCCCACCGAGGCGGCGACCGCTGCGGTGCTGTATATCCTGTGCCTGGGACTCTGGTATCGCACGCTGACCTGGAAAGGCGTGTATCGGGAATTCATCAATGCGGGCAGCACCGTGGGAGTGCTGATGCTGGTCGTCGGCATCTCGGGCCTGGACGGCTGGGTGTTCACCCGCGAACAGCTTCCCGTTCTGTTCATGGGTGCGGTCAGCGGGGTCGTCAGCGAGCCGTGGGCAATCATCCTGGTGCTTCTGGCCGTCGTACTGGTGCTGGGCATGTTCATGGATGCGACCCCCATCATCCTGATGGTAACGCCGGTGATGATGCCCATCGTGAATGCCGCCCATATCGATCCCATCCACTTCGGCGTGCTGTTTTGCATGACCTGCGTACTCGGCCTGGTCACCCCACCGGTGGGGGTTGCGCTATACGGCGTGGCCTCCGTATCGAAGCTGCCCATGGAGCGGATTTTCTGGGCGATGCTTCCGTTTTTCATCGCTCTTCTGGGCGGCCTGATCGTGATGGTGTTCCTGCCTGGAATCATTACTTTCGCACCCAGCCTGTTCTTGGAATGAGTCTGGCTGGGAACTTTACTGATTTAGAGGAATTGAAATGGCTCGCGTAGTTACTGCGGCACAAGCCGCGGCCCTGGTTCAATCCGGCGATACGGTGCTGATCGGAGGCTCGGGCGGTGGGCATGCCGTACCCGATCGTCTGATGCAGGCCCTTGGGGATCGTTTTCGTGAAACGCAGGAACCCGCCGGCATTACGGCCCTGCACCCGGTCGGCCTGGGCGACGGCAAGGACAAAGGCGCCGGCCACCTGGCGCAGGAAGGGTTGCTGGCCCGGGTTGTTTCCGGCACTTACGTCAACTCACCGGGTATTTCGGACCTCGTCCGGGCCGGCAAGATCGAGGGCTGGACGCTGCCGCAAGGCGCATTGTCCCAGTTGATGCGGGAAATGGCGGCCGGCCGGTCCGGCCTGCTCACGCGCACAGGCCTGCACACGTTTATCGACCCCCGCCTTGAGAGCGGCCGGCAATCCGAACCCAAGACCGAAGAGCTGGTCGAACTCGTCGAGTTTCGAGGCGAGGACTATCTGTTCTACAAGCCATACCACGTAGACATCTGCTTCCTGCGGGGCACCACTGCTGATGAAAACGGCAACATCACCATGGAGCAGGAAGCCGTCTTTGGCGAAATGCTGTCCGAAGCGCAGGCGACACGCCGTTGCGGCGGCATCGTGATCGTCCAGGTCAGGCGCATGGCGCAGGCCAACACCTTGCCGCCGAAACAGGTCAAGATCCCCGGCATCCTGGTCGACTACATCGTGGTCGAACCCGACCAGCTTCAGACCTACCTGACGCCCTACAGTCCAGCCTACGCAGGCGAACTGAGGATCCCCACGGGCGACATGCGACGCCTGCCGCTGGACGCGCGCAAGGTCATCGCCCGGCGCGCGGCCCTGGAACTGGCCACGGGGGCGGTTGGCAACCTCGGTTCCGGCATCTCGACCGGCATCGCCGACATCGCCGCCGAAGAGGGCGCCCTGGATCTGGTCTGCCTGACCAACGAACAGGGCCTGGTCGGTGGCGCGCCGGCCTCCGGCGGCGATGCCGGTGCCGCGACCAACTATTCCGCCATGGTGGATCAGCCCTATCAATTCGATTTCTACGACGGCGGCGGACTGGACATGGCGTTCCTGTCCTTCGCCGAGATCGACGCCCAGGGCAATGTGAATGTCAGTCGGTTCGGCACGCGCATCATCGGCCCCGGAGGATTCATCAACATCAGCCAAAACGCGCGCACCGTCGTTTACAGCGGCACCTTCACCGCCGGATCCAGCCGCCTGCATTTCGGCAATGGCAGTCTGCACATCGAGCAGGACGGCCCGCACCGCAAATTTGTCCAGAGCGTACGGCAGGTCACTTACAGCGGCCCGTACGGCGCGCAATGCGGCCAGCGCGTGCTGTACATCACGGAACGCGCTGTATTCGAGCTGGGGGCCGACGGGCTGATCCTGATCGAGGTCGCGCCCGGCATCGATCTGGACCGCGATGTGCTTGCCCATATGGATTTCAAGCCCATTGTGTCCAGCTCATTGAAAACCATGGACCCGGCATTGTTTTCCGACGGCCTGATCGGCCTGGCCCAACGGATGGCCGAGCGCGGCCCGATTGCACCGCGCAGCACGCGCATTGCTGCCGGACAAGGGGTACAACCATGACACAGGAAGTCAGGCTGGATATTCACGACGGAGTGGCGCACATCACCCTGAGCCGCCCGCAAAAAATGAATGCTGTCACGCCCGCCATGGCCGAACTCATCTCGGAATACTGCCACCAGGCAGATCGAAGCGACGATGTGCGCTCCGTCCTGATCACAGGGGCGGGCGATCGGGCGTTTTGCGCCGGCAGCGACCTGGGGTCGCTCGCCCGCTATCCCACGCCATGGGCCTTTCGCAACCGGCTCGAGTACGCACATGCACTGCGCAACGTGCGCAAGCCGGTCGTTGCCGCGCTGAAGGGATGGGTGCTGGGCGGCGGGGGCGAACTGGCCCTGGCATCCGATCTGCGCATCGGCGGGCGCGGCTCGCGCTACGGTTTTCCCGAGGTCACGCATGGATGGGTCGGCGGCGGCGGCGCCTCGCAAATGCTGCCGCGCCTGATCGGCTATGGCCCAGCCCTGAAGCTGTTGCTGCTGGGCGAGCCCATAGACGCCCAGGAAGCGTACCGGCTTGGCCTGATCGACTACCTGGTCGATGACGGCGAGGTTTTGGAAACGGCCCTGGGCATCGCCCGCAAACTGGCGGCACTCAACCCGATCGCCGCTCAGGCCGTCAAGGCCTCGGTGCGTCATGCCCTCTCTGCTCCAGTCGAGGCGGGGCTGCGCTACGAAAACGAAATGAACACACTGTGCTTCAGCACGGGCCAGCATCTGGAAGGCATATCGGCCTTTCAGCATGGCTCGGGCGGAGACGATACATGAGCACGCCACTAAAGCGCATTGGGCTGATCGGTCTGGGAATGGCCCTTGGCCCCCATCTGAAAAGCCTGCGCGATCTTTCCGATCGCGTCGAAATCGCCGCCGCCTGGACGCCAAGCCCGCAGCGCCGCGCAACGGCGACACGTGATATGGGGCTGCCAGTGACCGAGACGCTGGATGAGCTGCTGTCGGACCCGGACATCGAGTCTATTCTGTTGCTTACGCCGCCGCTCAGCCACCTTGAATTGATCACGCAATGCGCGGCGGCCGGCAAGCACGTACTCGTCGAGAAACCCCTGGATGTCTCGACAGATCGCGCACTCCAGGCCATCCGGATCATGGAAGACGCGGGGCTGCAGCTCGGCGTGGTCTTCCAACACCGATTCCGCCCGGCCGCCGTGGCCCTGCGTCAACTAATGCGTGTCAACAAGCTCGGACGCTTGGTCTCGGGCAGCGCTTCGATCCGCTGGTGGCGGACCCCCGCCTACTACGCAGAACCGGGGCGCGGCATGATGAGCCGCGACGGCGGCGGCGTGCTGCTGACCCAGGCCATCCACACTCTGGACCTTTTGCTCGACCTGGCAGGGCCGGTCCGAAGCGTCGCCGCGTTCACCCGCAATTCGGGCCTACGCGCCACGGATACCGAGGACATCGCCTGCGGAGCCATCGAATTTGAGAACGGCGCCGTGGGCAGCATCGACGCCACGACCGTCTCCTATCCAGGTTTCCCGGAGCGCATCGAACTGGCCTGCGAGCGGGGCACAGCCGTCATATCAGGCGAATCGCTGGACGTCTACCATCAGGACGGGCTGCACGAACATACCGGACCATCGGATGTCCATAGCGACATCCAGGATCCCATGTCTTTCGAGCACGGCGCGCACCGCGCCCTGATCCAGGACTTCCTGGATAGCACGCGATCGAACCGCCCGCCCCAGGCATGCGGCCGCTCGGCGCTGAAAGTCCAGGCCCTGATCAATGCGATCCTCCGATCCTCCGCACAGCAACGCGCAGTCACGCTGGACACCGTCCAATGACCACCCATCAGGACGGCGATACCGTCGCCGTCGCTCAACACATCCTCAAATGGATCAAAAAGGCCTGAACACCATGGCATACACATTCGAACCCCCACTCAATGACATTCAACGCATGATCCGGGACTCGGCGCGCACTTTCGTCAACGAGCGGGTCCGCCCGATCGCTGCGGAGCTGGACGAAACAGAGCGGTACCCGATCGAGCTTTATCAGGAAATGGCCCAACTGGGCATGCTGGGATTGACCGTACCCGAAGAGCATGGCGGCGTGTGCGCAGGCGCTCTGGCCTATGCTGTTCTGATGGAGGAACTGGGTCGAGGCTATGCCTCGGTTGCCGACCAATGCGGCCTGGTCGAGCTGGTGTCCTCCCTGCTTTCCGAGCACGGCACGCCAGAACAGCGCGAGCGCTATCTGAAGCCGCTGCTGCTCGGCCAGAAGCGCTGCGCCTATGCCATCACCGAAGCAGGCGCCGGTTCGGACGTCGGGGGAATCCGCTGTACAGCCACGCCAAGTGCCGATGGCTGGTCCCTGAGTGGCGAAAAGCTCTGGATTCACAATGCACCGGTCGCGGACTTCGCCGTCGTGCTGGCACGCAGCAATATCGAACAAGGCAAGCGGGGAATGAGCATTTTCATTGTCGACAGCAACCTGCCCGGCTACACCTCCGGGCCGCGCGAGCACAAGATGGGCCAGCGCGCCTCGCCGCTGGGCCCCCTGTCCTTCGACAAAGTCCCCTTGGCCGGCGACGCCATGCTGGGCGTCGAGGGCCAGGGCTTCAAGATGATGATGAGCGTGCTGGACAAGGGTCGTGTGGGCATTGCTTCGCTGGCGGTTGGAATCTTGCAGGCAGCCCTGGAGGCCTCCATCGACTATGCCCGCATGCGCCGTCAGTTCGATCGGCCAATCGCAGATTTCCAGGCGATACAGTGGATGCTGGCCGATATGGCCAAGGCGGCCCACGCGGCACGCCTGATGGTGCACTCGGCGGCAGACAAAATGGACCGGGGCGAACGCGCTTCGGTCGAAGCATCGATGGCCAAGTGCTTTGCCGGGGACTCTGCCGTCGAACACACGGCCAATGCCATTCAGATCCATGGCGGCATGGGCTACACGCGCGGCATCGAGGTCGAGCGGCTGTACCGTGATGCCAAAATCACCCAGATCTACGAAGGCACAAACCAGATCCAGCGATTGATCATTTCACGCGCACTGCTGAGCTAGGAGACAACATGACACAAACACACACTGTCCGTCCCGCGGCCTTAGTGACCGGCGCACGCCGGGGCATCGGCAAAGGGATCTGCCTGGCCCTGGCCCGCAAGGGCTACGATATTGTCATCAACGACATCACCCACGACGCCGACATGGATAACACCGTGGCGGAACTGGCACGGGAAGGCGCACGCACCGAGGTGGTGATCGCAGACGTCGCCGATCCCCAGGCCCGCGCCGATCTCGCCGAACGGGCCTGGCAAGCCTTCGGAAGCCTCAACTGCCTGGTGAACAATGCTGGGATTTCCGTGAAGGTGCGCGGTGATATCCTGGACGTCGGCGAGGCCGGCTTCGACACGCTGATATCCGTGAATCTGAAAGCCATGTTCTTCCTGACCCAGGATATTGCTCGACGCATGATCGCCGACGAGGCACCCCGGGGATCCCGGACGATTGTGAGCATTTCGTCGGCCAATGCGCTGTTTGCCTCGGTCGAGCGAGCCGAATACTGCCTCTCGAAGACCGGCATATCAATGGCGACCAAGCTCTTCGCCCTGCGGTTGGCCAACACGGATATCCGCGTTTATGAAATCCGCCCAGGGATCATCGAAACCGACATGACCCGTGTGGTCAAGGCTAAGTACGACCAGCGCATCGCCGATGGCCTGACACCCATCCAGCGATTCGGTACCGCCGACGAGGTGGGGCTGGCAGTCGCCACATTGGCTGAAGGCGCTTTTCCATTCAGTACCGGCGATGCCCTGCACATCGACGGTGGGCTGCACATCCCCCACTTCTGATCGAGGGGCTCAGCGCGCCCCACTGGATTCACGAACAATCAGTTCAGGCGGCAGAATGACCTGCTGGGGTTCGCGCCCCGGATCATTGATTCGATCGAGCAACATCTGTGCAGCCTGGCGGCCAATCTCCTCCAACGGAATGGCGATGGTCGTCAGGCCGGGCAGCCACAGGCCGGCCTCGGCAATATTGTCATGTCCGACCACGGCAAAGTCGTGGCCGATCCGCATCCCCAGACGGTTGAGGCCCAGCATCACACCAAACGCGGTGATGTCGTTGAAACACACTGCAGCCGTCGGTGGATTGGACAAGGTCATGATCTTCAGCAAGCCCTCCATTCCGTTCTTGCGAGTGGGCGCAGCCCCAAAGATGATATCGGGGTCGATCGGCAGCCCTGCGTTGCGCAAGGCAGACATATACCCTCTGAGCCGTTCGCGTCCCGTGGACGTGCGGGTACTCGTGCAGATCATCGCGATGCGACGGTGCCCCAGCGACAAAAGATGCTCGGTCGCCATCCGGATGCCCCGGACATTGTCATTTGCGACATAATCCGCCTTGACCCCTCCAATGCGTCGCGACAGGAAAACAAACGGTATATGCAATGCATTGAGGCGATGAATCGAAGCAACCGGGGTGTCGATTGCCGGGCAGATGATCAAGCCATCCACATTGTATTCACGCATCGTATCAATGAACGAATCCTGCTTCTCGACCGATTCGTTATTGTTGCTGAGCAGGGCCATACGATCGACGCGTGACAATCCCATTTCCGCTGCGGCCGTCAGTTCGGCAAAATAAGGATTGCTCAGATCCGTGATCGACACCCCGACAATCAACGAACGTCTGGATCTCAGGCTGGCGGCGCCGCGATTGTATACATACCCTAGTTCTGCTGCGGACTGCTTGACCCGCTCCCGGGTTCCTTTTGCAACCAATGGACTATCACGCATGACCAGGGACACGGTCGCCCGCGAGACGCCCGCATGCCCGGCGATATCCAGCAATGTGATGCGCCCAGGCGCCGGGGCGCGTGGCCGGCGGGTGGGGGCGCTTTTTTTCACGGATGCCATCGAGCGTTCCAGTTCATTCAACACAAAAGGCGATCACTGCCCCGACGAGGGCAAAGCCGAACCTGCCCTCACCCGGGAACCAGGTGTTTGACATGAAGGAGCCCCGTCGGTGATGT
>JAKDMO010000052.1 GCA_030452305.1 Alcaligenaceae bacterium | reverse complement strand
GTGGAAGTTCGCAGAGCGCAATACGGTATTTATGTTTCGGACTGATGTGACTTAAGCGGAGGTCATCATCAAGGAAGGCGTAGCGGGAGTGACGATGCACGACCTGGCTCGGCGTAAGCAAACCTCCATCGGCTCGCTCTACCACTTTTTTCCGGATCGCAGCAGTCTGGCAGCAGCTTTCCACCTCTGTTCTGACCTGCTTGAGATGGCGCGCGGCATCCCCAGGTGGGCGGATAGTACGACAGTGCTGCGTAACGATAGGGCTTTTCGAGGAAAGCGGGCTCTGTGGAACCAGGAACTCGTTAGCCGATGCTGCAATCGTAAGCGCTCGATGAGCAGGCAACCCGTTTGCGCCGGGCGTCCGCTGGTGCGGACTCCGTCAATAGATTCTGGTTTGAGGCGTCAGTTTTCTGTATCGTTCCAGCCGCCAGACACAGAACCTGGACAGTTTCGATTTCACCTTGTCCGAGGCCGAAATGACCGCGATGAATGCACTGGACAGCCCGGACCAGGCATGCTGGATTCGGACGTATTCGGGCATTGATCAGCGCAGGCGTTCACACGGGGCCCCACTCACAATCCCAGATACAGATTCTTCACAAGGTCATTCTCCCTCAGCGCTTGCAGGCTGCCCTCAAACGCGATTTTCCCATGCACAATGATGTAACCGCGGTCAGCCAGACGACTGGTCTGTTCGAAGTTCTGCTCTGCCATCAGCACGCTGAGATTGAAGGTCTCCTTGAGCTCGATCAGCTTGTTGATGGTTTGCTGCACCAATAGCGGGGATAACCCTACGGAAGGTTCATCTACCAGCAACAGGCGTGGCTTGAGCATTATTGCGCGGGCAATGGCAACCATCTGCTGCTGGCCGCCGCTCATGCTGCCGGCCAGCTGCCGGCGGCGCTCCCTAAGGACAGGGAAGACTTCGTAGACGGATTCCAGACTTTCTGCTGCATGGCGGCGCGCTTCATGGCGATAGGCGCCCAATAGCAGATTTTCCTCGACCGTGAGCCACGGGAACAGGCGGCGCCCCTCAGGCACCACACCGATACCAAGGTTTACGATATCCTCCGTGGCCATTCGGGTCAGGTCGTGCTGCTGTCCGTCCATGTCCAGGATGATCTCGCCCTCGGTGGCAGGGACGATATTCAGAACACAATTGATGAGTGTGCTTTTCCCGTTTCCGTTGGTACCCAGCAGCGCAACAGTCTCGCCCCCGCGCAAATCCATGGAAACCCCTTGCAGCGCCCGCACACCACCGTAGCTCGCGTGCAGATTCCGGATGGATAGTTTAAGTTCCAAGATAAGCCCTCTGAACATGGGGGTTAGCGACAACCTCTTGTGGCGAGCCTTCACACACTAGCTCACCGGCATCAAGGCAAAATAGCCGCTGAGAAAATTGCATAACGGCCTGCATGATGTGCTCAATCATGATAATCGCGATATTCTGACCATTAATACGCATTAGGATATTGAGCATCTCATCAACTTCCACTGCCGAAAGCCCTGCCATGGATTCATCGCAAATCAGCAACTTCGGGTGTGCTGCGAGCGCACGGGCCAGCTCCAGCTTGCGCAGATCCACCTGAGACAGTGTGGCAGGCCTTTCGTGGGCCCTGTCTGCCAAACCCATTTCGTCCAGCAGGGCCATGGCCTCGGCAACCGCGTGTTGATCGTTGAAAACGCCACGATGCGCAACGTATTCCAGAGGAATCATGAGGTTATCCAGGACCGTCATACTGTGAAAGGGCCGCGGAATCTGGAACGTCCGTGAGAGCCCGAGGCGTGCGCGTTTATGGGGCGGCCTATGCGTAATATCTCGAGATTCGAAGGCGATGGCCCCTGCAGTCGGCGGCAGGGTGCCGCTCACACAGTTCATGAGAGTGGTCTTGCCGGATCCATTGGGGCCGATGAGGCCAATGCGTTCCCCACGCTGGATATCCAGGCTAATATTGGATACAGCGGTATAGCCACCAAATCGTTTGGTGAGCTCGCTAATGTGTAGCAACGGTGTACTCATGGTTATCCTTTGCGGGCGTGTTTGCGGGTCAAAAGGCCAACGATGCCACTGGGCGCAGCAATGACGAAGCCCATCAGAACCAGCCCAGTCACCAGAATGTTCCATTCCCCCGAAAGTCTCACGGCAATGATCTGTTGCAGCGTCCCCAGCAGTACGGCCCCGATGACCGGTCCAATCCAGCGAGACATACCACCAATAATGGGCATGGCAATTGCGGCCAGAGAGTAGTTCAGCGTAAAGGCCGAATGAGGCTCAATGAATGACATATAGAACACAAAGGGTGCCCCGGCTACTGCCATAATTGCGCCCGAAAGGCTGGATGCAGCGAGCTTGAGCTTCAGTGTAGGCACGCCTGCACATTCTGCAGCGGCCTCATCATCGCGCAGCGCTTGCAAACCACGACCGACGAAGGAACGCTCTACATATCGAGCAGCAGCAATGGCCAGAACGACTAATACCGACATCACGACGAACAACCATTGCGTATAGGAATGGAAGGGCCACGGGGTCCCGTCGGGAAACATCGAGATCCCCCGAGCGCCGCCCACGTAATCCCAATTCAGGACAGCCGTTTCCAGAATAATGGCGATAGCCAGTGTGGCAATCGAGAAATAGATGCCCCGCAGCCGTATGGACATCACGCCCACCATAAACCCGAGTAACGCACCCATGATGCCGGCAGCCACCAGCAATAGCGGCAAGGGTAGCCCTCCGGTCAGCTGAAACAGGGCGACGGTCGTGTAAGCACCCGTGGCGAAATAGGCGGCAGCCCCGAAATTCAGGTAACCGGCATAGCCACCCAGAATATTCCAGCCGGTGGCCAGGACAATGAACTGCAATACCACATAGCCAACGAAAAGGACATATAGACCCGGCACGACGAGTGTCAGTGCAAACATGCAAGCAAGAAACAGTACCGCGCCTACCCAGAAGGGGCTAAAGGGTGACACCCGATGGGTCGTAGACACTGCGATGTGCTTGCCACCGTCATGACTAGTCAAATCGAGCAGATCTTTTGTGTGGTCTAGGTCAGCCATGGCGTATCATTTCCCAAAAAGGCCGGAGGGCCGAAATGCGAGCAGGAGCAGCAGCAGGCCAAAGGAAACGGCAGCTGCCCAGGATGCACCTGCAGTGCTCAGAACGAACGATTCCGTCAACCCCACAATGAGGGCTGCTACCAGCGTCCCCCACAAGCTGCCCATGCCGCCCAGCACCACCACGCAAAAAGTCTTGCCTATATAGGCCCGATCCAGGCCCGGCTCTACGGGCCCTGTAATGATGAGCAACGCCCCGGCAATGGCCGTGACCGCCGTGGCAATTGCAAAGCCGATACGCTTGATCTTGACGGGCTCTGCACCAACTAACAATAGCGCACGCTGATCCTGGGCAACCGCCTTCAGAGCACGACCCGTAAAAGTACGCGACAAATACAGTGTCACACCCAAGGTCAGAATGATCCCGATAGCACAGGCGACCAGCATGCGGGTCGGAATGCGGATCCCTGCAATCTCGACACTCTGACCGATATAAGGTGCCGTCACAGTATGTAAGTTGACACCAAAGATGGCAATCAGCGCAGCCTCCAGCACAAACGACAGGCCGAAGAAAAAAGCCAGACCACGCACTGCCGTGTCACTGCCATGACGTTCGAAGCTGACGTGGTAGAACTGGTAAACCCCCATTCCAAAGAGATAAAACACGGGGACCAGGATTATGCCGGCTACAATGGGATCCACGCCCTGCATATTCAGCAGGTAAGTCCCATAGCTACCCAACAGCAGAAAAGCGGGATGTGCGATGTGCGGAATATCAATAAGCCCGAAAGCCAGCGAAAGCCCGATACTGACCGCAGCATAAAAGAAACCCAGCGGAATACCAGCCGCCAATACGTGGTAGAAGAGATCGAGTGACAACGTATTTCCTTTGAAGCGCTGGCTTTGCTCACCCCGCCCAAGACGGGGCAGTGCTGATTCCCAACGTAGTTGTTCGAACTAAGGACTCGCCATGGCCCCATGCCTCGTCGAACTAATCCGAATACAACTATGCGAACCAATCGGACGCGATACCTGCGTGCTCATTCCCTGTAATCGCCAGGTCACTTCCATGCCTGATTGAACGGCGCTCTCAGGTCACCCGATTTGAAGTCCTGCGGATAGAAGATGATCTGCTTCTTCGGGTCACGGAACTGATCGATACCATTGCCATCTATGCCCTGAAACTGCATTTCGAACACTCGCGGCTTGGCCCACTCCCCAATCTTGGTGAAATTAATATCGCCAACAATGGTGTGCAGCGTATGAGTGTGCAGATACTGAGCCAGTTTTTCATCGTCCAGGCCTCCCGTCTCTGTGACGGCTTGCGCGAACACCTGGCCAATCGCGTAGTTGAAAGGCGCGAGCCAATAACCCAGCGGATCAATATCCTGTTCAGTGGCCGCTTTACCGTAGCGCTCGAAGAAATCCTTCACACCGGCAAACTTCAGCGTACTGGAGGGCACATAGTTGGCGTTGTTTACAAACCCATTGAGTGATGGGCCGAGAGAGGTCATCAGCGAGGCATATTGCAGACCTATCATTGCACCGCCGATCATCTGCACGGAGTCCGCTACACCAATTTCGTGGACGGCGCGCACGATTGCCGCAGAGTCCGACGGATAGGACGCCACAAAGACCAGATCAGGACTCTTGGCATTCATCGCCGGCAACATGGATGAAAAGTCCACCGTACTGGCCGGGTAGCTCTGGTCATACACAATCTCCAGGCCCTTTTCCTTAGCCATCTTCCGCGCACCATCAGCCAGCGTCTGGGAAAACTCCGTGTTGGCGGCAAGTATGGCCAGCTTTTTCGCGCCTAGCTCTAGACCAGGATTAATGAACGCACCAACCCAGCCGTCCGTATCTCCACCCCACGGGGCAATTTGAAAATACCGATCGTACTTAATCTTGTTATTGGCTGCGAAGGCAAAATTGCTGATTACCAGCCGCTTTCGCTGCTGGAGGAGCCGCAATACGGCAGCCGTCGGGTTGGTCCCATAGGGTGATATCAGAAGATCGACCCGATCTACTTCCATCAGCTTGGTATAGATCTGTGGTTCATTGGCTGGAACGCCCTGATCATCGTAGATCACTAATTTGACGGGGCGACCCAGCAAACCTCCCTGACTGTTTATGTCATCCTGCCAGAGTTGGAGGGAGAGAAGCGCTGATTTTCCACCTGCGGCCAATGGGCCCGTCTGGGCAATAGCGCCACCTATAGTAATGGGCTTCTTGTCGTCTGCGAAAGTGCGGCTGGGTAACGCGTACACCGACGTCAACCCGGCAGCCAAACCCATCAGCGAACGCCTTCTGCTCTTTGAAAATTCCATGATATGTCTCCTGCTCATATTGACCTCGGGAAAGCGGGGTCGTCAGACCACCGCACCGAGGTGTAGTTATGTGGAACGATTATGGTTCAGACCCGAGGCACCAGACGCATCGAGTCATGTCTCTGTGCAGCGGATCAAAGCCGCTTCGTAGGCATGGGGATTCAGAAAATATGGGTAATGCCCGCCGTGATCCAGCGTCACATGATTCGACTCGGGGTAGCGTGATCGTAGGCGCTCTCTTGCAGCCAACGGTATGAGCGGGTCATCTTCACAATCCAGAATGGTGATGCGCGATGGATCCAGGCCAAGCGCAGGACAGGGCTGCGCCCGCACCACACCCAAAAAACGCGCATACAGATTGTCTGGGCTCTGACGAGAGCCCAGCATAACTTCTTGCAGCTGCTGCAAGGGCGTGACTGGCGCCTCTCGCACTCGGCCAACCCACTCCTGGTGCAAGGCTCGACTTCCCAGATTTTCTACATAGTCACGGTCAAACAAAGGGTTCTCTGCTAAATCTGCCCCATCTGTAAAGCCGTTGCAAATCATGAGTGCATGGACTCGATCCGGATGCTCCAGTCCAAAGAACTGAATCCAGTAGGCTGCGAAGGAACTGCCCACGACTGTCGCCTGACAAAGGCCCAAATGATCCATCACATGATTCAGACCATCCGTCAACTCACGGGGATCGGACAACGCGGGGTACGTGAGGGCAATCAGCCTCAGACGGTCTCCCAGCGAAAACAGCGTATTCATGTACATAGCGCTGTCGCCCACCGAACCCGGCAGCAGAATCACTGCCGGACCTTCACTTGCCGTATCGAGCCATCTCCATGCATGCCCCGCAACCTCCACTTCCCTCCACGGGAAGCGGTTTTCCAAGTGAGAAAGAGAATCCTGAGATGTCGTCATGACCGGCTCAGTCCACGTAGCCCTGGGCCCTAAGCTCCGTCATGGAGCCCTCCGAAAATTCTGCCTTAGGCACATTGCCACTCACGATCACCAGCAGCCAGTGGGTGGCATCGGGCTCGCCTTCCGTAATGTTTTCGAAGCGGCGGTTGACATGCGCTGGAAAAGAAATCGTGTCCTGGGGGCCGAGCTCGAAGGACTCGACCTTGCCATCCGTTTCCCAGCAACAACGCCAGCGTCCGGTGATTGGCATGAAGGTTTCATTAGTGTCATGGTTGTGCATCATCGGCCCCTTACCAGGCGCCGCTTCCACAAACCCCATATTGAAACCTTCACTAATCTTGATAGCTGCGTTTTCAGCTGCGTCGTCCCCCAACGGCGATGTTTCACTTTCAGAGTCCTTCTCAGGCGGCTGAAAACCTATTACGTTATACAGTTTTCGCTTGGCGCTAGGATAGTCGCTGTCAGGCAACCCGCCATCAAAACCTTTCAAATCCTTGAATAAGGCCACGCGCTTGCGCATTTCTTCGCGACTGTAGTTGATTACCGGGATGCTCATGAATCCTCCTGTAGAATAGGTATAGTGCTAGGAATCATTACAGCGTATGGAACCTGTTGCCACAATTCCTCACGTCGATAGTGGTTATTTTTTTCTCGTTTGTGCACTGCAAAACAGCCACTTGACGTTATGCACCGCCACCAGGAGTTTCGTCCTGACGACGCGTCAGGAGCAGGGTTGCGGCGCAAACCCCAAGAGGCTTCCATGGATCTCAAGCATGCGGATTTGAATTTGCTGGTCGCCTTCGATGTGCTGATGAGCGAATGCCATGTAACGCGGGCTGCCTACAAGATGGGGGTCAGCCAATCGTCCATGAGCTTGGCCCTGTCCAAATTACGCACCCTGTTCAGCGACGAACTGCTAGTGCGCTCCAGTAAAGGCCTAATTCGCACGGACCGCGCCCTCGACCTTATTCCCAAAGTCGCGGAAATCCTGCGCAGAGCAGATTCCTTACTCAACGAGGACCTGCCCTTCAATCCGGCCGAGATCGATGGCGTCGTCACCATGATCGTGATCGATTACATCGACTTCGTCGTCATCCCCCACCTAATGGAGAGAATTCAGCAAGAAGCACCCAAGCTGTCATTGCATATCATCGGGCCCAACCCTAGACGCCTCGGCGAGATTATGAGCGGCACCGACTTGGATATGGCTATTACCTATTTCCCTGCGCCACCCAACATGGTCCGCACTCGCCCGCTTTTCAAGGATCGGATGGTCGGCATCGCACGCCTGGACCATCCACTGTTTGATGCACCCATCTCCTTAGCCCGCTACTGCCAATTTGGTCACGTCGCCATTACACCTGCCGAAGGCGCAGACATGTACAACGAGCCCATTAAGGAAGCGGTGAACCGACTGGGTGTACAGCGTCATATTGCCATCTCCAAGCCCACCTTCATGGGGGTACCTTTTTTGATCGGCGAGTCCGACCTCATCTCCACCATGCCCGAGAGAATCGCCAAGCGATTCACCAATATCACTAAAATCAGAACGTTCGAACTCCCTTTCCATCTCGAACCCATCAACGTTGTCCTGATGTGGCATGATAGAACCCACAACCATCCCCTGCACCGCTGGCTACGGGATGTCATTGCGGATGTATGCACCCATCGGATCAACAGAGTCCCGCTGCTGCCGGGGACGGGGCTGTGAGCCCCCAGTCTATCTTCGAGACAGAAATATTCTTTCGTCGCACATGAAGTCGAAAACCTCATCCACACACGCTTCGCCCATCGCTGGGTGCGTCGGATTGATCACGACATTACGCTCAAGCGGCAATACGGCAGAACCCTAATGTCACGCCCGCTCTCATGCGGATACCCGCGATGGGCCTAGTACCGGGAGGCCTCATGGAACATGAGAATTTATGAAGATGAATTCGGATTCAATGCCTGGGATCCATTCTGGATGAACAGCACAAGATCAGTATCTACCAGGTGTGGGGGAACAATTTCCGAGTGTATGGTGATATCCCGTCGGCTGAGGCGGAATAGCGGTACTATCAGCAACTCGCAGCTCAGGCTGCGGAGGCTGTTTTACTGTTAACTAAACGGCCTCCGCGATATGCGGGGGATTCACTGGAGCAATATCCATGACAGGACTTGAACGAATTTGCATCGAGCACGACTGCGCCACTCTGATAGCGGCTTACTGCAACGCAGTGGACGCGCGCGATCATGCAGCGGTGGTTGGCATGTTCACGGATGGCGGCACGCTGCGCAGGCCGTTGGAGGGCGCGCTAACTGGCCACGCGGCCATCCGCGCGTTCTTCGACGGGTTGCCTACCGTACCGCGGCGTCATGTCTCATCAAATGTGGTGGTGACAGTTATCGACAATGACAACGCCACGGCCATTTCTTATCTTACGGCGTACGCCTCAACGCACGTAAA
Source organism: Alcaligenaceae bacterium (assembly GCA_030452305.1). Classification (GTDB taxonomy): domain Bacteria; phylum Pseudomonadota; class Gammaproteobacteria; order Burkholderiales; family Burkholderiaceae_B; genus Castellaniella. The sequence continues at coordinate 4,881 of JAKDMO010000052.1, read as the reverse complement.
CGACAAGGGCATCGCGCCGCTGAGCCCCACCTACCTGATTGCCGAGTACCGTGATAGGCTTACTCGCGACGGTGGGCGGTGGAAGTTCGCAGAGCGCAATACGGTATTTATGTTTCGGACTGATGTGACTTAACGAATTGTGCCCTCGCCTGACGAGGAAAAATTTGGGCCGAGAAGCTAATGTCGAACGCCTCTGACATTTGAACTCCCACTCTTTTGAAGGCGCCGGGCCCCGGCGCCAGATTCTGGTTTGAGGCGTCAGTTTTCCGTGTCGTTCCAGCCGCCTCCAAGGGCTTTGTATAGCGTTACATGATTGCTGTTTTTCGTCAGGCGCAGCGTAATCAGATCTTGCTGGGCGGAATAAAGGCTGCGTTGTGCATCCAGCACATTCAAATAGCTATCGATGCCCCGGCGATAACGGGCGTCTGACAGACGATGGCGATCCATTGAAGCCTCAACCAGCGCTGTTTGCGCGGCAAGCTGATCGTCAAGCGTGCCGCGCTGTGCCAACGCATTAGCCACCTCGCCAAAAGCGCTTTGAATTGCTTTTTCATACTGAGCCTGAGCAATATCGCGATCCACATTCGACACTTTCAGGTTCGCGCGATTGCGCCCGCCCTCGAATATGGGCAGGTTCAGTTGCGGGATAAAGGTCCAGAAACCCGTACCGTCATCAAAAAGGTTGGATAGCGCATTGCTGGTGGTGCCCGCCGATGCGGTTAGGCTGATACGGGGGAAAAACGCAGCACGCGCGGCCCCGATGTTGGCATTGGCCGCTTGCAGCAAGCGTTCGGCCTGCAATACATCAGGACGGCGCAGCAAGACCTCGGACGGCACGCCCGCATTCAGTTCAGCCAACGTGACGTGGCCATCGTTTTGCGCCTCGGGAAGCAGCCCGACCGGAATTTGCCCACCCACCAGCAAAGTCAATGCGTTGTTATCCTGCGCAATCTGGCTGGTAAATCTTGCAACATCGACGCGCGCCGACTCCACCAGCGTCTGGGCCTGGCGTAGATCGAGCATCGACGCCACACCCAGTTCGTGGCTGCGACTTGTAAGTTCATAGGATTTTTTCTGGCTTTCCAGCGTTTGCTGCGCCAACTGCAAGCGCTCGTGATCTGCGCCAAGAGTCAAGTAGGCGTTGGCCACTTCTGCCACCAAAGACAGCTGCACCGCCTTGCGCGACTCCTCGGTTGCCAGGTAGCGTTGCAAGGCTTCATTGTTCAGGCTGCGGACACGACCGAACAAGTCCAGTTCATAGGCGCTTGTTCCTATGCCTGCGCTGTATTGGCGGCTGATACCCGCTTGACCGGTAGGTGAAACGTCCGCAGGCATGCGCTGGCTGGTGCCCTCGCCGCTTATCCCGATAGACGGAAAGAAGTCCGCTCGTTGAATTTGGTACTGTGCCCGCGCGCGCTCAATATTAAGCGCGGCAACCCGCAAGTCCCGGTTATTTTCCAGCGCCAAGCCGACAACTTCCTTGAGTTTTCCATCAGTGATGAAATCTTGCCAGGCTATGTCGGCGGCGGTGCTCTGCACAGACGAAGTCTGCACAGGCGCTTTATATGCCGGGCCGGTGGGCCACGCGGCGGCAACCGGCGAGGCCGGTCGCTCGTAGTTCGGCGCCATACTGGTGCAGCCGGCAAGTAACAGCGCTGCGGCCAAAGAAGCCAAAGTTAGATGTTTCATGTTAAGTCTCGTTGGTCGATGGCGTTACGGCGGAATCAGGCGATGCGACGGGTGTTTTTTTCTTTGAGGAAAACAGTTTCTGAACAGCGAAGAAAAATACGGGAACAAAGAAAATCCCCAGTACCGTCGCAGCTATCGTCCCGCCCAGCACTCCCGTGCCAATCGCGTTTTGGCTGCCTGAACCCGCGCCCGTCTTGATGGCCAACGGGAGCACACCCAGCCCAAAGGCGATCGAGGTCATCAAGATCGGCCGCAAGCGAAGTTTGGCCGCCTCGAGCGCCGCGTCAACCAGCTCCATCCCTTCGTCCATCAGGTCTCTGGCAAATTCGACGATCATGATGGCATTTTTGGCCGCGAGCCCAATGGTCACCAGCAGCCCCACCTGAAAGTACACGTCATTCGACATTCCGCGACCGGTCGCCGCCATCAGCGCGCCGAGCACGCCCAGCGGCACGACCAGCATCACGGCAAACGGAATGGACCAGCTTTCGTACAACGCGGCAAGACACAGGAAGACGACGATTAGCGAGATGGCGTACAAGGCCGGGGCTTGCGATCCGGACATGCGTTCCTGATACGACAAGCCCGTCCATTCGATGCCGAAGCCTGATGGTAATTGGGCGGCAATTTCTTCCATGGCGGCCATCGCATCGCCCGAGCTCACACCGGGAGCGGGTTCTCCCTGGATCTGCATGGCAGGAATACCGTTATACCGTTCCAGGCGTGGCGATCCATATTCCCAGTGAGCCGTTGCAAAGGCCGAGAACGGCACCATTTGCCCCGATGCATTGCGGGCATACCAATTTTGCAAATCCTCAGGCACCATACGCGACTCCGCCTCGGCCTGAACATATACCTTTTTGACGCGGCCTTTATCGATAAAATCATTCACATAGGTGCCTCCCCAGGCGCTGGACAGTGTGCTGTTGACCTGTTCCATGCTTAGTCCCAAAGCACCCGCCTTGGCCTGATCAATTTCAATCCGGTATTGTGGGGTGTCGTCCTGCCCATTGGGCCGTACTGCGGTCAAGCTGGGGTTCTGCGCTGCCAGACCAAGCAGCTGGTTGCGCGCCTCGGTCAGCTTCTCATGGCCCATGCCGGCCCTGTCCTGCAAGTACAGGTCAAAGCCCTTGGCGTTGCCCAGTTCAAGCACGGCAGGCGGCGCAAAGGCAAAAATAATCCCATCTTTGATTTGCGACAACGCACCCATGGCGCGATCGGCAATAGCCATGGCGCCGTTTTCCTCTCCCGGCCGCTCGTCCCAGTCTTTTAGCCGGATGAAACCCAATCCGGCATTCTGCCCCGCTCCGGCAAAACTAAAACCCGCCACGGTAAAGACCGATTCCACATTGTCTTTTTCGTTTTCCGTGAAATAGGCTTCTACTTTGTCCAGCGATGCCAGCGTACGCTCTTGCGTAGCGCCGGCAGGCAACAACACCTGGGTAAACAGGATGCCCTGGTCCTCGTCAGGCAGAAATGACGTGGGCATTCTGATAAATAGCAACGCAGCCACGACCACCAGGGCCAGATAAATCAACAAATAACGCGTACTGCGCGCAATCATCCGGCCGACCATTGATTGATACTTCAAGGTACCGCGATCAAATGTACGGTTGAACCAGGTGAAAAAACGCCCGCGGGGAGCATGCGCGCCCTTGGCCACCGGCTTGAGCATCGTGGCGCAAAGTGCGGGCGTCAAAATAATGGCTACCAGAACAGACAGCCCCATGGCGGACACAATGGTAATGGAGAACTGACGGTAGATTACCCCGGTGGAGCCGCCAAAAAAGGCCATCGGCACCATCACGGCCGAGATCACCAGGCCAATGCCCACCAGTGCTCCGGTAATTTGATCCATGGATTTGCGTGTGGCCTCCAGAGGCGAGAGCCCCTCCTCGGTCATTAAGCGCTCCACGTTTTCGACCACCACAATGGCATCATCGACCAGCAATCCAATCGCCAACACCACACCAAACAAGGTCAAGGTGTTAATGGAAAAGCCGAAAGCAGCCAGAATGCCAAAGGTCCCCAGCAAAACCACCGGCACGGCGATCGTGGGAATGATCGTGGCCCGAAAGTTTTGCAGGAACAAATACATCACCAGGAAAACCAGGATGATCGCCTCGATCAAGGTCGAGACCACGCCTGAAATAGACACCTCGACGAAAGGCGTTGTGTCAAACGCGATCACCGATTTCATGCCAGGGGGAAAAGCTTTCTCCAGCTCGCTTACCTGCGCTTTGATTGCCTCGGCCGTATTCAGCGCATTGGCACCGGTCGCCAGCTTGAACCCCATCCCCGCTGCCGGACTGCCGTTGTAACGCGCTAACACGTTATAGGTCTCACTACCCATTTCAATGCGCGCGACGTCGCGTAACCGGACCACAGCGCCGTCCGGCGTGGAGCGCAGCAGTATTTCGCCGAACTGTTCAGGCGTTTGCAGCAGGGTTTGCGAGGTGATCGTCGCATTGATTTGCTGTCCCGGCACGGACGGCGTCGCGCCTAACTGACCGGCCGAAACCTGCGCGTTCTGCGCCTGAATCGCCCCGATGACATCGGCCGGAACAAGGCTATAGCTATATAGCTTGCCAGGATCCAGCCAGACACGCATGGCGTACTGGCTACCAAATACCTGCACTTCACCCACGCCTTCCACGCGGCTCAACGGGTCTTGCAGGTTGGCCACCGCATAGTCACCCAGGTCCGTAGCGGTCATGGCGCCATCTTCAGAAATCAGGCCAACCACCATCAGGAAGTTGGACGTTGACTTGGTCACGATAATGCCTTGGCGCTGAACTTCTTGTGGCAGCATCGGCGTCGCGACGGAGAGCTTGTTCTGAACCTGAACCTGTGCGATATCCGGGTCGACGCCGGCTTCAAACGTGATCGTGATCGCCATGGCGCCCGATGAGTCGCTGGTCGATGACATGTAATTCATGCCATCAATGCCTTTCATTTGCTGCTCAATCACCTGGGTGACCGTATCTTGCAGCGTCTGGGCCGAGGCGCCGGGGTAGGTGGCTGAAATAGTGACTTGCGGGGGAGCAATGCTTGGGTACTGGGCAACCGGCAAGCCTAAGATGGAAAGCCCGCCCGCCAGCATAATCACTAAGGCGATGACCCACGCAAAAATCGGACGATCAATAAAAAATCGTGACATGGTTTATATGTTCCTGGGGGTGTATCGGTCTA
>JAKDMO010000051.1 GCA_030452305.1 Alcaligenaceae bacterium | reverse complement strand
ATGGCCGTGGCGTTGTCATTGTCGATAACTGTCACCACCACATTTGATGAGACATACAGGCGCCGACTACCGGCAGGCCTTATTCCCAGCTTTCTCGAACGTCAGGAAAGTAATGGTCGCGGGCGCCAGCGAGATCTTCCCAGGCCCGACATGCTCGCCGGAAAGCGTTGGCAGCAGCGCATCGCCCTCGCCCAGCGCCAGCGTGGTGCCGTTCAACTGAACCTGCCGGCTCAGCAGCTCGGGCGCCGACAGGGTGTAGCGGCTGGCCGCGCCCTGGATGGCCAGGGTGCCGGCCCGGGTTTTGTCGTTGTTGATGGCCAGGACGGCTACCCCGCCGGGGGTGTTGCGCAGGCAATGGGCGTATGCATGCAGGCCTTCCTGTATCGGAATGCGCGTATCCAGCACGGTGGTGCCCATGAATGTGCGCCACAGCCATGCGCCCCAGTAGTTTGGTCTGGGCTCCAGCGTCTTGTGGTCGAGCAGGCCGTAATCGCTGGCTGCCAAGGTGTTGTGCATGATGACCTGAACATGCTGCCTGGCGAGCCGGCCGAGCTGATCCAGGTAGCGGAAGGTATCGATGAATGTAGAGGCCCACGGGTTGCCGCCGCAGGCGGTGTCGGCGACCTCGGTGATCCATAGCGGCTTGCCCGGATCGTATTGGTCGCGCAGCTTGCGGTAGTAGTCCAGTGTCTGGTCGGTGGTGGCCAGCCAGGCTTCGCTCAGGGCATCGTCCGCAGTGGTTTGCGGCATGCCTTTGCCGGCGCAGCGCAGCGATTCGGCCCCGTAGTGGTGATAGGAAAATATATCCACCTGGTTCGGGCCGGTTGCGGCCAGTAGGGCGGGTGTGCGGATGACACCGGGTATGGCGTCCATGACGCTGGGGCCCAATTCCTCACTGAGTTCACCCACGGCGCCCGGCCCGGCAATCCGCATGTCTGGTGCATATTGCCTGACGAAGTCATGGAATACCTTAAAGTCGCGCGCGTAGTCGGCTGCGTTGTACCCGGCGGGCGCATAGCCTATGGTCGGCAGCGTCGGCTCGTTCATGAATTCCGCAGCGGCGATGCGACCGCCTATCGAACGGGTATAGTCGAAAAACCGTTGCGCCTGGGTCGGTGTCCACACGCCATTCGCGTCGCGCGTGCCTGCGCTGATGGCAAAAGAAGTCACGATCTGGGCATCGACCGCATGCGCGAAGTCGATCACGGCCTGCCATCGGGCGCGCGTCAGCACCGACTCGAAACCGGGTGGCGGGGATTTGAGTGGGGTGTCGCTGTCCGCCAGGTAGACGCCGTTGGCGGCTGTGCCGCTGACACGCACGTAGGCGGGCCCCAGCGCAGCTGCCAGCGTACGCAGGCGTTTGCTGTCCAGTTGGATCGGCGGATGATAGGCACGCAGCGAATTGTCTTTTTCCAGGGGCAGATCATTTGTCGTGCCTGACGGCGCACCCGCCCCCGCACCGGGGTGTGCTGTCTGAGGGTAGGGCTTCCAGAACTCGCCACCTGTCACTTCCAGCATTTCGACGTTGTATGACTGATAGCGCTCGTCGACCGTGCCGATGCTCGCCAGTTCCGATGGCGCAAGCGTGGCGCTTGCCCCATCCTGTACTTGTGTCGCGGCGCCCGCTGTCTGGCTGATGGCCAGGCCAAGTGCCGTCAGGACGGCGCATAGGTGGAAATTTTGCATTCTGGCCTCCGTGCCTCAGTGGGCGTCTGTGACGATCAATGACCGAATACGTCCGAATCCAGCATGCCCGGATCCGGTCTGTCCAGTGCATTCATCGCGGTCATTTCGGCCTCGGACAAGGTGAAATCGAAACTGTCCAGGTTCTGTGTCTGGCGGCTTGGGTTGGAGGACTTTGGGATCGGAACGTAGCCGGATTGTGTCTGCCAGCGCAGGACCACCTGTGCGGGCGTACGGTCGTGGTGCTCTGCGGCTGCGGTGATGGCCGGATCGGACAGCATCGCGCTGCCGCGGCCCAACGGACTCCAGGCTCCGGTGGCGATGCCTTTGGCGCGGTGAACCGCCACGATATCCGCGCGCAGATGATAGGGATCGAGCTGAATCTGATTGACGTGCGGCACCAGGTCGGCATCGAACAGGCGTTGCAGATGCGTCGTCTTGAAGTTCGAGACCCCGATTGCGCGCACCAGGCCCGCGTCGATCAGGCGGCTCATCGCGCCGACGGTTTCGACATACTGATCCTGTTCGGGGTTCGGCCAGTGCATCAGGAACAGGTCGATATAGTCCATTCCCAGGCGCTTTAGACTGGCTTCGCAGGCCTGGCGGACGCCGTCGGCACTATGCCATTGGCGGCAGAACTTCGTGGTGATGAACAGATCGGATCGGCTCGCGCCCGATTGGCGCACACCTTCGCCGACTCCGGTTTCATTGCCGTATTTTTCCGCCGTGTCGATGTGCCGGTAGCCCAAACCAATGGCCGAGGCGACGGCTGCGGCAGTTTCGGTATCGTTCATGGGCCAGGTGCCCAGGCCAAGTTGCGGCATCTGGACGCCGTTGGACAAGGTGATTGATGGGGCGGGAGTGACAGTCATGCGTACCTCGTGGAGTTTATAGCGCGTTGCGGCAGCAGCCTGCCGACTGGTGCGGATAATGTACTTTTACCATGCTCGGCCAGGATTATTCGGTCCGGGGCATCCGGCGCGGGGGTTTGGTGACGGCCTGTGCACGTGAGGTCTGCACTGGCCGTTTTCCTCCGCGTTAATGGTTTTCACCAATCGCTTCGCCCCTGCGATCTCACTAAACTACTGCCGGTTCAGGCGCTGTTCAGTCAGTCGCCTGTCAGAAAAACGCCCTGTATCGCAGCGGCGCCTTGCAATTCTGGAGATCCCATTCAATGAAATTCGCGACTACCCGTCTCGCCGCTGCCGTTGGCGTGTCCCTCACACTGGGCTTGGCATCACTCACTGCCCATGCAGCTCCCATGATCATCAAATTCAGCCACGTTGTGGCCGAAGCAACCCCGAAGGGCCAAGGTGCGCTGAAGTTCAAGGAACTCGCCGAGGCCGCATTGCCCGGTCAGGTCGAAGTGCAGGTGTTCTCGAACTCCCAACTGTTTGGTGATGGCAAGGAAATGGAGGCCGTGCTGCTGGGTGATGTTCAGTTCATCGCCCCGTCTCTGGCGAAGTTCGACCGCTACACAAAAAAGGTCCAGATTTTCGACTTACCTTTCCTGTTCGATGATATGGCCGCTCTGGACCGTTTCCAGGCCAGCCCTGCCGGCCAGAGCCTGCTGGACTCCATGAAGTCCAAAGGCATTCAGGGCCTGGCCTACTGGCATAATGGCCTGAAGCAAATGTCCACCAACCAGGACAAGCTCACCCGCCCCGAGGATGTCAAGGGCCTGAAATTCCGTATCCAGTCATCTGACGTACTCGAGGCGCAATTCCGCCAACTGGGCGCCAATCCGCAAAAGCTCGCCTTCGCCGAGGTCTACCAGGCCCTGCAAACGGGCGTGGTTGATGGTGCCGAGAATCCCTGGTCCAACATCTACTCGCAAAAATTCCACGAAGTCCAAAAAACCATTGCCGTGACGAACCACGGGGCGCTGGACTACATGGTCGTTACCAACTCCGCCTGGTGGGATGGCCTGCCGGACGACATTCGTGATGGCCTGCAAAAGGCGATGGCCGGTGCCACCGAGCATGCCAACAAGCTGGCCGCCGAGATCAATGACCGCGATCGCAAACGCATCGCCGAAGCCGGCAAGGCCAAAATCCAGACCCTGACCAAGGAAGACATTGCCGCCTGGCGTACGGCCATGCACCCTGTCTGGGAAAAATTCCAGGACGGTATCGGCAAGGATCTGATCGATGCGGCAGTGGCATCGAACCAGCCTTCATGATCTGACCCAGAGACCGCTGCGCTGTGGCAGCTGCATTCAGGGGGCCTTCTGATTCGGAAGGTCCCCTTCTATCGTTTTATTCTGATCCCAGGAGTTCCCCCCACCATGTTGAAAAACTGGCTGGAACACGTCGAGGAAGGCCTGATAGCCTTTCTGCTGGCGGCGATGACTTTGGTGACATTTGGCCAGGTCATTGCCCGCTATGTCTTTAATTACAGCTTTGTCTGGGCCCTCGAGCTGACCATGTACTTGTTTGGCGCGCTGATATTCCTGGGCATGTCATACGGCGTGCGCGTGGGCGCCCACATCGGCGTAGATGTCTTCGTCCGCCTGCTGCCGGCCCGGGCGGCGAATCGGCTGGCCATGGTCAGCACCCTGCTGTGCATGGCCTACGCGGCCATTGTGCTGTATGGCAGCTGGGTCTACGTCAGCAAGATCCACATGATCGGTATCCTGGCGCAAGACATCCCGATTCCACAATGGATACCACGCATCGTCCTGCCTTTGGGCTTTGCCCTGTTGATCTATCGATTCGGCCAGGTGTTATGGCACTTGGTGAAGGGCGAGCAGATATCCCTGCTGGGGGATGAGGCTGCGGATGCGATGAAGTATCGCAGCGATGACGAGCAGGGAGACCAGAAATGACTACAGGTGCTCTGTTCATTCTGCTGTTCCTGTTCATGTTCATGGGCTTGCCCGTCGCAATCGCCCTGGGCCTGTCGTCTCTGGTAACCATCATGGTCTTTGGCCATGACTCCTTGGCGTCCCTGTCGCTCAAGCTCTACGAGACCTCCGAGCACTTTACCCTGATGGCCATCCCGTTCTTTATCCTGGCCGGGTCTTTCATGACCACAGGGGGTGTGGCCAAGCGCATGATCCGATTTGCCAACGCGTCGGTCGGCCATCTGCACGGTGGCCTGGCCATTGCGTCGGTCCTGGCCTGCGTGCTGTTTGCCGCTGTGTCGGGATCATCGCCGGCGACTGTGGTCGCGGTTGGATCGATCGTGATCGCCGGCATGGTGCGTGCAGGCTATACCGAATCGTTTGCCGCCGGCGTGGTTTGCAATGCCGGTACCCTGGGCATTCTGATCCCCCCGTCGATTGTGCTGGTGGTCTATGGTGCCGTCACGGAGACCTCGGTTGGGGCGCTGTTCATGGCGGGCGTCGTGCCCGGCCTGCTGCTGGGGCTCGTGCTGATGGTGGCGATCTATGTCATTGCCCGCGTGCGTAATATGCCACGTCAACCCCGGGCCAGCCTGGGCGAGGTTGCGGCGGCAGCACGTGACTCGATATGGGGGCTGCTGCTGATCGTCATTATCCTTGGCGGTATCTACGGGGGGGTCTTCACGCCTACCGAGGCTGCAGCGGTCGCCGCAGTATATGCCTTCGTGATCGCGGTCTTTGTCTACCGGGATATTGGCATGAAGCAGGTCCCGGAAGTTCTGATCGATGCGGCCAAGGTGACCATCATGCTGATGTTCATCATTGCCAATGCGCTGTTGTTTGCCCATGTGCTGACCTCCGAGCGCATTCCGCAGGCTATTGCCGAGCAGATCATCGCCTGGGATATGGAGGCCTGGCAGTTCCTGATCGTGGTCAACATCCTGCTGCTGGTGGCCGGGGCCTTTATGGAGCCCACGGGCATCATTCTGATCCTGGCACCGATCCTGTTTCCCATCGCCATGGAACTGGGTATCGATCCCGCGCACCTCGGTATTCTGATCGTGGTCAACCTGGAAATCGGCATGGTGACGCCACCGGTCGGCCTGAACCTGTTCGTGACGGCAGGCATTACGAATCTGAGCATCGGCCAGGTTATTCGCGCCGCCTTGCCATGGCTGATGCTGTTGCTGATCTACTTGGTGTTCATCACCTACGTGCCTGCGGTCAGTCTGTGGCTGCCGGGGCTGTTTGGGTAGCGTCTATCCAGGTTAAGGGTCTGAATACGTGCGACATTCCGATCCCTGATTGCAGTGGGGGCTTTGCGCCGAGTAATCTGCGTACAGCCCCCGTTTATATTTGACGACAGTGATCAGCCGAACAGCTTGTTGGTCACCTCGGCGATGTGACGACCCTGAAAGCGCGCGCCATCCAGCTCGTTTTCGGTGGGTAGGCGCGATCCGTCGCCTCCGGCAATCGTTGTGGCGCCGTAAGGGCTGCCGCCGGTGACTTCGTCCAGGCGCATCTGGCCCTGGAAGCTATAGGGCAGGCCGACCGTGATCAGGCCAAAGTGCATCAGATTCGTCAGGATCGAGAACAGGGTGGCTTCCTGGCCGCCGTGCTGAGTCGCCGTGGATGTAAAGGCGCCGCCGACCTTGCCATTGAATGCGCCGCGGGCCCACAGGCCACCGGCTTGGTCTAGGAAATTGGCCATCTGCGAGGACATGCGCCCGAAACGGGTTCCCGTTCCCACGATGATTGCATCGTAGTTTTCCAGGTCAGTGATCTTTGCAATAGGTGCTGCCTGATCCAGCTTGTAGTGCGAGGCACGGGCGACCTCCTCGGGCACCAGTTCGGGGACGCGCTTGATATCGACGCTCGCGCCGGTTTCCCGGACGCCCTCGGCCACTGCGTTTGCCATGGTTTCAATGTGGCCGTAAGCCGAGTAGTAAAGGACAAGAACCTTTGCCATGATGGGTGATCTCCAGTTGTGAAATATATGGGGCCGAACTTGGCCCGGTGACACTATGATAGGGCAGGCGTGGCATGCCGGCCAGATCAAAACATGAAACTCATAATTCCATTTATAAGAATTATTCAATCAGATTTAGATTAATTGATCATTAAAAAGAGACGGCCAGTCACTGCGCTAATCAATAGCTTAAAACAATCAATACTATAAATACTATCAATTTTACTTATTGATGTGGAAGGCCTACACTGGCTCCGTTGTCTGTTGATTAACCACTGAACAAAGGAGTAGCGATGTCTCTGATCAATACCAAAATCCTGCCTTTCAAGGCGACCGCCTACCATAACGGCAAGTTTGTCGATGTCAGCAACGAGTCGGTTGCCGGCAAGTGGGCGGTGTTTGTTTTCTATCCTGCGGACTTCACTTTCGTGTGCCCGACCGAACTGGAAGACCTGGCGGACCATTATGCCGAATTCCAGAAACTGGGTGTCGAGGTCTACAGCGTTTCCACCGATACGCACTTCGCTCACAAGGCATGGCACGATACGTCCGACGCCATCGGCAAGGTCAACTATCCGATGATCGGCGACCCGACCCATGTGCTGGCCAATAACTTCAACGTGCTGATCGAAGAAGAAGGCGTGGCACTGCGTGGTACGTTCGTGGTCAACCCCGAGGGCGAAATCAAGGTTCTGGAAATTCACGACAACGGTATCGGCCGCGATGCTGCCGAACTGCTGCGCAAGGTCCGTGCCGCCCTGTACATTGCAGCTCACCCGGGTGAAGTGTGCCCGGCCAAGTGGGAAGAAGGCGCCAAGACCCTGACTCCGTCCCTCGATCTGGTCGGCAAGATCTGATCCCGGCACTGCCCGATTCTCCGTGGCTCGCCGCTGCTTGTAGTCTGGCGCGGCGAGCGTTCCCTGAACATGCAATACCAAGGTAGTGCCGGATACTGCGGCCCGCCGACGTTTGCGCAAACAAAAGGTGATGATAATGCTGGATGCCAATCTGAAAGCTCAATTAGGAACATACCTCGAGCGGGTCACTGAGGCAGTCGAACTGCGTGCGTCATTGGACGACGGCGCAAAGTCGCTCGAACTGCGCAATTTCCTTGAGGAAGTCGCCGGCCTGTCCGACCAGATCACGCTGGTCGCCGAACCCGAGGGGACGCAGCGCACGCCTTCCTTTGCAATCGCTCGTGCCGGAACCGATATTTCCGTGCGTTTCGCGGGTATTCCTCTGGGCCATGAGTTCACTTCGCTGGTGCTGGCGCTGCTGCAGGTTGGCGGCCATCCGGTCAAGCTCGATGATGAGGTCATTGCGCAGATACGAGGCTTGCCGGGCGAATACCATTTTGAAACCTATTTCTCGCTGTCATGCCAGAACTGCCCGGACGTGGTCCAGGCACTCAATGCCATGTCGGTGATCAACCCGAATATCCATCACGTCGCCATCGATGGCGCCTTGTTCCAACAAGAAGTCCAGGACCGCGAGATCCTGTCCGTGCCTGCGGTGTTCCTGAATGGCGAACTGTTCCATCAGGGCCGCGCAGGGGTAGAGGAATTCCTCGCCCTGCTGGATGCCGGCGACAGCACGGCCAAGGTGGACGCGCTGAATGCACGCGACGAGTTTGACGTTCTGGTGGTCGGCGGCGGCCCGGCGGGTGCAGCAGCGGCCGTTTATGCTGCACGCAAGGGCATTCGCACTGGTGTGGTGGCCGAGCGTTTCGGTGGCCAGGTGCTCGATACCATGGCGATCGAAAATTACATTTCTGTGCTCGAAACCGAAGGGCCGAAATTCGGTGTGGCGCTAGAGCAGCATGTGAAGGCCTACGAGGTCGATATCATGAACCTGCAGCGCGCAGCCCGCCTGATTCCGGGCAAGCCCCTCCAGGTCGAACTCGAGAGCGGCGCGACGCTGAAGGCGAAGTCTATCGTGCTGTCCACTGGCGCGCGCTGGCGTCAGATCAATGTGCCCGGCGAAGACGAATACCGCAATCGCGGGGTCGCCTATTGCCCGCACTGCGACGGGCCGTTGTTCAAGGGCAAGCGCGTGGCGGTGATCGGCGGCGGGAATTCCGGTGTCGAGGCGGCGATCGACCTCGCGGGTATCGTGGGTCATGTGACGCTGATTGAATTCGGCGATGTGCTGCGTGCCGACGATGTCCTGCAGCGCAAGCTGCGCAGCCTGGCCAATGTGGATATTCTGACGTCTGCCCAGACGCAGGAAATTCACGGGGATGGCAAGCGCGTGACCGGTCTGTCGTACAAGGATCGCAGCACCTCACAGGAACACCAGATCGAGCTGGAAGGCGTGTTTATCCAAATCGGCCTGGTGCCCAATACCGAGTGGCTGAAGGGTGTGGTAGACCTCAGCCGGCACGGCGAGATCATTGTCGATGCGCGCGGCCAGACGTCCATCCCGGGTGTGTTTGCTGCGGGCGACGCGACGACTGTGCCGTACAAGCAGATCATCATTGCGGCCGGTGAGGGCGCCAAGTCTGCGCTGGCAGCCTTTGATTACCTGATCCGCAGTTCGGTCTCTGACGAGTCATCCGAGCAGGCTAAAGCCGCCTGATCACAGGCGCTGCACCATCCTGTCCCCCCGTGTCACGCGGCGGGGACATTTTTTTTGTTCGAGGTCGCTACAATACGTTTTTGGCTCGATTGAACAAGGCGGAACAGGATGGGTGAAGGCATCAGGATCGGAATTGTCGGCTATGGCAACCTTGGGCGCGGGGTAGAGCGCGCCATTGCACAGTCGCCGGATATGTCGCTATATGGGGTGTTTACCCGCCGCGATCCTGCCAAAGTCGTTTGCCATGATGCCGGCGTGCGGGTGATTCCGCTGGACGATGTCCTTGATCATCGCGGGCAGGTCGATGTGATGATTCTGTGCGGGGGGTCGCGCGACGATCTGCCTGTGCAGGGGCCGCAGCTGGCGGCCGGGTTCACAACGGTAGACAGCTTTGATACCCATGCGCGGATACCCGAATATTTCGCCGCCGTGGATGCGGCTGCCCGTGCATCGGGCCAGATTGCCCTGATTTCCATAGGCTGGGATCCGGGCCTGTTTTCCATGAATCGCCTGTTGGGCGAGGCCATCCTCCCTCAGGGGGAAAGCTACACATTCTGGGGCAAGGGCCTGAGCCAGGGGCATTCGGATGCCCTGCGCCACGTTGCCGGCGTACGGGCAGGCGTGCAATACACCATCCCTTCGCCCGAGGCCATCGCGCGGGTGCGTGCCGGCGAATTGCCTCAGCTCAGCACTCGCGAGAAACACACGCGTGAATGCTATGTCGTGCTCGATGACGGGGCCGATTCCGATGCGGTTCGCGAGGCGATTGTCACTATGCCGAATTATTTTGCCGATTACGACACCACAGTGCATTTCATTTCGATCGAGGCGCTGCAGCGCGATCACGCGGCCATGCCTCACGGCGGTTTTGTGATCCGTAGCGGCCAGACCGGCGATCAGACGCATCAGGTGGTCGAGTTTTCATTGGCGCTGGATAGCAACCCGGAATTTACCTCCAGCGTGCTGGTCGCCTATGCTCGGGCGGCCCATCGCCTGCGGGTGAAGGGCGAATCCGGTGCCCGGACGGTATTCGATATCGCCCCCGGCCTGCTCTCGCCCAAGGATCCGGCAGACTTGCGCCGCGAACTGCTCTAGGTTTATTTGCGGGGGCCATCATGCTGGGTGGATACGGCGTCGTCGATGTCTGGACCTATATCGCAGGGACGGTATTCATCATCCTGCTGCCAGGTCCGAATTCACTGTTTGTCCTGGCAACGGGTGCCGGCCGGGGGGTGCGTGAAGGCTACCACGCGGCCTTGGGTGTGTTTCTGGGCGATTCGATCCTGATGGCCCTGACGGCGGCGGGCGCTGCGACGGTGCTGCACCTGCTGCCCGTGTTGTTCATGAGCTTGAAAGTGCTGGGCGCGGCCTATCTGTGTTATCTGGGCATGCACCTGATTCGTGGGGCCTTGCATCCCAGTCCCGAAGCGCAGCAGGTCGTAGTGGGCTCGTCGGGCAGCCGCTTTCGCAAGGCCTTGCTGCTTAGCTTGCTCAATCCGAAGGCCATTCTGTTCTTTCTGTCATTTTTCGTGCAGTTCGTGGATCCGGCCTATCCTTACCCAGCCGTCTCGTTCCTGATCCTGGCCTCGATTCTTCAGGTGTTCAGCGTGATCTACCTGTCTGTGTTGATTTTCGGCGGCTCGCGGTTGGCTGCGACATTTCGCAGGCGCCAACGTTTGGCCCGCACCGGTAGTGGCCTGACAGGTTTGATTTTTCTGTTCTTCGCTGCAAAGATGGCTCTGGATTAGCAGTTCTGCATTGGCCGTCTTTTGCGTGATGGCGCTGGGTGCGATATCATGCGCGGCCTATGCCGTATATTTGCCGATCGTGATGCTTTCATGGTCGAAACCCGTTATTCGCGCGTGACTGCAGTCTCAGGCGATGAATAGTAGGGAAAATCCCCTTTAGGTGGATCCCGGCATCCTGAGTAGAATTTTCGGGAACCAAAGTACCTGTTTTTTTAGGGGATTCTCCTGGACGCGCCCATTCCGCCACGCCTCGCCTTGCACAATATCAGCAAGTCGTATCCTGCTGTCAAGGCAAACGACCAGATCAGCCTGTCTGTTCAGCCCGGCGAGATCCACGCGATCCTGGGCGAAAACGGCGCGGGAAAATCCACGCTGATGAAGATCATCTACGGCGTCATCAAACCTGATTCGGGCACCATGGCCTGGGATGGGCGCGAAGTCCAGGTCCAGAGCCCGGCCGCTGCACGTGCTCTGGGTGTGGGCATGGTGTTCCAGCATTTTTCCTTGTTTGATACGCTGACTGTGGTGGAAAACATCGCGTTGGGCCTGTCTGCAGGCACCGACATGATCGAGCTCGAAACGCGAATTGCGCAAACGGTGGAACAGTATGGACTGGAACTCGAACCCCGGCGCCATGTGCATACTTTATCGGTGGGCGAGCGCCAGCGTGTCGAGATCGTACGCGCCTTGCTGGGTCAGCCCCGGCTGCTGATCCTTGATGAGCCGACGTCCGTACTGACCCCCCAGGCGGTGCTGCGCTTGTTCGATACCCTGCGACGGCTTGCAGCCGAAGGCTGCAGCATCCTCTACATCAGCCACAAACTCGACGAGATCCACAGCCTGTGCCACACCTGTACCGTGATGCGTGCGGGCAAAGTCACCGGGGTGTGCGACCCGCGCCAGGAAACCGAGGCCAGTCTGTCGCGCATGATGATCGGTGCCGAACTGCCTGCGGTAGAACGCAGTGCACATGCTCCGGGTGACGAGGTGCTGGGCGTGCGCGGCCTGACAGTCGCCCGGGCGCATCCCTTTGCGATGCCTCTCGATAATGTGTCCTTGTCTGTATGTGCGGGCGAGATCCTGGGTGTGGCGGGGGTGTCGGGCAATGGTCAGCAGGAATTGATGGGCTTGCTCTCGGGCGAGGATCTTCGAACGGCTACGGACACGATCTGCTTCGCGGGCCAGGCGGTCGGGCGGCGGCCTGCGTCCTGGCGTCGGGCGCATGGGCTGGCTTTTGTTCCCGAGGAACGGCTGGGCAGGGGGGCTGTGCCGGAATTGTCTCTGGCCCGCAATATCCTGCTGTCTCACCAGGATCATGAAACCGTACGCTCCGGATTCGTGCGTGAGTCAAAGGTGCGCAGCCTGGCCGCCCAGATCATCGAACGCTTTCGTGTGAAGGCGCCTGGCCCGCATGCACTGGCCGGCAGCCTGTCTGGCGGCAATCTACAGAAATATATCGTAGGCAGGGAAGTCATTCGCCGGCCCCGTCTGCTGCTGATCGCCCAGCCTACATGGGGGGTTGATGTGGGGGCTGCCGCCCAGATCCGGGGTGAGCTGCTGGCCTTGCGCGACGCGGGCTGCGCGATCCTGCTGATCTCCGAGGAACTCGACGAGCTGTTCGGGGTGTCGGACCGCCTGGTCGTCATGGCCAAGGGTCGTGTATCGCCCTCGATCGATATTGCACAGGCCACGCGCGAGCAGGTCGGGCAGTGGATGAGCGGCCTATGGCCACAGGCTCAGGATCGTGAGGCCGCCCATGCTTGAACTCATTCCGCGTGCCGAACCCTCACGCTGGATGGCGTGGCTGTCGCCGCTGCTGGCGGTCGTACTGACTGCGCTGTGCGGCGTGGCCATGTTCATGGCCGTAGGCAAATCGCCGCTCGACGGATTGGCGGTTTTCTTTCTTGAGCCCATCAGCACCCTGCATGGCTGGTCCGAAGTCGGCGTGAAGGTCGCGCCGCTACTGCTGACCTCTGTGGGCCTGGCCCTGTGTTTCCGTGCAAACATCTTCAATATTGGCGCCGAGGGGCAACTGGTGGTGGGCGCCATTGCGTCAGGTGCCTTCATCCTGATGCTGGACGATGGCTCGGGATCATACGGCGGCCCCTGGATGATCACACTGGCGCTATTGGCCGGGGCAGTGGGCGGGGCGTTCTGGGCGGCCATCGTTGCCTGGCTGCGCGACCGCTATAACGCCAATGAAATCCTGGTGTCGCTCATGCTGGTTTACGTTGCCCAGCTTTTGCTCAGCTACCTCGTGCACGGCGTCATGCGCGACCCGGACGGTTTCGGATTCCCTCAATCGCGGCTGTTTGATGACGGCTTCCTGCTGCCGGTCTGGCCGGGCACGCGTCTGCATTTGGGTATCGTCTTGGCGGTACTGGCCTCGGTGTTGGCATGGGTGTTCCTGTCGCGCATGTTTGCCGGGTTTCGGCTCACCGTGGGCGGGCTGGCACCCCTGGCGGCGCGCTATGGCGGATTTTCATCCCGGCGTGCCCTGTGGGCCTGCATGCTGGTGTCGGGCGGGCTTGCGGGTGTGGCCGGTGCCAGTGAAATCATGGGTCCGATCGGGCAGCTCACCCCGTCGGTATCGCCCGGCTATGGGTTTGCGGCCATCATCGTGGCATTCGTGGGCCGCCTGCACCCGGTTGGTGTCGTGTTTGCCAGCTTCATCATGGCACTGTTCTATATCGGCGGTGAACTCTCGCAGACACGTCTGGGGATGCCCAATGCCATCACCGGGATTTTTCAGGGCATCCTGCTGTTTTCGCTATTGGCCTGTGATGTGCTGATCTACAAACAAT
>JAKDMO010000238.1 GCA_030452305.1 Alcaligenaceae bacterium | reverse complement strand
GTCCATGTCCAGCGCATTGTGGTGTGTGGTGAACGGCTTGGCTGCGGCGCCCCCGGGGATCGGGTGCAGCATGGGCGTCTCGACTTCCAGGAAGTCAGCGTTCGTCATGGCCTGGCGGATGGCGGCGATGATCTGGCTGCGTGCCAGAAAGGTGCGCCGGGTGTCCTCGGTCATGATCAGGTCCACATAGCGTTGCCGATAGCGCAGTTCCTGGTCGGCCAGGCCGTGGAATTTATCGGGCAGCGGGCGCAGCGATTTCGACAGCAGATGCAAGGTATGGGCGTGGATCGAGAGCTCGCCTTTCTTGGTCTTGAATATAGGCCCTTCAGCCGCGACGATATCGCCGATGTCCCAGGTCTTGAAGGCCGCGTAGGCATCGTCGCCCAGCGTGCCGCGATCCAGATAGATCTGGATGCGCCCGGTGCCGTCCTGCAGGGTCGCAAAACTGGCCTTGCCCATCACGCGTTTCAGCATCATCCGCCCGGCCACCCGGGCGTTCAGGCCCGCAGCCTGAAGGGTCTCGGCGTCGGAGTCGTCATGGGCTGCGTGCAGGGCCGCTGCGTGGCTGTCCGGACGGAAGTCGTTGGGGTAGGCCGGCCCGGTGGCGCGCAAGACGCCCAGCTTGGTCCGGCGCTCGGCGATCAGGCGGTTTTCATCGACCGCAGGAAGGTCAGTGGGTTGGGAACTCATGTTTTCAGACACCTTGCTTGAGGCTTGCCGTGATGAAGGGATCCAGATCGCCATCCAGCACTTTTTGTGTATTCGAAATTTCCACGTTGGTGCGCAGATCCTTGATGCGGCTCTGGTCGAGCACGTACGAGCGGATCTGGTGGCCCCAGCCCACATCGCTCTTGGAATCCTCGAGCTTTTGCTGCTCGGCCATGCGGTTGCGCATTTCCAGTTCGTAGAGGCGGGATTTCAGCATTTGCATCGCTTCGGCGCGGTTGCGGTGCTGCGAACGGTCGTTCTGGCACTGTACGACGATGCCCGTGGGTTCGTGGGTGATGCGTACGGCCGAATCGGTCTTGTTGATGTGCTGGCCACCCGCGCCGCTGGCCCGATAGGTGTCGATGCGCAGGTCAGCGGGGTTGATGTCGATTTCAAAGGAATCGTCGATCTCGGGGTAGACGAACACGCTGGCAAACGAGGTGTGCCGGCCATTGGACGAATCGAAAGGGCTTTTGCGAACCAGACGGTGCACGCCTGTTTCCGTGCGCAGCAGGCCGTAGGCGTACTCGCCTTCGATCTTGATCGTGGCCGATTTGATGCCGGCCACGTCCCCCTCGGACGTTTCGAGGATGTCGGTCTTGAAATCCTTGTGCTCGGAATAGCGCAGGTATTGGCGCAGCAGCATCGAGGCCCAGTCCTGGGCTTCGGTGCCGCCGGCACCCGCCTGGATATCCATAAAGCAGTTCAGCGGATCGGCCGGATTCGAGAACATGCGGCGGAATTCCAGGGCTTCGAGCTGCGCACCGATGGCGGCGCAGTCGTGCTCGATGGCGGCCAGGGTGGCGTCGTCGTTGTCTGCGTGGGCCAGTTCAAAGAGTTCGCCGGCGTCCTTCAGGCTGGTCTCGATCTGCCGCAGGGTATTGACGACGTTTTCCAGGGATTTTTTTTCACGCCCCAAATCCTGGGCGTGTTTGGGATCGTTCCAGACATCGGGGCTTTCAAGTTCGGCGTTTACGACCTGCAGGCGTTCGGTTTTGACCTCGTAGTCAAAGATACCTCCGTAGCGCCGCATGGCGATCGGTATAGTCCTCGATATGGGTGCTGATCTGGTTTTGGCGCTCGGCTTCCATGCTTGATCCTGTATGGTTTCAATCCGCCCCGTGCTTTGGGCATTAATATTGTGCTTAATCCGCTATTTTAACGCGTATGCACAGACCGATTGCCGTAGTGCAAGTAAAGAGGACCCGATGGATAAACAGACCGTGCCGCCCGGACTGCCGGTACCCGCCAAGCCCCACGATGTGATCCGCCCCGGTGCCACGCCCAGGGGGCGGGCGCCCGATGGTTTGCAGGATATGTCTGCAGCCTATTTCGGGCTGGTCATGGCCACAGGGATTGTGTCGCTGGCCTGTGCCATGATGGGTCTGCCGATGCTGGGGCTGATCCTGTTCTATCTGAATATCGTCCAGTACGTCGTGCTGTGTGTGCTGTATGCCTTGCGCGCATGGCGCTATCCGCGGCGGTTTTTCGGCGATATGGTGGCCCACGAGACGGGGCCGGGGTATTTCACCATGGTTGCCGGTACAGGTGTGCTGGCCAGCCAGTTCATGCTGCTGTGGGATGATTTCGGCGTGGGCATGGCGCTGTGGGTGCTGACCCTGATCCTGTGGGCGGGGCTGGTGTATGCGATCTTTACCGCCTTGACGGTACGTCCCGACAAGCCGGAACTGGATCGCGGGATCAATGGGGGCTGGCTGCTGGCGGTGGTGGCCACGCAGTCCGTTGCCGTATCCAGTGCGCTGCTGGCCACGCAGATCGATGGGCCGTTTCGCGAAGAGCTCAATCTGCTGGCGCTATCGACGTGGCTGTGGGGCGGGATGCTGTATATCTGGTTGATGGCGCTGATTTTTTACCGCTATACATTTTTCCGCCTGTCCTCAGAGGACCTGACCCCGCCATACTGGATCAATATGGGGGCCATGGCGATTTCCACCCTGGCGGGATCACTGCTGATCCAGAACGCACCGCAGGCGCCGTACCTGGTGTCGCTGCTGCCGTTCCTGAAGGGCTTTACCCTGCTGTATTGGGCGACCGGTACTTGGTGGATCCCGCTGCTGTTGTTGCTGGGGTTCTGGCGCTATGTGTATCAGCGCTATCCGATTGAATACGATCCGCTCTACTGGGGCGCGGTATTTCCCCTGGGGATGTATGCAGCCTGCACCTGGCAGATGACTCGCGCCATGAGGCTGGATTTTCTGGATGGGGTGCCGCAGTTGTTCCTGTATGCCGCGCTACTGGCCTGGGTCGTCACCTTTGTCGGGCTGCTGCTGAAACTGCGCCATCGCCTGGGCCTGAAATACCTTTAAGCCGGCCGTTCAGCCTGGCGTGCCTGCATCCGGTGGCGCAGGGTATCGATTTCGTTGTCGGTCAGCAGACGTTCGGCCATGGGCAGCAGCTCGTCGTCCTCGTGGGCAATCAGTTCCAGGTAGCGGGTGGTGAAAGCCTGGGTAGCGGCCACAGGCAGGCTTGCAGGTTCATGATCGGCGATCTGTTCAAGCAGCATGCGCAGGGGCTTGCGCCAGATGCTCTCGAGTGTGCGGTGTTCGTCGCAGGCATGCTGTGTCATCCCACGCAGGCAGACGGCGTCGGACCCGGCCATGGACTCGATCAGGGTGGGAAAAAGGCCCGATTCCTCGTCCGCATGGTGCCGCGCCATCCAGGTATCGAGCTCATGCAGAATGCTGCGCGCCAGACCGGGCGCCGTGCCCTGATCGACGTAGTGGGGCAGATTCTGGGCCAGATCCAGCAAGGCCTCACACTGGGTACGAATATGCCGGTGGCAGGCCGAG
>JAKDMO010000237.1 GCA_030452305.1 Alcaligenaceae bacterium | reverse complement strand
TCCAGATGGCATCGACGCGCGCCAGATCCGCGCGCGACGAGCCCTTCAACAAGCGCACCTTCATGCCAAATGCGTCGGCCCCCTCGCCCAGCGCCCGCCAGGCGTGCCCGAAATCATCGATATCCCGCCGCGCCTGGCTCATCATGGACAAATCCCCGGTGCTGGCCAGGGCGACCGAATACGCGATCTTCTGGCTGAGCATGCGCAGCTTGCCGGCCACGCTGACGGTAGCCGCCACATCGTCCAGATTTCCGAAAATCCGGCTCACGGTCACAATATTCGCCGCAGCCAGGGCGAACACCACCACGAACACGAAGGCCGCCTTGCTGCCCAGGCTGCGGTCATGCTGACGTTGTAGCCAAGTGCGCCGCGCCGGGCGGCGCGGCCGGGATACGGTCGTCTCGTTCACGCAGTTTCCCCCTCGGGGATACCTTCGCCCGACTCGAGCTTGAGCTGAAGCATCGCAGGCTCGATCGGGGCGCCATACCAATACCCCTGCCCGGAATCGCAGCCGGCCTGGCACAGCAATTCGTGCTGTTCGGCCGTCGTCACACCCTCGGCGATCACCTTCAGGCCTAGTTTATGCGCCAGCAAAATGATGGCCTCGCAGACCACCAGGGCATTGGAGTCCGCCACGATGTGCTGGGTAAACACGCTGTCGAGCTTGATGTAGTCAATCGGCAGTGCCCCCATGAACGACAGCGAAGACATCCCCACCCCAAAATCATCCAGACCAATACGCATGCCGACCTCGCGCAGGCCCTGCAGGATTTGCACCATGCCGTCATCCACCCCGGCCCGCGACCGCCCGGTCAGGGACCGCTCTGTCAGTTCCAGCATGATGCTATCGGGCCGCAGACCGAGGGCCTGCAATTGCCCCAGCCAACGGCTCGGATCGGCAGCGCCGGCCGCCAACTGCGTCAGGGACACATTCACCGTCACCTGCATCCCGGTCCGACAGGTCTGGCGCCACTGCGCAAGCTGGCCGGCAGCGCGCATCATGACCCAGTCGCCCAGGCGATTGATCAATTGCCGGTCCTCGGCAAAGGGGATGAAATCCACAGGCTGCACCACGCCGAATTCCGGGTGATTCCAGCGCAACAACGCCTCGGCCTTGACGATCCTGCCGGTACGCATCGAATAAATGGGCTGATACAAAAGAAAGAACTGCTCGTCGGCCAGTGCCATGGGCAGACCACGCAACAGATCCTGGTGCATTTGCGCGCGTTCATGCATGGTCTGGTCAAAGTAGCAATAACGGTTGCGCCCGGCATCCTTGGCGGCATACATGGCCAGATCGACGTGTCGCAGCAGTGTGTCCTGATCCAGGGCATCCTCGGGATACATGGCGGCGCCGATACTGACTGAAATATGCACCAGCTCGCCACCCAGATGGTAAGGCCGCGTGATGCTGTGCATGACTGCGGCAGCCAGGTCATCAATCTGCGTGCGACCCTCGACACCCTCGACGATCAGGGTGAATTCGTCGCCGCCCTGGCGCGAGACAAAGCCGCTGCCCGACACGCAGTCGCGCAGCCGTCGCGCCACCTCGACCAGCAGCAGATCGCCGATGGCATGGCCCATCGAATCGTTGATTTCCTTGAACAGGTCCAGATCCAGGAAAAGCAGGGCCAGCCGCTGTCCGCCATCGCAATTGCGCAGGGCCTGCTCCAGGCGTTCTGCAAAGTACTGGCGATTGGGCAGGCCGGTCAGCGGATCATGATGCGCCTGCCGCCAGACATCGGCCTCGACCTGCTTTTTTTCCGTCACATCGCCCAGCATGGCGACGCGGCAGTTCACCGAGCCGTCGTGATTCCATGCAGTATCCACAATGACCCGCTCGGCATATTCTTCGCCGGATTTGCGTCGGCCCCAGTACTCGCCCTCCCAGCGGCCTGTCGTATTGATCGCATGCCACATTGCATCGAAAAAATCGACATTGTGGCGGCCCGGCCGAAGCAGCGGCAGCACCTCGCCCCGGATCTCGTCCTCCCAGTATCCGGTGATGCGCGAAAACGCAGGATTCACGTCGATGACCACGCCTGCGGCATCCGTGACCGCAATCGCCTCGCTGCTGTTCTCGTATGCAATGGTGGCCAGCTGCGCCGAGCTCTCGGCCATTTTGCGCTCGGTGATGTCCTGAACGATCCCGATGATCGAGACCTGGCCCCCGACATTCACAGTAGAGCTAAAGACCTCAATATCGATCTGGGTGCCGTCCTTTTTGCGGCCACGCCGCTCGTAGCGCACGGTGCCGTCCTTGCGCCCCAGGCTGGCCTTCACCAGCTCTGCCACCAGATAGCGTTCACGCGGCGCAATAATTCCCAATACAGGCAGGGTCTCGATCATTTCAGTGGCGGTATAGCCGAATATCTCGGCCATCTTGGGGCTGACAAAACTGAAACGATCGTCTTGGGCCAGATAGATCCCGACCATCGAATTGACTGCCAGGCCCCGGAATATCGTGTCAGAGCGTTCCAGATCAATACGGTCCGCCCGCGCAGCCTCGAGCAGGCCCTGGATACGCTGCATGCTGAGATTGAATGCGCCGGCCGCACTGCCAAGCTCCCAAGGCCCGTCGTAGTCGATTCGGGCCCCGTAATTCCCCACCACCAGCTCATGCGAGGCATGGTGCAGCGCACGCAACGGCCACACTACCCAGCGCCGCACGGCCAGATACCCAAGCAATAGCAGCACCGCATCGGCCAGCATCAGCAGCAGCGCATAGTTGCGCGACTGCTGATACAGGGAATCCACATTATGTTCCGCCTGACGGCTCAGTGCCTCGGCCGCCCCCAGCACACTGGCGGCATCGTCGGCAATCCACTGGCGCAGCACCGCCTGCCGGCTCTGTTGGTCGGGGTCATCGGCATGGGCACTGCGCGAATAGCTGTCGAGCAATACCGCCTGCACGCGGCTGCGGAGCGTTTCCCAGACATGCGCGGCCTCGGCAAGCCTGCTGCGCATCTCGGGGGCGCGCAGCGCCATGACCTCGTGCCCCTCGACCACACCCCCCCGATCCAGAGCCTGCAGCGTGCGCTCGAAGGTATCGATATTGCGGCTGAGCTGCGCGGTCTGGATATAGGCCCCATCCGTCAGGCGCATGGCCTGCACTGCGATCAGCGGACCAAGCCGGCGCAGGCGGTTCACGGACTCTACCCCGGATGAAAGCGAGGCGACCCGATTGACCAGGGTGTACACCACCACAAAATTGCTGATGGCGAACACCAGCGCCAGTGCAAAAAACACAGCCGAAGCAAAGCCCAGCCCGCGGGGCGTACGAGAAGTTCGATGCGGAGCATCCGTACGTGCCATACTATTTTTCAACCGAATATCTACAGGCCCAACTGTAAACCAGATTAACAAATGTTACCCGCTGATTCTCAGCCTTCGCCAACTTGCACAGGAAATTTATTTAAGGCATAATCTCGCTTCTTCGTTATTGAAGACCTTGATTGGGGGTATAGCTCAGCTGGGAGAGCGCTTGCATGGCATGCAAGAGGTCAGCGGTTCGATCCCGCTTACCTCCACCA
>JAKDMO010000236.1 GCA_030452305.1 Alcaligenaceae bacterium | reverse complement strand
AACCCACAGCCGCCGCCCCCGCGGCAATCGAGCCCGCCCCCACCGAGCCTGCCGCACCCGTGTCCGATGAAATCGAGGGGCCTGCTGCGTGGGAGGACGATGTATCCGATCCCACAGACGACGATGCCGGCATGGTCCTGGTAGACGAGTACGACGATCTGCCTGCGTCTTCTACCATTGCCGCTGCAGCACCCGCTTCACGTGCCTCACCTCAGGCAGCCCCGCTTCCGTGGCCCGAAGACGTTCGGGCGCAGGATTGGCCCGCGCTGGCCCAGTCTTTGCCGCTCAGTGGCACGGCCGCCGAACTGGCGCTCAACAGCGAATGGGTGTCGGGACGTGGCAATGAAATTCGACTCAGGGTGGCAATCCGTTCATTTGCGGAAGGCACCGGGCGGGATCGCCTGCGCACGGTTCTGTCCGAGCATTTCGGCCAGGTGGTGCAGCTTGCAGTAGAGGTCGGCGATACGGGTGAGGACACGGCGTATGCAGTTGGGGAAAGCGTCCGTGCCGAGCGCCAGGAACGCGCCGAACAAGCTGTGCGTGACGACGATGTCGTGCGCGCATTGATGCATGATTTTGATGCACGTGTTGTACCCGACTCTATCCGCCCGCCTGCGGTATAGTTGGCCACTTTCCAGTTTGTTTTTCAGGATGGATGCTTCATGATGAAAGGACAGATCGCGGGTTTGATGCGTCAAGCCCAGCAGATGCAGGAAAACATGAAAAAGGCTCAGGATGCCCTTGCCGACATCACTGTCGAGGGCGCTGCAGGTGGCGGCCTGGTCAAGGTCACCATGAGTTGCAAGCACGACGTCAAGCGCGTCGTCATCGACCCGAGCCTGTTTGATGACGATCGCGATATGGTCGAGGATCTGGTGGCTGCGGCATTCAACGACGCCCTTCGCAAGGCCGAGGCCACCTCCCAGGAAAAGATGGCCGATGTGACGGCCGGCATGTCGCTGCCGCCCGGGATGAAGCTGCCGTTCTGATGATGGAACCCGGTCTGCCCGAACCCGAGCCGCTGCGTGCCCTGGTCCAGGCCTTGCGCTGCCTGCCGGGTGTGGGGATCCGGTCTGCGCGCCGTATGGCCTACCACCTGTTGCAGCATGATCCCACCGGTGCGCGCCGGCTGGGCGAGGCCCTGGAGTCGGCCGTGGACACTCTGCAGCATTGCGAGCGCTGCAATTCCTTTTCCGACCAGCCGATTTGCCGGACTTGCGCCGATCCCGAGCGCGACGCCTCGTTGTTGTGCATTGTGGAAACGCCTGCCGACCAGAATATGATCGAGGCCAGTCACGGCTATCACGGCTTGTATTACGTATTGATGGGACGTTTGGCGCCCCTCGAAGGTGTCGGCCCTGACCAGCTCGGGTTCTCGCGGCTGATTGATCGCGCGGCTGACGGCCACGTCACCGAGGTCGTGCTGGCGACGAATTTCACCGCGGAAGGCGAGACCACAGCGCATTATCTGGCCGATATGCTGCGTGCGCGTGGCCTGTCGGTGACGCGCCTGGCACGCGGGGTGCCCAGCGGCAGCGAACTCGAATATGTGGATGCAGGCACCATCGCCTGGGCCATGATGGAGCGCCGGCCAGGCTGAGCGCGTCGGCGCCTGGACTCGCCATACTGCGTTGCAAATCCGCGCGATAGCCACTGCTATCGCTGTGGTTTGCGCCTTGCCTGGCAAGCCCATGCATCCGACTCGGTGCACAACTAATCCAATGGGACTCTAGCGCCGGCGCGGCCCGTGCGCCTAAGCTGTGCGGGGTGCAGCCAGCAAGGCGTCGAGTTTCAGCGCATCGGCTGTAAACACCCGAATGCCTTCGGCCAGCTTTTCGGTGGCCATCGCCTCCTGGTTCAGTTCCGTCCGGAACGCGACCTCGTTGCTGGCCATCCATTCAGGCGGCTGTGCCTTGGCGGACTCGACAGTCAGGCGTGTGGATAGCGGTTCCGTGTCGGCGGCAAGTTGGCCCATGAGTTCCGGGCTGATGGTCAGCAGATCACAGCCGGCCAGTGCACGGATCTGGCCGATATTGCGGAAACTTGCCCCCATGATCTCGGTCGGGATGTCGTAGGCCTTGTAGTAGCGGTAGATGCGCTCGACCGATTCCACACCCGGATCGTTGGCCCCTGAGCGTGCGGACTCGTCCCATTCCGCGCCTGCCGCCTTTTTATGCCAGTCGTAGATGCGGCCCACAAATGGCGAGATCAGCGTGGCCCCGGCCTGAGCGCAGGCCAAGGCCTGGGGCAGGGAAAACAACAGGGTCATATTGCAGTGAATGCCTTCGGACTCCAGGATCCGTGCAGCCTGAATACCTTCCCAGGTGGATGCGAGCTTGATCAGGACGCGGTCGCGCCCGATGCCTTGCTGCGCATACAGGCCGATGATCCGCCGCGCCCGTTCGATGCTGGCCTGGGTATCGAATGACAGGCGCGCATCGACTTCTGTGGATACGCGCCCCGGGATGATACGCAGAATCTCGCATCCAAGGGCAATCAGCAGATGGTCCGTCAGTGTCGCGGGCCCGGCATCAGGGTGATCGCGCAGGACTGTTTCCAGCAATGGCCGGTAGGCGTCCAGTTGCACCGCCTTCAGGATCAGCGAGGGATTGGTGGTCGCATCGGTGGGCCGGTAGGTGCGCATCGCCTGGACATCGCCCGTGTCGGCAACGACGGTGGTATAGGCGCGCAGGGATTCAAGTTGGTTCGTCATAGGGATGAATCAAGGGGTTTGGAATACGAAATCCTAATGTAGTCGATTTGCCGGGGCAGGGCGCCCGGACGCGACACTGTATAATAGGAAAGTTTGAATTTCGACTTTACATCCGGGGTTTACTTTGCTGCCGTCAATCTTTCCACAGGGGGTCACAGGCCGCCCTCCCGCCGTGCTCGCTTTGGCTGACGGAACTGTTTTCAAGGGCGTATCGATCGGGGCGGACGGGTACAGCACGGCCGAAATCGTGTTCAATACCGCCATGACCGGCTATCAGGAAATCCTGACGGATCCCAGCTACGATGGCCAGATCGTCACCCTAACCTATCCACACATCGGTAACACCGGTGTCAACGAAGAAGACGTCGAATCCGGCTCGGTACACGCTGCCGGCCTCGTGGTTCGCGACTGCCCCGAGCGCGTGTCAAACTACCGCGCGACGCAATCCCTGCCTGATTATCTGAAGTCGCACGGAATCGTCGCGATTTCCGGGGTGGATACCCGCAAGCTCACACGCATCCTGCGCGAGCATGGGGCGCAGGGCGCCTGCATCCTGACGGGCGAGGACACCGAACGCGCGGTCGAGCTCGCACGCGGCTTCGGTGGCATGGCGGGTCAGGATCTGGCTCAGTCCGTCTCTACCAAGGAAACCGGAACATGGGTCGAGAGCGTCTGGAAACTCGGCCAGGGCTTCAGCCGGCATGCCGATGGCCGCTTCCATGTCGTCGCCTATGACTACGGGATCAAGTCCAATATCCTGCGCCTGCTTGTCGAGCGCGGGTGTCGCATTACCCTGGTGCCGGCAATGACCCCCGCCAAAGACGTCCTGGCCCTGGAGCCCGA
>JAKDMO010000050.1 GCA_030452305.1 Alcaligenaceae bacterium | reverse complement strand
CGCACGCCCAAGTGCGCCCAGAACCCGCGGATGAGCTCTAAGGTGGACGGAGTTGCGCTTGGTCCACTCATCTAGGTTTCCTCTATTTGCTGCGCCGTGTCTGTCGCATGATTTCGTACATCGCGCCGCAGCTGTTCGATTTCCCGCTTCAGGGTTTCATATTCCCGCAGCTTCAGCTTCAGAAACCGGGCGGTCAGGTCTGCCTTGGCCGCGATCCCCGCCGGAGTCAGCAAGTAGGCGTAGGCCAGCTTGTTCTGGTTGTTCCGGAAGTTCTGCATCTTGATCAGCCCCTTGTCCAGCAGAGCACGAATGCAATAATTGGTCTTGCCCAAGCTGACCCCCAGCGCCTCAGACAGCTCGCGCTGGCTCAAGCCCGGGTCGGTTTCGAGCAGGCGCAGGACCTTAAGGTGGGATTCGTCGCGCAGGGGGGTGTCTGACATGAGGTGGTGTGTGCGGTGCCCTCTTCGGGCACGCTACCGCTGTGCTGTGTGGCGGTCAGCAAGCGCGAAATAGTGTGTTCAAGCGTTGAACGCGATGATACACCATGAGGGTGGGTGTTTCCTAGGAAAAGGCCAGTGCATCCCGCCACCTGCAGCGGGAGAAAGAGCAGTTACTGTGTGTGATCAGGCCGACACAGGGTGCCCTTTGCAAGTTGATAGAGTTGACTGCGTACACTGCGTGCGGCTGCACGTCCCCGGATCAATTGGCAGATGTCCGCATGCGACGGATCCGATTCCTGGGCGGTATCGTACACACCAAAGGCGCGGCATGGCGCGCCATTCAGCTCAGTCGTAATGCTTCGCACGTCCCTTGCGCCCACGGATACAAAGCCGATGTAGGTCTTGGGGCGGGTACTCTGAGCGGTGGCTTGGGCAGCCCGCTCGATACCCCTGGCATGCAACTGCTGATCCGAGACATACTGCCTTCGATTCGTGGACGCGCCACGCGAACTCGTATCCTCAAAAAGCGTCGGTTTTGGCTCGCCCGTAGCGGCGTCAAAAAAAGCAGGGTCTAGCACCTGCCGCGCCAATTGTTCGTCATCCCGGACTGAACACGGGGAATGAACAGAGGCCGTGACGGCCTCCCAGGCAAACTGGATTTCCGCGTCAAGCTGTTGTAGTTCCCTGCTTAACGAACCGCCGACAGCATGCCGCTGGAAAAATTCCTGACAATCCGACATCGCTATCAGGCGGCCCGATTACCTTGGTTGCTGAGGCGCCCCACCCGAGCCCAGTACCACTGAGCGCCAAGCAGGATGGATGGGACTGTCTCGAACTGTTCGCCCCCCTTGCAATCGCGGGAGAAGAAGCTCAGGCAGCCCTGTGCATCGGCGTTGAGATCGGCATACCCTTCGTTTGCAAAGTCCCAATACAAGCCGATATCACCGCTGGGCGACAGCATGGTTTTCGGTAAAACAATGCCCGACGGTATAGCGTCCAGGGCCAGACGAATCGCCCCCACAGCTTCTTTGGTAGGGCCATGCGTGCCTGGCCCATCCCACCCGTCGCGATAATTCGACTCGAAATGTGCAATTTCATCCCTGAGACGCTCTACCGTAGGATTGGACTTCTGGGATGCAATCGACCAGGTCATCCTTGCCCGACCAGCCAAGCCGTCACCATAGGAAAAAAAAGAATTCTGAGTAAACACTGATCCCGACAGATCAGTACCCACCCAATTCGCAGGACTGGACATTTTTACAGAGGACGCACTATTGCTGATCATATTTGGGCCCCATTGCCTGTACGGCCGCCTCGGTCAGGCAGGCGAAAAAGGTTTTCTTATTTGCAGTATGCACTTGATCCAGCTGACTATCCAGCATACCGACAAACGCTACAGCCTCGCATGGTTGTTCGATGGGCGTATCGACCGAGATCAACAAGCCGCGCCTATGTGCCCGTGCTTCGCCAACAATCATCTCGGCAGGCGATGTGAGCGCAACGCGATGCACGAAACCACCAAGTTCTATTATTGACTGGAATTGGAACGGATTGTCTTTCAGAGACGTGCCCCCTAAGGCCAGTTCCATATCGAGATTCTCGTTCAGTTCAGCGGGCTGTTCGCCGTCGATCAAATCCAGATACCGTAAATTAAACCTGGAAACCTGAGTCACAACCCCCGACTCGATCACATGGGCAGCAAGAGACATAATATTTGACCGGAATGCCTGCCAGCCGGGATAGGGCAGTCTGCACGCCACCCCGAATATACTATCGCCAAAAATCAAGATGTATCGATCCCAAAGCATACGCAGCGTTGGTTGATCTGCCAGACCCTGATCCTGACGCCGGACCTCTGCAGGGATACTGCCGATCGCTAACGGCTCAATATGCTTGTCACCCTCTAGCCTGGAAAAAAGATATCCAGGCAATATCTGTGCCGCCGACGCGCCCGTAAAATGCATCTCGAAGATCGCATCGATTAAAGGTTCGCTGTGTAATCGGGTCGGGAGGGGTTTAGCTTGGTGCATTGCCAGATGGCCATTAGGCGGATATCGTGAATCCTAGCAGTTCGGCTTGGCTGCGGCTAGACTTCATGTGCTGTTTCAAGCACGCTACCGCCGTGCTGTGTGGCGGTCAGCAAGCGCGAAATAGTGTGTTCAAGCGTTGAACGCGATGATACACCATGAGGGTGGGTGTTTCCTAGGAAAAGGCCAGTGCATCCCGCCACCTGCAGCGGGAGAAAGAGCAGTTACTGTGTGTGATCAGGCCGACACAGGGTGCCCTTTGCAAGTTGATAGAGTTGACTGCGTACACTGCGTGCGGCTGCACGTCCCCGGATCAATTGGCAGATGTCCGCATGCGACGGATCCGATTCCTGGGCGGTATCGTACACACCAAAGGCGCGGCATGGCGCGCCATTCAGCTCAGTCGTAATGCTTCGCACGTCCCTTGCGCCCACGGATACAAAGCCGATGTAGGTCTTGGGGCGGGTACTCTGAGCGGTGGCTTGGGCAGCCCGCTCGATACCCCTGGCATGCAACTGCTGATCCGAGACATACTGCCTTCGATTCGTGGACGCGCCACGCGAACTCGTATCCTCAAAAAGCGTCGGTTTTGGCTCGCCCGTAGCGGCGTCAAAAAAAGCAGGGTCTAGCACCTGCCGCGCCAATTGTTCGTCATCCCGGACTGAACACGGGGAATGAACAGAGGCCGTGACGGCCTCCCAGGCAAACTGGATTTCCGCGTCAAGCTGTTGTAGTTCCCTGCTTAACGAACCGCCGACAGCATGCCGCTGGAAAAATTCCTGACAATCCGACATCGCTATCAGGCGGCCCGATTACCTTGGTTGCTGAGGCGCCCCACCCGAGCCCAGTACCACTGAGCGCCAAGCAGGATGGATGGGACTGTCTCGAACTGTTCGCCCCCCTTGCAATCGCGGGAGAAGAAGCTCAGGCAGCCCTGTGCATCGGCGTTGAGATCGGCATACCCTTCGTTTGCAAAGTCCCAATACAAGCCGATATCACCGCTGGGCGACAGCATGGTTTTCGGTAAAACAATGCCCGACGGTATAGCGTCCAGGGCCAGACGAATCGCCCCCACAGCTTCTTTGGTAGGGCCATGCGTGCCTGGCCCATCCCACCCGTCGCGATAATTCGACTCGAAATGTGCAATTTCATCCCTGAGACGCTCTACCGTAGGATTGGACTTCTGGGATGCAATCGACCAGGTCATCCTTGCCCGACCAGCCAAGCCGTCACCATAGGAAAAAAAAGAATTCTGAGTAAACACTGATCCCGACAGATCAGTACCCACCCAATTCGCAGGACTGGACATTTTTACAGAGGACGCACTATTGCTGATCATATTTGGGCCCCATTGCCTGTACGGCCGCCTCGGTCAGGCAGGCGAAAAAGGTTTTCTTATTTGCAGTATGCACTTGATCCAGCTGACTATCCAGCATACCGACAAACGCTACAGCCTCGCATGGTTGTTCGATGGGCGTATCGACCGAGATCAACAAGCCGCGCCTATGTGCCCGTGCTTCGCCAACAATCATCTCGGCAGGCGATGTGAGCGCAACGCGATGCACGAAACCACCAAGTTCTATTATTGACTGGAATTGGAACGGATTGTCTTTCAGAGACGTGCCCCCTAAGGCCAGTTCCATATCGAGATTCTCGTTCAGTTCAGCGGGCTGTTCGCCGTCGATCAAATCCAGATACCGTAAATTAAACCTGGAAACCTGAGTCACAACCCCCGACTCGATCACATGGGCAGCAAGAGACATAATATTTGACCGGAATGCCTGCCAGCCGGGATAGGGCAGTCTGCACGCCACCCCGAATATACTATCGCCAAAAATCAAGATGTATCGATCCCAAAGCATACGCAGCGTTGGTTGATCTGCCAGACCCTGATCCTGACGCCGGACCTCTGCAGGGATACTGCCGATCGCTAACGGCTCAATATGCTTGTCACCCTCTAGCCTGGAAAAAAGATATCCAGGCAATATCTGTGCCGCCGACGCGCCCGTAAAATGCATCTCGAAGATCGCATCGATTAAAGGTTCGCTGTGTAATCGGGTCGGGAGGGGTTTAGCTCGGTGCATTGCCATATGGCCATTAGACGGATATCGGCTAGACTTCAAGTGCTGTTTCGGGCACGCTACCGCCGTGCTGTATGACGATCAGCAAGCGCAAAATAGTGTGTTCAAGCGTTGAACGCGATGATACACCATGGGAGATGGAGATGTGTTTCTTTTTGCTATGCTGGAGAGCGGTGCTCACGGAGGTTTAGCCGGTGAACAATCAGCTCTTTGACCAACGCTAACGAGCTAGCTGCGCTGAACCCTTCCGTCCGCGGACGCAGACACACTGATAGAAGCCGACCCGGCACATTTAACGACGCCCGGTGCATCAAGTCCCAGTGCATCGAACTGCGAGATGATCCTCGCTATCCATCGGTAAGTCTGTTTATGCAACGATTCCAAGCGTTCCACCCTTTCATCTGTAAATGATCCGCTTGTGCTCGCATAAAAGGCGAGGCCCACCGCATCCGTTCGCGTAGCCAGGTTGTCGTAGCGAACACGAATGCCAAGGAGCGCCACGGCTTCGTTTAGCAAATCACCGACGATCAATAGACCCACGCGATCCTTAGTCGTCTGCTTGGCAATGCTCAACTGGGATTGCAAGTTAACCATTTCGACCTCGGATGGCAGTCCCAGCGGGTCCTTCATAGTATTTCCAATCGCCACTAGCCTAGCGCTGAGACGATGTACCTCCTCAGCAAGAGCCCAATCAGCCAGTAACTGGTTGTGTTGTTGTTCCTTGCGTCTATCCCAGTTCTGGTACAGCGGGACAACTACGGCAGCCGCAGCGGTACCAACAGTTCCAAAAGCGATCATGACGTCTAGTGCCAGTCGGAAATTTTCCCTGGTTTCGACTGCATCCCGCCTTTGCGAGAGGCGCAAGATGATTGACCGGATCAGCAAGCAACTGAGCATCGCGCGCCAGTGCCGGCTTTTGGCGGTGAGCCGTGCCGGGCTCTACTATAAGCCCAAGGGCCAGAGTGAGGAGAACCTTGCTCTCATGGACGAGACTGACCGGCAGTACCTGAAGACGCCCTCTTATGGCAGCCGCCAGATGTGCGCGCATTTGCAGCGTCATGGTCAGGCAGTCAACCGGCGCCTGATGGCCGTGATGGGGTTGCAGGCCACCGCACCAGGGCCACACACGAGCATTCCCCAAAAAACCATCAGGGAAGTGTTAACGGATTTCGTAGCCGGTTTGCCAGACTAGCGTCCACCACTTTTTTGATTTTCATGAAAATTGGCCTTCCCATTTACTAAGTTGGACTGTGTAGGTAATCTGCCATTAACCAATTTACTAGCTAAAACGCCTTGCCATTAACTAAAAAAGTATTCATATTACATTAGTAAAATTTTCGTAACTACATGATAAAAAATGGATTTTCTTAAAAAACTACGTCTTTTTAAGAAACACCCAATCTAGATTAGATGGAAAACTATGGCTATTCTGGCTTCAATTACATATCCCATCGGAGTCAGCATGTCTTGGTCAATCATCATTTCAACGCTTTCAAATATCGACAGTCCTATCGTTCTTATTGCCTTAGTTAGCGTAGTTGCGTTGCTCGTAGTAGCGCAGTGTGTGCGTTCTATTTGCAACGCTCTTACTAAGGAAAAAAATCAATGAGCTTGCGCTTTAGTAAGTTACCCAGCTGGTGGATACGCCACAATTTCCTTCGTAAGGTTTTCCGGGGGGGAAGCGAGGTTGGAACAAGTATTGCCGCGTTGAAATGTGTGATCGGGATATCAGTGGTGATTGATTTTCATTCACGTCGTGGACGCATCTCTATCAGTGAGCTGGAAGACTTCACAGGCTTATCGAGACCCATGGTGCAGCGAGGCATTAAGCTCTTAGAGACGGTGGACGTCGTAGAAATTGACCGTGGCCATGCTAATGAGTACACCCTGACCGAACGCCCGGACGACTCGTACTGGACCAAGCTGCCTGTAGATCGTCTTAAGAGGAACCTATCTACCATTCCCAACCGAGGCATCGTTCCTCTCACAGCACTTAAGATTTACCTCTTGCTGTTGTCGTTTCGGAAAAATGACAGCGTCCACATAACTATGCCCTATGACTTTTTCTGTTCAGAGTTAGGCATACAACGATCACATATACGTTCGGCGCTAGATATTTTGTATAGCCACAAGTTGCTTCATGTCAGTCACGAACCCCGCGTGAAATTGGGGAGCCAACCTAATGTCTACACCATCCTTGGCTTAGAGAAATTCAATGAGTCAAAAGTCGTGTAACAGGTCTTTTGTTCAGTCATTGCCCCGGTGGATAAAAGCTAGATTCCCGTTTTATAATAAACTAGGAACTGTATTACAGTTGAAAAACCCCGAAACCTATCAACGAAGTGAGGTAAGGACATGGCGACCGATACCATTGACCACAGCACCCTATCGCGCCTGGTCGAGGCGGGCGTGGTACGCGCTGCGCATGTCGTGGGCCAGCCTGGCGGCTGGGCCATCATAGTCAAGTACGGCATGCACGAGCGGCCTTTGGCCACGAAGAACACGCGAACTGTCCGAGTGTGGCGGCGCTTTGAAACGCTGGCCTCTTACCTGAAAGATATGGGCCTTACACAGTTCGACGTGGACACGGCCAACTACGACCAAGCGGCGCCCACCACGGCCAAGCGGCCCGATCGTACGGTCGCATTAAAGCGGGCGCATGAAGCGGCCGCCTATGACAAGTGGTTCCGTGCGGAAGTGCAAAAGGAGCTGGACGACCCCAGCCCTGAATTGGCCGATGAAGAAGCTCATGCGGATATGCAGCATTTCTTTGCCAGGCTTGGGAAAGAGGCCAGCCGCTGATGCGTTTGGTATGGAGAACACGGGCGCAAAATGACCGTAAGCGGGTCGCGCAGCACATCACGGAGTCGGGCAACTTGGCAGCGGCGCTCAAGCAGGATGCGGTATTTGAGGACAAGGCACACACAGCGGCAAGCGGCACCATTCGGCACAAACCGGGGCGAATACGCGGCACCCATGAAATCGTTGCGACGCCTAACTACGTGATCGTGTACCGCGCCACCAAGACGCAGATCAGCATCTTGCGTGTGCTGCATGCGCGTCAGCAGTGGCCGCCGGCGAAGCAGGGGTAGTAGTATTCAAGAGGCGGCGCAGGCCGGGGTAGCAGCCCTGACAAGCGCCTAACCACCAACCGACTACCAGAGGGTCAATTCATGGCTGATTCAAAGCATACCGATATGCTGGCTTTAGCGGCAGCCACCGCTTGGGTGTTGTCCTTTCGGAGCGTCATATATAACCTGGCTTGTTGATCTGTGATTCGTTTGCCCGACACCGCGCATCCTCCGATTTGCAGTGTCGAACCCTATCAGATCAACCGGCCAAGATAGTTGTCGCTGACCGGTCAAGTTAATTGTCGCTGAACAGTGCTGCATGCGAGCGAGATCGACGCGCCCGCGTACCGTAAAAAACTGGATTGGTAATTGCAAGGCAGGCCGGGTGTTTACTCTGGTCGGTGTCCGCCGGACGCACCTTGAATGAGCTCGACAGGCATAATTACCCACGGACATTTTTCCGCATTACGAATATCGGCGAGCGATGACTGTGGCCAAATGAAGGATCGACAATAAATGTGGATCCGCCATGGCCGACAACCGCGTACAACAACTCATTTCGACTTTACTACAATCGGCTTGAATATGGCGTCATACACCTTTTGGTGATCTACGCCAAATCGGTACGGGGCAATATTCCGGCGCACCTGCTTAGAGCCATTAAAGAGGAGCTTGAACGTGACCAAACTTGAAAGCATGACCGGCACGGAGCTTGGGGAAAAGCTGCTGGCTTCTGTTCGCCAAATGAAAGCTGGAAAAGGGACGGTGGTGCACTCGCCGGTGGCGCAGGCCCGCTTGCGGTCCCAGTTGTCGCAAGCGCAGTTCGCAGGCCTGATGGGGGTATCGGTACGGACGCTGCAGGAATGGGAACAAGGGCGCCGAAAGCCTTCGGGCGCAGCTCAGACCCTCATTACCGTGGCCGAGCGTCACCCGGGAATATTGCGCGAACTGGCATCGTAGGTTTGTAAATTTGGCCCTGTCCCAAAAGCGTCCAGCAACGCATCCGACCGCCCCGTACGACGGTACATTTCGGGCATGAAGGATGGCGGACTTGGCCGGAATAGAGGATCAACAATCAATGTGGATCCCCCATGGCCGACAACGCCCGGACGCTCGACGAGGTCTTTCTGAACGGACAACACGAGTAATCCAGCCGGTCTCCAGGTAGCCCACCGGATCGACTACCGGGACGGTAGCGAGCAGCGCCAGCCCACGCGGGGTGCTTGCCTGAGGTGTGTTTTCCGGCATCTGCCGCTAGAGGTTTTTGGTCGATTCACCCGTCATCAGCAACCTGCCGTAGTGCTTGCTCGAAGGTCTCGGGAGCTTGGCCGCCCTGGATCAAATGTCGGTCATTCAGGATGATGGAAGGGACGGAATCGATACCCTGCTGGGTGTAAAAACGTTCGCGGGCTCGTACTTCGGCCGAGTACTGGTTGGAGCCCAGGATCTCGCGCGCACGATCCTGGTTCAGCCCCGACTCGCGGCATAGCCTGATCAGGGTCTCGTGATCGCTGGGGTTCTCGCCATCAGTGAAATACGCCTTCAAAAGCGCATGCTTCAAGGCTAATTGATGGCCTTCAAGGCCAGCCCAGTGCAGCAGTCGGTGCGCATCGAAGGTGTTGTAGGTGTGCGTGCGCTTGTCCATATTGAACGTGAAGCCGACCTCAAGGCCACGCGCCGTGATGAGCTCGCCGTTGTGCCGCACCTGTTCAGGCGTCATACCGTACTTGCGCGAGAGACGCTCGACGGTATCCTGCCCCTCGGGCGGCATGTCCGGGTTCAGTTCGAAGGGTTGGAAATGAAGCTCCGCCTCGATCTCGCCCTCAACCCTGGACAATGCCTGCTCCAGCGAGTTCAACCCTACCGCGCACCAGGGACAAGATACGTCGGAGACGAAATCGATCTTGATACGGGTGATCATGTGGGGCTCCGTCAATAAATGGCAACAACCATATTTTATCCGTGGGTATCACGCTCCCATCACCAGGATTCCGTTGCCAGGATTTCGTTGGCCGTGAACAACCTGCTGGATTTACACACCTAGGTTAGGAGTCCAGTTGTTCCAGCGACAGCCCCATCGCAGTTGCGATGCGTTCACGAGTTGTTTTCTTGGGCTTGGCGTCGGGCGCTTCCATTGCGGCATAACTGGGCTGCCGAATTTCCAGGCGTGTCGCCATTTCAGCCTGCGTTAGACCGAGGTGTTCGCGCCAAGCGCGGATCATGCTCCAGTCGTTTTTTACACACAAGCACATGACCTCATGAGGGGTTGTGTCATCCGCAGGGATACGACCAGCGGGCTTCTGTCCGCCAGTGAGTTCCAGGTATTCGTCATAGGGCAGCACGACGAATGCCGGCTTGCCGTTGGCTTCGAGGATGGTGTGAGAGGTATTCATAATGAGGTCCTTGGTGCTGTCAATAGGTTTGTTCGTCGCGCTTCCTAACCCGCTGGATTTCGATGATTCTGACCGTGGTGTCGGCATCGAACATCACGCGATAGTTTCCGACTCGCATGCGGTATCCATACTCGTGTTTTGTGAGCGCGATCACATTTTTGGTATTGGGGAAGTTTTCCAGTTCGTCCACTGCGTCAATGATTGTTCCTTGTTCCTTTCGGTCGATCTTGCGAAACTGGTTTTTCGCCCTATTGGACCAGTTGATCGCGTACATAGATTTTCCTTATTCGTATAGCCTAATCATAGCTTAGGCTATAAATAGACACAAGAAAGATTTCAGGCTCGCTTAGGCGGGCTTTTTATTGAGCAAAAGAAATGCCATTTCTAAGTCTTCTATTCTATTTGACCCACCGAACCAGCCGACGATGATCGCAATTGATCACCAATCGTGGCCTGAAGGATATGGCCCGACGCATGTATCAGTATTCGTACCGGATCGAGGATCGGTATCTGATGGGCGGTGGCGGGACGGTAAAGGGCAGCTCGAATCCGGACACATCGACGAAAGGCAGCTCGGTCGCCTACCATCACATGAAAGACGATCGGAGCGCCGAGCTCACTGGCCTGTGCATCCTGACCGCCCGAGCGAAAGGCCCGCCGGTTTTGACGCACACCCGAGGCTTCGGCAACTACGGTGTGAAATTCACCTGCCCTGTCCTATACTTGGAGCAGTGGCTCGACAGGTGGGATCAGTTAGAGGCCATCGGTCGCACCAACCCCTTTGCGGTGATTGTCATGGCGCAATTGATGGCCCAGGAAACCCACGGCAAAGGCATGCAGCGGCTGGCCTCGAAAACGCAGGTAGCGAGCCTGCTCTACAAATACCAGTACCCGGAGGCGCACATCCAGGCACTGATGCGCCTCATCGACTGGATGATGAAGCTGCCCGCTAAATTGGAACCCATCTTTGCTCAGGCCCTGAGCAAGATCGACAGGGAGAATAAAATGGCATTTGTTCCCAGCTACGAACGCCTGGCTATAGAGAAAGGCGTGCAGAAGGGCAAACTTGAAGGCGAATCCGACCTGCTGCTGCGCCTGCTGGCCCGCAAATTCGGTGGAGTTCCGAAAGTCGCCAAAGAGCGCATCCATGCCGCCTCCTCCGCACAACTTGAAACCTGGTCGCTGAATATCCTGGACGCCGAAACGCTCGATGAAGTTTTTATGGACGGACGCTAAGGGGGCTTCCCTGTGGGGCTGTGGTGGTCCACGAGTACTGTTCACCGGGAGGACGGCTGCCGTTTACAGCGCCAGGCAAAGTGATGCAAAAATGACTTTGACTTCTTTTATCTCTACAGATATCCTATGTACATATAGTATTCGTGTAGACATAAATTGAATCGGATCCATGCCATTCAAGCGCTTCGCAAGCTCGATGCCCTCGGAATGTACGTCCTTACGCGGCAAAACCTGCGAACGGCTTTTCCGGACGAGTCGGAGAAAACCTTTTCCGAGGGACTCGCGCGCCTGGTCGCAGCCGGGCTGCTTACGCGTGCCGCACGTGGGGTGTATGTAAACGAGGCGGCCAAGAGTCGCAGCGGCCACACCATCGAGCAGATCGCGCGCGCGTTGCGGCCGGCTGACCTGAGCTATGTGAGCCTGGAATCGGCGCTCTCCGAGTACGGCGTGATCTCCCAGATCCCGGTCGATCGAATCACGCTCATGACGACGGGCCGCTCGGGAGAATTTCATACGCCTTATGGCACGATCGAATTCGTACATACCGACCGATCCCCGACGCGGCTGCGCGAGGATACGCTCGATCTCGAGGACCGGCCATTGCGCATTGCGCGAGTGGACATTGCTCTGCGCGACTTACGCCGCGTGGGACGCAACCTGCACTTGGTTGATATGGATGACTACGAAGAAATCCTGGCAGAGAGCACGAGCCAGCGCAATACTTCACATAAACGCAATCGGGAACGAGCATGATCATGCGTGAATCTTTCCATGCCTTGGTCGATCTGGGTGTCAACGAGCCAGGTCGCACGCACATGCGTCCTGTGATCGAAAAAGAGCTGCTGCACTACGACATCCTGTTCTCGCTCTCCCAGGGCAAGCTACTCGATACGCTCACCTTCCAGGGGGGCACATCCTTGAGGCTGTGTCACGGCGCACCGCGCTTTTCCGAAGATCTGGATTTTGCCGGCGGGCACGAGTTCGACATCCAAGGGTTGCGTGACATCAAGGGGTGCCTAGAGGATTATCTGGGCTCGCGCTACGGGTTGCTCATCCAGGTGAAGGAGCCCCGTGCCCAGACCATGGGCCGCTCCAACGAGGGCATTGAGGTGTCGAAGTGGCAGATTGGGATCCAGACTGCACCGGAGCGTCCCGACCTGCCTCGTCAGCGCATCAAGCTGGAGGTGGCCAGCATCCCGGCCTATACGCGTGAGCTCAAGGGCCTGGCGCGTAACTACCGCTTCCTGCCCGATGGTTACTCCGACGTGCTGATCGGCGTGGAAACGATCGATGAGATCACGGCCGATAAGCTGGTTTCGCTGCCAAGTTGCGAGCGCTATGTGCGTCACCGCGACATCTGGGATTTACGTTGGCTCAAGCAACAGGGCGCGCAGATCGATGC
Organism: Alcaligenaceae bacterium; assembly: GCA_030452305.1. Taxonomy (GTDB): domain Bacteria; phylum Pseudomonadota; class Gammaproteobacteria; order Burkholderiales; family Burkholderiaceae_B; genus Castellaniella. The sequence continues at coordinate 1,307 of JAKDMO010000050.1, read as the reverse complement.
GGATCTCGTGGCCAGTAAGATTGAGGATTATTCGGAGAGCCGATACGAGGAGAAGCTTCTCGACATGATCGAGCGCCTGCCCGAAATCACCGCAGGCACGGCCTTCAAAAGTGAAATGACCCGCTTCCTGCCCCAGGATGTGCAGACCCGCACGATTGGTGCGCCAGGCTTCGATCAGTTCCTGGCCGATGAGGTCAGCGGGCTGTTGCGCGAGGTGCAGCGAAAGCTCAGCCCAGCACCCGCCACTGGCGATCGGTTCAGGATGTGAGGTAGCACGCGCGGTGCGCTGGTGTCGATTCGGGCCTGGAGTCCACTATCCCGGTCCATAATTCATCGCACAGCCTTGCCGAGACACCACCATGCTCGCCACGCTACAGGAACTGGGCGTGACATCTGTCGCCAGCACCTCGAATATTCTGCCAAATTCGCCAAGGGCAACTACCCACGGATATTTGCGTGCACTACGAATATCGGCGGGCGGCGGCACTGGCCAGAATGGGGAATCGACAATCAATGTGGATCCCCCGACATGGCCGACGACGCCCGCGCCGACGACGACTCGCCTTGGAAAGAGGCCCTGGCCCTGTTCTTTCGCGAGTTCCTGCAACTGCTGCAGCCCGAGTTGCACGACCAGATCGACTGGGCCGTGGCGCCGACGTTTCTGGATAAGGAACTGCAGGCCATCAGCTATGACGCCGCCAACGGTCGACGCCTGGCAGACAAACTGGCGCTCGTACGTCTGCAGCGCATCAAGGCCCCCGAACTCTGGCTGCTGATCCACATCGAGGTGCAGGCCGGGCACGTTACACAGCGAGACTTGCGAAACATGGCCCGGCGCATGTACCAGTATTCGTATCGGATCGAGGATCAGTTTCTGGTGGATGGTCATCAAGCAGCAAAGGGCGATGCGAACCCGGGACAATCGACGAAGGGCAAGCCAGCCTCCGAACGTCACCTGAAGGACGGCCGGCCCGCAGAGCTCACCGGCCTGTGCATCCTCACCGCCCGGGCCAAAGGCCCGTCGGTTTTGACGCACTCCCGTGGCTTCGGCAACTACGGTGTGAAATTTACCTGCCCTGTCCTATACTTGGAGCAGTGGCTCGACCGATGGGATGAGCTCGAGGCTAGCGCCCGCACCAACCCGTTTGCCGTGATTGTGATGGCACAGCTGATGGCCCAGAAAACCCATGGCAAAGGCATGCAGCGACTGGCCTCGAAAACGCAGGTGGCCAGCCTGCTCTACAAGTATCAGTATCCGGACGAACACATCCACGCGCTGTTGCGCCTGATTGACTGGGTAATCGCGC
>JAKDMO010000235.1 GCA_030452305.1 Alcaligenaceae bacterium | reverse complement strand
CGGCGTGAGCATGTGCGCACCGGTCTCGGTTTGCCACCAGGTGTCGAGCACGGGGCAGCGCTCGCGCCCCACGTTCTTGTAGTACCACACCCAGGCCTCGGGATTGATGGGCTCGCCCACCGAGCCGATGATGCGCAGGGAATCCAGGTTGTAGCGATCCGGATGCACCTTGGGATCGGACTCTGCGAGCTTGGTCAGCGAGCGGATCGCCGTGGGCGCCGTATAGAACACCGAGACCTTGTGATCCTGGATCATGCGCCAGAAACGCCCCGCATCGGGATACGTCGGCACCCCTTCGAACACCACCTGCGTCACGCCGGCGGCCAGCGGGCCGTACGCCACATACGAGTGCCCAGTCACCCAGCCCACGTCGGCCGTGCACCAGAATACGTCATCGGGTTTGGCATCGAAGGTCCACTTCATGGTCATCAGCGACCACAGCAAAAACCCTGCCGCAGCATGCTGCACGCCCTTGGGCTTACCCGTCGAACCCGAGGTATACAGAATGAACAGGGGATGCTCGGCATCGAGCGCAACCGGCGGGCAATCGGTGGACTGGCCCTGGATCACGTCATGCCACCAAAGGTCGCGCGACTCGTCCCAGGCCACCTTCGTATCCGCACGCTTGTACGTGATCACATGGCTGACTGCCTCGCACCCGCCCATGGTCAGCGCCTCGTCCACGGCATCCTTCAGGGCAATGACCTTGCTGCCGCGCATCTGTGCATCGGCCGTAATGACCAGGGTCGCACCCACATCGACCGTGCGTTCGTGGATGCTCTTGGATGAAAACCCGCCGAACACCACTGAATGGATGATCCCCAAGCGCGCGCAGGCCTGCATCGCCACCACCGCCTCAATCGACATCGGCAGATAAATGATCGCCCGCTCGCCGGTCTTGTGGCCCAGCGACTTGAGCGCATTGGCAAACTGCGACACACGCGCGTGCAGTTCCTTATAGGTGATCTGGGTGACCTGACCGTCATCTGCCTCAAAAATCAGCGCCGTACGGTTCTCGACCGGCGTGCCCAGATGCTTGTCCAGGCAATTGGCCGACACATTGAGCTGACCATTCGTGAACCACTTATAGAACGGCGCCTCGGACCCGTCGATAGCTTGAGTGAATGGCTGGGTCCACTCCAGATTCTCGCGCGCCAGGCGCGTCCAGTATGCTTCCGGATCCCGCTCGGCCTCATCGCACAGCGCCTGATACTCGGCCATCCCCGAAACATTGGCGTGCTTCACCAGGTCCTCTGGCGGCTGGAATACCCGATTCTCGACCAATATCGATTCAATCTCCGTTGCCATGATTTTGCTCGCTCCTATTGCTATTGATTACCGTTGTTTGATTTCTTTTCCCAACCGTACTGCAGAATTCTTACTGGATTCTGACGGCCCGGAAGGCCTCAACGATTACCCGAACCAGCCCCCGCAGCCGCAGTTCGTGCCTGCATGCCGCGTTCGAAATCCAGGCGCCTGAGCACCCACAGCCCCGCGACAAAAAATACACCCGTGCACAGCAGAGCCAGGCGGTGATTGCCGCCACTGACCCAGACCAGCACGCCGTAGCTCAGCGGGCCGATCACTGCCGCCAATTGAATGGCGAAGGTCCACAAGGCATAGAACTCGGCGGGCCGATGCGCAGGCGCCAGAGCCCCCACCATGGCCCGGCCGGCGCTTTGACTGGTTCCCATGCACAAACCTGCGAGCCCCGCAGCGACCCAGAACAGCCAGACCTCGACTGCGACGGAAGCCACCACCACCATCACCATCCAGCCCACCAGGGTCAGCGCCAGGGCGGGCTTGTGGCCGATGCGATCCTGCACGTAGCCGAAGGCGAAGGCCCCGACCGCCGCTGCGATATTCACGGTGAACACCAGCATCATGATGCGCTGCATGCCAAAGCCCATGACCTGGGCGGCGTAGACGGCGGCCAGCGTGATCACCACGGCAATGCCCGCCTGATAGCATGCGCCACACAAGAGCAAGCGCCGGAAATCCGGAAAATCCTGCCGCGTTTCACGCCAGGCACCTACCAGGCGACGAACCAACGATTCGACCGGCTGATGGCCGGCCTCGGTGCGCTCGCGCAGAAACAGGAACGACGGCACTGCCGCCACAGCAAATACCCCCGCGGTCAGGACCATGATCCACGGAACATAATGCATGGCAGACAGGCCGTCGGCCTCGGCCCGCGACGCCACGACCAGCGACAGACCCAAGGTCAGCATACCGCCGAAATAACCGAAACTCCAGCCCCACCCCGACACGCGCCCAAGCGCCTCGTGGCGCGCAATGCCGGGCAAAAAGGCCGCCACCGTGGACTCGCCAACGCAATAGAAGTAGTTCGACACCACAATCCAGAGCAGGCCCCAAAATACATCCCCGGGTCCGACCGTGGCCAGGATTGCGGTCGCCGCCACGCAACCGACCGTACTGGTGAACAGCAGGCGGCGCTTGGCCGAACGAGCGTCGGCGCGTGCCCCCAGGCCAGGCATGCTGAACATCACCATCAGGTAGGACAGCGACAGCGCCGCTGTCAGCGCCAGTGTGCTCCAATCGCGCCCTGCCGCCACCACGCCCACGAAATAGGCGTTGAAAACCGTGGTGAGCACCACGGTGGTGTAGCCCGAGTTGGCGAAGTCATACATCGCCCAGGCCCAGACCTCACGGCGCGTGACGCCGGGCCTGAGGGATGCGCCGGCAGCCATGCGCCGCTGCCTCAGAGAGCAGCCTGGATCTGCTCGAGTGCCACAGGATCCTCGATGGTCGTCAGGTCGCCCGGGTCACGGCCCTCGCACAGGGCGACGATCGCACGGCGCAGCACCTTTCCGGATCGGGTCTTGGGCAGCGAATTGACGAAATGAATCCTGGCCGGTCGGGCCACAGCACCATTGCGCTGCTCGATGATCCGCTTGATCTCGGCCTCGAGCCGCTTGTCCGCGCCCGGTTCGTTGAGCACATCAGAGTTGCGCAGCACGGCAAACGCCATGGCCTCTTGGCCCTTAAGCGGATCGCTGACCCCCACCACCGCCGATTCAGCCACGGCCGGATGCGTGTTCACGGATTCCTCGATCTCGCGCGTGCCCAGGCGGTGCCCGGCCACATTGATGACATCGTCGGTGCGGCCCAGGATATACCAGTAGCCATCCTTGTCGACCAGACCCCAGTCGGATGTGGAATACAGCAAGTGCCCGGGAAAGGACTCGAAATAGGTGTGGACGAAGCGTTCGTCATTGCCCCAGATCGTGCTCATGGCACCAGGCGGCAGGGGCGGCTGAATCGCAACCACGCCTTTCTGGCCGGGGCCGCATTCCTCGCCCGTGGCCTCATCGATCACCTTGGCGTCGAAACCATAGGCTGGAACCGACGGGCTGCCAAAGCGCGTTTCAATCTCCTCGACACCGGGCTGGGCCGACAGGATGGGCCAACCGGTTTCGGTCTGCCAGTAATTGTCGATCACCGGTTTGCCCAGGGCCTCGGACACCCATTGCCCAGTCAGTTCATCCAGCGGCTCGCCCGCCAGATAGATGCGTTCGAGGCTGGACAAGTCGTGGCGCTTGAG
>JAKDMO010000049.1 GCA_030452305.1 Alcaligenaceae bacterium | reverse complement strand
CGTGCGGCAGTTTGCCGTGTGCGGCCTGGCGCAGCATGCTGAGGTATGGCGTAATGCCGATGCCCCCGGCGATCAGCACGATGGGGTGCGCAGCCTCGGGCGGCAGCGTCAGTTTTCCGTAGGGGCCGCTGAATGTAACGGCTGAACCGGGTTGCAGGGTGCCCAGCTCGCGCTTGAACGCGCTGTCGCGCATCCGGGTGGCGATGCCCACGTGATCCTCAAAAGGCGCGCTGATGATCGAGAACGTGTGCTTTTGGGTCGGGTGCTCGGCGTCGCCCGGATTGGGCAGCGTCAGGGAAAGGGTCTGCCCGGCTTCGAATGAAAAGCCCTCGGGCTTGTTAAAGAAAAATGCCGTCGTGTCGCGCGCAACGTCTTTTCTGCTCTTTAGAGTTGTTTCGTAACTAGCCATTTTGTCTGCGTCCTTGTTCCGGTTGCGGTCCGGTCTGCCCGCCGCCTGCGTCGCTTGCCCGAAGAAGGCAGGCCACGCGGTTACGACTGAATAGATGCCTGGCGCAGGGCCAGCGTTCCCAATACGCTTTCAACTATACATCCAACCCTTGCGCCATCAGGGATGACCCTGACTGCGAGTCAGAAATGCGTCACAATAAGGGTTTTGCTTGGGATGTTTCATGACACGGATCGTTTTGTTCGAAAACATACACGCCAGCGCGAAAGAGGTGTTCGTTGCCGCCGGCTTCGACGAGATCGTCACGTACGCCAGTGCGCTGCCGCCCGATCAGTTGGGCGAAGCGCTGCGCGGTGCGCATGTGGTGGGTATTCGTTCGCGCACCCACCTCGACCAGGCGCTGCTCTCGGATCTGCCTGATCTGCGTGCGATCGGGTGTTTTTGCATCGGAACCAACCAGGTCGATCTGGAAGCCGCTGTACTGAAGGGTGTGCCGGTTTTCAATGCGCCGTATTCCAACACCCGCTCGGTGGCCGAAATGGTGCTGGGCGAGGCCATCCTGCTGCTGCGCCGCATCCCCGAGAAAAACGCACGTGTGCATGAAGGGTTCTGGGATAAAACCGCCGAAGGCGCCTTTGAGGCACGCGGCAAAACGCTGGGGATCATTGGCTACGGCAACATCGGTTCACAGGTCGGCATCCTGGCCGAGGCTGCGGGGATGCGCGTGCTGTATCACGACATCGACGCAAAGCTGCCGCTGGGCAACGCCCATGCCACCAGCTCGCTGAAGCGCTTCCTTTCACAGGTCGATGTGGTCACCCTGCACGTGCCGGGCGGCAAGGAAACAACGAACCTGATGGACGCCGAGGCCATCGCCGCAATGAAGCCCGGTTCCATCCTGATCAATGCCTCGCGCGGCACCGTGGTCGATATTCCCGCTCTGACACGGGCCTTGAAATCCGGCCATATCGCAGGCGCGGCCATCGATGTCTTTCCGACAGAGCCGAAAAGCCGCGATGAACCCCTGGATAGCCCGCTGCGCGGCATTTCGAACGTGATCCTCACCCCCCATATCGGGGGCAGCACCCAGGAGTCCCAGGAAAACATCGGGCGCGAGGTCGCGGAAAAGCTCAAGCGCTATTTAGCCGGCGGCGCGACCAAGGGTGCCGTGAATTTCCCGGAAATTGCACCGCACGAGCAGACCGGGGTGGCCCGTATCCTGCATATTCATCAGAACGTGCCGGGTGCCATGGGTGCCCTCAGCAATCTGATGGGCGAATTCGGTCTGAATATTGTCAGCCAGCAGCTGCAGACGCGCGGCAAGGTCGGCTATGCCATTACCGATGTGGACGGCGAGGTCACCGACCAAGTGATCGAGGGCCTGCGTGCCCACCCGATCACGATACGCTGCGATTTGACCTGACCAGACGCACGGGGGCCTCGACGACGGCCTGTGCCGGGGGCAGCAGATCGGCGAGGGTGTGCTGATCCAGATGGTCCATGAAGGCCTGCAGCGCCCCCTGGACAATATGCGCCAGGCCGCATTCGCCGGTCAGCGTACAGCTGCTATGTGCGCCCAGGCATTCGACCAGGTCCAGATCGTTCTCGGTGTCGCGGATCACAGCCCCCAGGGGAATCGCCCCGGGTTCGTGCGCCAGCCGCATTCCGCCGTGCTTGCCGCGCACCGTATGCACCCAGCCGTTGCGCGCAAGCCGGTGCGTGATCTTCATCAGATGCGGCTCGGATATGCCATAGGCCTGCGCGACTTCCGCAATCGTGCACAGGCGCTCTGGATGCCTGCCCAGATACATCAGCAGACGCATCGCGTAATCGCTTAAGTTCGTCAGGCGCATGACCAGGTCCTAGCGTGCCCGAACGGGTATGGTGGCCTTGGCTGCTGCCGGCTGTGTCGGCCGGTCGGGGCGCGGGCGGATCAGCATGGGGGTAAAACGCCAGATATACAGGCCCATGGCCAGGACCCAGGCCAGCGCCGCCGCATGTAGCAGATGCACCGAGGCGGCGGTCGGCCAAAGCGCCGCGAGGCGGAACACCACGGCTACGATCATCAGGTAGTAACTGGCTAGCATGCTGTTGTCGAGCGCCAGGGGCCGTCCGAGGTGGCCCAGCGCAGTGCGCGTCAGCATGCCGATGATCAGGATGCAAAAGCCCGCCATGCCGATCAGGTGCACGTGCATGGCACTGCGCGCGAATACCCCGGTGCCCAGGCCGCTGAGTTGCGCGGCGGCAGCCAGCAGGCCGATGCCGATAAAGGCGTAGCCCAGATACAGGATCCAGAGCATGGGCTTGCGCAGTACGGCCAGTGGTTTCCAGTACACCAGTTGAACCAGGCTGATGACGCCGACGATGGCCAGGCAAACGGCCATGGTCATCGACTGGTGCAGCAGTCCCAGGATGATCGCCAGCACGCTGACCACCATCTGGGCGTGCCCGGAGCGTGTCAGCATCGGGATTTTCAGGCCCGGCACCATGCGCATGGAAAAGAAGGGGATTACGCGGCGTGCGATCAACAGGGCGACGATGGCCATGGTGATCAGCCCCAGGTCAAAGCGCCGCATGAGTTCCAGGTAGTTGTTATCGAGTGCTGCGCGCAAATACAGCATGTCGGCGACCCCCGCGCCCAGGATCAGCAGGGGAATGCCGTAGTTGCGTCGGCTGTGACCCTTTATCATGACCCGTGCCAGCGCCACGGCGGCAATCACAAAGAAAGCGGCTTCGGCCACGCAGGCAATCCTGAACCCGTCGATGCCTCCGAACAGAAACCCCAGGCGTGCGACCATCCACAGCAGGCACAGAACGCCCAGCGGCCATCCGTGCAATGGGTTGATCCCCGTCCAGGTAGCGCTGGAGGTCAGCAGGAACCCTACGGCAATGGTCAGGATGAAGCCCCACAGCATTTCGTGCGCGTGCCAGAACACGCCTGACAGCGGCCCATCCAGCCATTGCGGGGCAAAGATCCATAGTGCAATCGAAATCAGCGCCCACGAGGCGCCGGCCATATAGATGGGCCGAAATCCCAGGCCGAGGAAGGCGCTGATTGAAGGCTGTGCCCGGGGCGGGGCGTCGGGTTCCTGGATCTGTATCAATTCAGGCATGGTCGAACTCCACAGGTGCGCGTTCGGGGTTGTGCGTCAACTGGTAGCCATACCAGAGGCTGCGGGCCACGCGGTTGGCGAATTCGTTGGCACGCTCGACGAATTCGGGCTTGTCGAACTCGTCAGTGGTCTGGCGAAACAGATCCAGCCAGCGCACAAACATATGGCCCTCGATATCAGGCAGGGCAATGTGGCGCGGCATGGGTGTGCCCCGATAGTTTCCGGTGCGCAGCAGCAGCGATGACCAGAACAGCACCATACGTACCAGGTGGTCGTCCCAATTGTCGATATGGGCATCGAAGATCGGGCCTAGAAGCTCGTCCTGACGGACCCGGCGGTAAAAATTGTGCACCAGCCGCACGATATCGTCTTCGGTGCACAGTTCGGTTGAGGCCATGAAGGTTCCTGGAAGGATGAATGTGAATCTTAAAGATAACTATTATAGTTATCTTATGGTTTGGTGTTAAAGAAACCATGCCGTGCGTGCGCTTAGCCTCGTGGCGGGCTTGCGCCGCCGGCCCCTGGATTCTACTATCGAGCGCAGACGACACACACGCAGACGATACACAGGAGATCATCATGAGCGTTCCCTTTCAATCTCTCAGCGACACCTTTGCGGTCGCCCCCCAGCTTGCACCCGCAGACATGCGCGACCTGGCCGAGGCGGGCTTCAAATCCGTGATCATCAACCGGCCGGACGGCGAGGGCGGCCCCGACCAGCCCGCTTCGGATGCCGTGATCGAGGCGGCGCGCGCAGCCGGCCTGGAAGCCCGCTACCAGCCCGTGGTCAGCGGCTCGATCACGCAGGCCGACGTTGCCGATTTTGCGGGGCTACTGCACGCGCTGCCCGGGCCGGTTCTGGCGTTTTGCCGCTCGGGCGGGCGCTGCACCAAACTCTACCAGGCGGCACAGCAACTCGACCCGGATGCAAAGTCGGATCGGGGCTGATCGGGGCTGATACTAACTGTATTTGTAGTGATTTAGCGGTTATGCTGGAACTATCTGCATCGCTTAATGGATGGCAATTATGTTCAAGAAAATCCTGATACCTACCGACGGCTCGAAGCTTGCTGCGCAGTCCGCCAACAAAGGCGTCTGCTTTGCCCGTTCCATTGGCGCCGAAGTCGTCGCCCTGCACGTCACCCAGCCATTTGCCGCCACTGTCGGCTTTGACGGCATGGCTGCGGCCTACGCCATCACGGACGAGGACTATGACCGCACAGCGGCCGAGCAGGCCCAGAAATATCTCAAGGCCGTGCTGGATCGCGCCGATACTGCCGGCGTCAAGGCTTCGGGCAAGGTCGTCTCGAACTTCAACGTGGCCGATGGCTTGGTCCAGGCGGCCCAGGACGAGGGCTGCGACCTGATCTTCATCGGCAGCCACGGGCGCAGCGGCCTGTCGCGACTGCTGCTGGGCAGTGTCACGGTCAAGGTCCTGGGGCTGGCGCGCATGTCCACCCTGGTCTACCGCGTAAAGGAGTCCGACTGATTTGACCGGACCCTCGGTGCGCGATCGTCTGGATCGCCCATTGCGCGATTTGCGCATTTCGGTCACTGATCGCTGTAATTTTCGCTGCACCTACTGTATGCCGCGCGAGATTTACGGTGCGGATCACGTGTTCCTGCCGCGTTCGGCCCTGCTCAGCTTCGACGAGATCGCGCGCGTGGCGGGGATTGCCGTTGCCCTGGGCGTGTCGAAAATCCGCCTCACGGGGGGCGAGCCCCTGATGCGCAAGGAACTCGAAGGCCTGGTGGGCCTGCTGGCCGGTTTGCGTACCCTGCAGGGCGGGCCGGTAGACCTTGCCATGACCACGAACGGCGCCTTGCTGGCTCGTAAGGCGCAGGCACTGGCCGATGCCGGCCTGAACCGGGTCACGGTCAGCCTGGACGCGCTGGACGATGCCCTGTTTCGTCGCATGAGCGACAGCGATTTCACACCCAGGGCGGTGCTGGACGGCATCGCCGCAGCCGCCCGGGCGGGGCTCGGGCCGGTGAAGGTGAACATGGTGGTGCGCAAGGGCATGAACGATCATCAGATCCTGCCCATGGTTCGCCATTTCAGGGGCTCGGGCCATATCCTGCGCTTCATCGAGTTCATGGATGTCGGCCAAACCAATGGCTGGCGCATGGACGAGGTCATGACGGGGGCCCAGATCCGCGATCTGATCGATGCCGAATACCCGTTGACGTCTGTGGCGCCCCATGAACCGGGCGAGGTCGCCACACGCTGGGCCTATGCCGATGGGGCGGGCGAGATCGGGCTGATCACCAGCGTCTCGCAGCCGTTTTGCGGAAACTGTACGCGCATGCGCCTGTCGCCCGAAGGGCGTCTGTTCACCTGTCTGTTCGCAGATCATGGGCATGACCTGCGCGCCTTGCTGCGCACGGGCGCGGATGACGAAGCCCTGCGGGCGCGCATGGGTGGCGTCTGGGTCACGCGTACTGATCGTTATTCCGAGCTGCGCGGCCAGGTGCATCGCGACCACAAGGTCGAGATGAGCTACATCGGCGGTTGACGCAGACTAACGCAGCCAGTCTGACCAGGCATACCAGTTCAGCCGGGCGCCCTCGGTGACCCGGGTGTCGGCCGTGACCCGCGCGATGCCATCGGACCAGGGCAGGCTGCTGATGACACCGGAACTCTGCTGGGAATAGGGGATCAGGGCGGGCAGGCCGTCGGTCGGGGCGGCACGTACCCGCAGGAATTCCTCGCGCGGGTCGCCCCATGTCCGATCGCTGCGCAGCACGCCTTGGCGTACCGGCCCCAGCACGGTGTGCCGGCCCTGCATGGCACGGATCAACGGCGTCACCAATAGGGTGAACACCACGAAGGCCGATACGGGGTTGCCCGGCAGGCAGACCAGCGTGCGCCCGGCGATATCGGCCAGGGCCACGGGCTTGCCGGGTTTCATGCGTACGCGCCACAGATCCAGGGTGCCGCCCAGTGCTTCGATGGCGGGCTTGACCAGGTCTTTTTCGCCGACCGAGGCGCCGCCCACGCTTAGTACCAGATCGCATTGGGCAGTCAAGGTCTGCAATGCGGTCCGGATGGCGCCGGCTTCATCGCGGGCATGCAGGACCAGGGTGGGCTCGGCCCCCAATTGCGCACACAATGCGGCCAGCATCGGGCCGTTGGCGTTGTAGACCGCAGCAGGGTTCGGCAGGTCTTGGCCGGGTGCGATCAGCTCGTCACCCGTGGTCAGCAGGCCGATACGCAGGCGCGGATAGACTGGGACATGGCTGAAACCCTGGGCGGCCAGCACGGCGATCTGCGCCGGGCCGATCAGGGTGCCGCGCGCTAGCACGACGGCGCCGCGCGCCATGTCTTCGCCGCGACGACGGATGTATGCACCCTGTGCGGGCGGGCGCAGGACACGAACTGCGCCCTCGGCTTCCTCGCAGTCTTCCTGGATGGCGATGGTGTCCGCGCCATCGGGCAGCAGGCTGCCGGTGAACAGGCGGGTAGCGTGCCCCGGCTGCAGGGGTTCGGGGGTATCCCCGGCAAAGCAGTGCTGCTGGATGGGCAGGGGCCGCCCGGAGGCCAGGTCGGCCAGGCGCAGGGCGTAGCCGTCCATGGCACTGTTGTCCGCCGGCGGCAGGTCGAGGTTTGCGAGCAGGGTCTGCGCCAGGATCCGCCCCGACAGATCGGCCGGCGCGCAGTCCTCGTGGCGCCCAGGGGCGCGCCCATGTTCGGCCATGCGTGCCTGGGCCGCATCGAATTCCATCATTTCGTTCATTCTTCCAGTTCCCAGTCGGCAGTCTTTTGGGCATCGGTCTCGTGCTGTCCCACCCAAAACTGCTCGCCGGACTGCAGGGTTTCGCGTTTCCAGAACGGCGCCCGGGTCTTCAGTGCATCGATGATGTATTCGCAGGCCTTGAACACTTCGCCTCGATGGGGGCCGATCACGCCCACGAACACGATCTGCTCACCTCGCTGCAGCGCGCCCATGCGGTGCACGACCGTGGTGTCGATGATGTCCCAGCGATCCCGGGCGGCTGCGCAGATGGATTCGATCTCGTGCTGACACATGCCGGGGTAGTGATCCAGGAACAGGGTCTGTGTCGGGGCGTTGGGTGCGTAGTCGCGCACCGTGCCGATAAAGCTCACCATGGCACCGGCCTGGCCTGCTGCACGTTCGCGCAGTTCTGCGATCAGGCTTGCCGCATCAAAATCCTCAGTCTGGATCAGGACCACGGATCAGCCCCCCGTCACGGCTTCGAATACCGCAACCTCGTCACCTGGGCGGATCAGGGCGTCGCCGCCGACATATTCCTGATTGATGGCGATTTTCAGGCGTGCAGCAGGCGCCAGGGCAGGGCAGCGGGCTTCCAGCCCCGCCAGCCATTGCCCAGCGGGCACCGCAGCCTTCAGCGTCTGGGTTTCCTCGCGGCAGCCCATGTGCTCGGCCACCTGTGCAAAGTACAGAATCTGGATCATTTACGCCATTCCCCGCTTTTCCCCCCCGATTTGAATGTCAGGTGGATGTCTTCGATCACGATGCCTTTGTCGGCTGCCTTGCACATATCGTAGATGGTCAGGGCCGCGATGCTGCAGGCGGTCATGGCTTCCATTTCGACCCCGGTCTGGTGTGTGCTGCGGCAGGTGCTCACGATGGTGATGCTGTGTGTGGCATCGTCAGGTGTAAAGTCCACATCCACAAAGCTCAAGGGCAAGGTATGGCATAGCGGGATCAGTTCGGCACAGCGCTTGGCGGCCATGATGCCGGCAATGCGCGCGGTATTCAGGACCTCGCCCTTGGCGTTGGCCTGGGCCGACAGCAGCCGCCACGCAGCGGCGTTCAGGCGCACACGCCCCTGTGCGATTGCGCAGCGCGCCGTATCGGATTTTGCGCTGACATCCACCATCCGCACCCGACCGGTTTCGTCCAGGTGAGATAGGCTGGGTAACGATTGGGTCATGGTTCCTTACCACCCTGAAATTCATACCTTTGTATCATATACGCATCCAGGCGTATGATGCGGCTGCGTTCCCCCCCACATCTTCGACGGCCCCTCTATGGTCAACACACTAGGCTCATTTTTTTCACTGTACCTGGCGACGCTGGTCCTGCTTCTGGGATCGGGCCTGTTCAACACCTATATGGGACTGCGCCTGTCCGCGCTGTCGGTGTCCGAGGCCTGGATCGGGGGGCTGATCGCCATTTATTACCTGGGCCTGGTCCTGGGTGCCCGCTACGGGCACAAGCTGATCATGCAGGTGGGTCACATCCGCGCGTATGCAGCCAGCGCGGCGGCCGTCACCATCACCATATTGACCCAGGCCCTGGACGACAATCTGTGGCTCTGGCTGGGTTTGCGTTTCATCGCCGGCGTGGCCATGGTCACGCTGTTCGTTGCGATCGAAAGCTGGCTGAACGAACAGACCGAAAACAAGACACGTGGCACGGTGTTCGGCCTGTACATGCTGGTTTCAGGCCTGGGCACGGTACTCGGGCAACTGGCGCTGGCAATGTTTCGGAACCTGAATTACCAGCCTTTGATCTTTGTGGCGATGTGTTGTGTGCTCAGTCTGATTCCCATTGCCCTGACCCACCGCCTGCACCCGGCGCTGCAGGTGCCCGCACCGCTGGCGCCCCGTTATTATCTGGCCCGGGTGCCGATGTCGCTGGTCGTGCTGTTCGTGGCCGGGATGCTGACCGGCGCCTTTTATGGCCTGGGGCCGGTGTACGGTGTACAACACGGTATGAACAACCGGGAAGTCGGCCTGTTCCTGGCGATATCGATGGCCGCCGGTCTGATTTCACAGTGGCCACTGGGCTGGCTGGCTGATCGCATGAGCCGTGTCACCCTGATTCGCATCAATGCCCTGATCCTGATGCTTGTGGTGGTGCCTCTGTGGGGTTGGTTCGGCTTTTCGTTCGAGCTGCTGCTGGTGTTCTCGGCGGTGCTGGGTGTCCTGCAGTTCACGCTCTACCCCTTAGGCGCGGCTTTTGCCAACGACAATGTGGATCCCGAGCGGCGTGTGGGCCTCAGCGCGATCGTGTATATGGTCTATGGCATAGGGGCCTGTATTGGGCCCTTGCTGGCAGGCTGGCTGATGGAGATCTGGACCGGTGGCGACGTATATTTCATTTTCGTTTCGGCATGCGCAGCGATTCTGGTCGTGTGCGTGCGCCCGCAGCAGGTCACGGGCGATCACCTCAGCGAGGACGCCCCGACGCAGTTCGTGCCCATGTATGACAGTCTGCAGAGCTCAAACGTGATGGCCGTGATGGACCCTCGTGTGGATGTTGAAAACGATATCTCGCACGACCTGCCCCCCGAGGACGCCGAGCCTGCCTCAGCGGGGGAGCAGCAGGACGATGGCCAGCAGGGCCAGAGCGATGCCCAGGACATTCAGGCGACCGAGGCGCTCGCGAAAGACCCAGGCCCCGACCAGCGTCCCGACTGAGATCACCCCGATGTTCATCGCCGAGAACACCAGCGTGGGATTATCGGGAAACGTCTGGTGGGCGCGGATATAGAAATAGATATTCCCGAAATTCAGTAGGCCCAGCAGCAGCCCGGATGCCAGGCTGCGTGGGCTCCACGCCGTGGCACGACGCAGGCCCAGCCAGACGAACATCAGCACGGCGGCCAGTACAAAGCTCAGCAGCAGGCTGCTGGAAAAGGCCGCACCGCTTTTGGCGAGGTGCTTGAACAGAATGTCGATGGCGCCATAGCCCAGCCACACCCCCAGCAGCAGCGCCATGCCCGTCGCCCCGGCATGTGCCCCTGTGCCGGCTGTGGCTGCGCGTGGCCGGACCAGCAGGCAGGCCAACGCCAACAGCGCCACGACGATGCCCGCCAGCTTGATCGACGAGGCCGCCTCGCCAAACAGCAAGAATGCCGCCAGCAGGGGAATCACCAGCGACAGACGCTGGGCCGCATCGCTGAGCACAATACCGGCCTGGCGCACCGCGCCCGCCATGATCAGGAACACCAAAGGCAGCAGCACACCCAGCAGCGCCAGAGTCCACCAGGCCGCAGGGGTGTTGTGCGTCACCGAAGACAGGTCGGGGCGCAGTAGCGCCAGGCACAACACGGATGCGATCAGGTAATTGATCCCGATCGCCTGATCGACCTGGATGGCGTAGCGGCGTGCCAGCTTCAGGAATACCGACACGGCGACGCTGCAGGCGATGCTGAGCGCCAGGGTCAGCATGTCGCAGCTTCCCGCGCGGCTTGCGGTTGGTCGGCCGCAGGGGCGCGCAAGCCCAGTCGCTCGAACAGCAGGGCGTCGGCTTCAGTTTGCGGATTGCCTGTGGTCAGCAACTGGTCGCCATAGAAAATCGAATTGGCCCCGGCCATGAAACACAGCGCCTGGGTGCTGTCGTGCATGGTCTCACGCCCTGCTGACAGGCGCACGACGGCCTTGGGCATCGTGATGCGTGCGACCGCGATTGTGCGCACGAATTCCAGTGGGTCCAGATCCTCGGTGTCGGCCAGCGGGGTGCCTGCCACCTTTACCAGATGATTAATGGGTACCGATTCAGGATAGGGATCCAGATTGGCCAGTTCAGCGACCAGGCCTGCGCGGATCGCCCGCGATTCGCCCATGCCCACAATTCCGCCGCAACAGACCTTGATGCCTGCATCGCGCACACGTTCCAGCGTTTGCAGGCGATCGTCGTAGCGGCGCGTCGTGATGATGTCGGCGTAGTGTTCGCGCGCGGTATCCAAGTTGTGGTTGTAGTAGTCCAGACCGGCGTCCTTCAGGCGTTCCGGCTGGCCGGGCTTCAGCATGCCCAGCGTGACGCAGGTTTCCAGCCCCATGGCCTTCACGGCCTGCACCATCTCGATCACGTCGTCCAACTGGCGCTCGGTGGGCGAACGCCATGCCGCGCCCATACAGAATCGCTGTGCACCGCCGGCCTTTGCTTTGCGTGCCGCTTCGATCACCTGGGCCATCGGCATCAGTGGCTGGGCTTGCACCGGAGTGGTGTAGCGCGACGATTGCGGGCAGTAGGCGCAGTCCTCGGGGCAGGCCCCGGTCTTGATCGATAGTAGGCTGGATCGCTGCACCGTATTGGGCTCGTGATGGTCACGATGTATCGTCTGCGCGCGCAGCAGCAGATCGTTCATGGGCAGCGCATACAGCGCCAGGATATCGGAAATGGCCCAGCGGCCCGGGCGAGGCTGGCGTGACACGGCGATGGACTGCATGAACGGATCCTGAATGACAAAAACCGGCCTATGGTAGAGACATCAGGACGGCTTCTGCAAGTTTCATCTGTGCCGATTGAACGCTCAAAATTTATTAAAATACGTTAAGTCGCTCAAACGTGCAGAAATGTCCGTTGGGTGATAATGATGTTCCGCGATTTCATGCGTGCGCTGAAAACGTTACCAATTTATACGGAACGGTATTTGATGCGGACGAGCCTGCGTCCACCCTCTGCGCGGCGGGTTGGGTACGGGTGTGGTGCTTTCGTTTCAGCGGTTTGGCATATACAATATGGCATATGCACTCAAGGAGGCAACCATGACCGCTACGACCACCAATTCCAGACCTCGTGAGGCCAAGCTCTTTCGCAACAACCGCAGTCAGGCTGTGCGTATCCCTGCTGAGTTCGAGTTGCCGGGTGATCGTGTGCTGATCCGCCGGGACGGCACGAGGCTTATCATTGAGCCCGTGATCGGGCCAAGGAACATCGTCGAGCTTTTGGCCCAATGGAGGAAAGACGAGCCCCTGGCGCCTGAAGACCAGTTTCCCGATATCTCTGATGCACCAATACTGCCCGAGGATGTGCTGTGAGCGGCTACCTGTTGGACACCAACATCATCAGTGCGTTGCTGCGCGACCCGGATGGCCCTGCTGCTGATCACATCGAGCGGGTTGGGCCCCAGAAAATTTGTACTAGCATCATCGTTGCAGGTGAATTGCGCTATGGCTGCGCAAAAAAGGGCTCGGCGAAGCTGCTGGCCCGGGTGGAAGCCCTGTTGGAAATCATTCCGGTTCTGCCTCTGAATATCCCGGCGGATGCCGAATATGGCGGCATTCGCGCTGAACTGGAGGCGGCGGGGAAACCCATTGGTGCCAATGATTTGTTGATAGGTGCCCACGCCCACGCGCTTGGCCTGACGCTCGTGACAGGCAACATACGCAAGTTCAAGCGCATCCGAGGCCTTACGGTGGAAAACTGGCTTATTTGAGTGGGCCAAACGCTTTGGCCCACTTCCTTCCGATGCTGTGCAAATCATTTTGTCGGCTTCGGCGGAACAGATCGACACTTGGTTGGATCGCCTGTTCGACGCCCACAGTCTGGACGATGTCCTTCGCCCCTGAGCCATTACAAACTAGCCCCGTGCCTCGGTCCTGCATAAAGCAGGGCGATTCACGGGGCATTATTGCCCACCGGTGGGGCCTTATTACTTTGTCAGGCGTAGTTCGATCATGGCGGATGCGATGGATTGGAATACCTTTGGTAGGTCGTCAGAGTTGCGGGTGTTGTAGTAATAGCCCGCGCCGCTGGAGCAGGCGTTCATCATGGCTTCGGTGTCGCCGTCGAGCTTACCCAAGGTGACGGTGTAGATCTTGATGGCGTTTCCGTCGTTTCTCACGTTCTCGCACAGCGCGGTCAGGTAACTGTCTGCTGCGCTTCTGTTGAGACTGTTACCAGTGCCCCAACCGATTGAGGAGTTGGTATCGCTCTGATTGGATGGGTCGCGCATTCTGAGCGAGGTCATCGGGCCCTGCTTACTTACTGAAGCTGAACGATCTGTGGTTATGTAAGTCTTTAGCTGTTCAGATCCTGCAACAGGGGTTTGGCTTGTTTCAGCATTGCAGCTTTCGTTGCCCCACCAATTTACAGTACACGTCTGCTGTGTGGTGACGCGCTGTACGTCATACTCAAGCTGGAAGGCTGATCTGGTCTCGCCACTGGCTGGGCCTCGGCTCCCGCCGGGCGCGTTTTCCCCGTCGGTCAGCAACACGATAACTTTGCGCAGCGCCTTTGGATTGGTAGGCTGGGGTTTGCTGGATCCATCCCATGCGCCCTGCCATGCGGGATCCAGCATGCGCCAGGCCCAAAGCAGGCCGGATGGGATCAAGGTGCTGCCTTTAGCCTCCATGTCGTCGATGGCACCATCCACAGTATCCTGGTCGTCATTCAGAAAGAGCGTCTTGCGCGACGTGATGCAGTTTTCGGGGTTTGCCGCCGAGGTGATGGTGAACGCGGTGCCCGCATTCTGCTCGCTGTCAACGCGTACGGCGTCCACGCGGCGATCGCGGCGCATAATGGTGTTAGTGGTTGACGCATCATACTCGAGGTCGCCAGGCCCCCAGTACCTGCGAGGTTGTGGGGCGCTCGGCGTACTTTCCAGGATGACGTCTTTTGTGATCGTATACGTCCGTGAATCGTCTGACTCGTTAGTGAGCTCTTTTTGGTAATACAAATCCAGGTCGTCTTCGCCCCTGCCCAGCGGGAATGGATACCTAAGGTGCAGGG
>JAKDMO010000234.1 GCA_030452305.1 Alcaligenaceae bacterium | reverse complement strand
TTGGTGCAGGCAGCCACCACGCTGCCCATCATGATTTTCTCGCTTGCGGCCGGGGTGCTGGCTGACAGCTTCAACCGCCGCAGCGTCATGCTGGTGGCGCAAGTATTGATGATGGTGGTGTCGGCGGCGTTGGCTATTTTTGCCGTGGGGGGATGGCTGTCGCCCTGGCTGTTGTTGGCTTTCACGTTTCTGATCGGTTGCGGCAAGGCGCTGCACAACCCATCCTGGCAGGCATCGATGGGGGACCTGGTTCCGCGCGAGGATCTGCCTGGCGCCGTCACGCTGAACAGCGTGGGCTACAACTTGATGCGCAGCGTCGGCCCTGCAGTGGGTGGGCTGATCGTGGCTTTGGCCGGGGCCGCATTTGCCTTTGCCGTGAATGCCGTCAGCTACATTGCACTGATCTGGGCGCTTGCGCGCTGGAAGCCGACACGCACGGTCAGCACACTACCGCGTGAATCCTTTGGCAACGCCCTGACGGTGGGGCTGCGTTATATCCTCATGTCGCCGAACCTGCTGAAAGTCATGTGCCGAAGCTTCATTTTCGGGCTGGCGGCCGTGTCGGTTCTGGCCCTGCTGCCCTTGGTCACACGCGACCTGGTGTCAGGCGGCGCGTTTTCCTACGGTATTATCCTGGGCAGCTTTGGTGTTGGGGCGATTTGCGGGGCATTGCTCAATGACCGGGTGCGCAGTCACTGGGGCAACGAAACCATCGTGCGCGCGACGTTCCTGATATTTGCGCTCAGCGTGGTGGCACTGGGCCTGAGCCGCCAGATATGGCTCAGTTGTCTGGCGGTGCTGCCCGCCGGCGCGTGCTGGGTGATGACGCTGTCGCTCTTTAATGTGACGGTTCAGTTGTCTACGCCGCGCTGGGTGGTCGGGCGCGCCTTGGCGCTCTACCAGACCGCCACCTTCGGCGGCATGGCTGCGGGCAGCTGGATATGGGGCGCCGGCGCCGAAGCCTATGGGACGGATGTCGCGCTGATGGCTGCGGGCGCCGTACTGGTTCTGGGGGCGGCCCTGGGGCTGCGCTATGTATTGCCCGAGTTCAGCAAACTCAGCCTCGATCCGGCAGATCGCTTCAATGAGCCCACCCTGAATCTGGAATTGCGCGGGCGCAGCGGCCCCATCATGGTCATGGTGGACTACGAAATTGCACAGCAGGACATCAGCAGCTTTCTGGCCCTGATGGCCCAGCGCCGCCGCATCCGCCTGCGCGATGGGGCGCGACAATGGTCGCTGCTGCGCGACCTGGAAAACCCGGGCACCTGGACTGAAAGCTACCACGTGCCCACCTGGGTGGAATACATACGCCACCAGCAGCGCCGCACACAGGCGGACGCTGAAGTATTTGACCGATTGCTGGCCCTGCATCGGGGCCGGAACCCGCCCCATGTGCGCCGTATGATAGAACGCCAGACCGTGCCCATCCGCGACGATACGCCACTGAAGCAGCACGCGGAATTGCCGTGATCTGCCGCGCTGATCAGGCCGCCACAGGCTTGCCGCAGCCTAGGCCAGATACTGCCCGAACCACGCGGTGCTGCGTTCCCAGGCCAGGGCTGCGGCTGCCTTGTCGTAGCGAGGCGTGGAATCGTTGTGGAATCCGTGATTCACACCGGGATAGACATAGCCCTGGTAGGTTTTGTGGTTGGCCTTCAGGGCGGCTTCGTATGCGGGCCATCCGTCGGTGATTCTCTTGTCCAGCTCGGCATAGTGCAGCAGCATCGCCGCCTGGATCCTGGGCACGTCTTCGGCCCTGGGCTGCCGTCCATAAAATGACACAGCCGCCGCCAGTTCCGGGTAGGCCACGGCAGCTGCATTTGCCACGCCGCCACCATAGCAAAAACCAATGATTCCAACTTTTCCGGATGCCTCGTCGATGGTAGGCATGAATTCAATCGCGGCAAAGAAATCGTTCATCAGTTTGGTCGGATCGACCCGCGCCTGAAGTGCCTTCCCCTTTTCGTCGTTGCCTGGGGAGCCGCCGACTGAGCTCAGCCCATCTGGAGCAAGCGCCATGAACCCCGCCTTGGCAAGGCGACGGGCAACGTCCTCGATGTAGGGGTTGAGCCCCCGGTTTTCGTGGACGACCACGACGCCGGGCAGCTTGCCCTCGGTGTTGACGGGCTTGACGAAGTACGCCCGCACCGTGCCGTTGCCCTGCGGGGACGAGTAGGTGGTGTACTGGGCCGAGATGTCGGGGTCGTTGAATGAAACCTGCTCGGCCAGAGCGTAATCTGGCGACAGCAGGGCCAGGATGCTGGTGGCGGTCAGCCCGCCAATCGCGTATCGGGCGGCCCGGTTCAGGAACTCACGCTTGCTGATCATGCCGTGCGCGTAGAAGTCGTAGAGTTCGAGGAGTTCCGGGGCGAAGTCTTTGGCGGTCAGTCTCGACATAATGCCTCCTTGGTGGCCGGCCTGCTTTGCACTGTATTGCTGATGGTACCCTAGTGTCCTGTTTGGTTAATTCGAATACTTAACTTCGGCGCCTGGACTTGCCATGCTGCGTTGCAAATCCTCGCGATAGCCACTGCTATCGCTGCGGTTCGCGCCTTGCCTGACAAGCCCATGCATCCGAATTTAAGTGCACAACTAACCAAACAGGACACTAGCCCAATTTTATGCGTTACCCGCCGGCAAGAGAAGCAATTTGAGCCAGGTGCCGCTGCGTTGACCCGCTATATCGGGCCATGCTAATTTGCATTCGAACCTGGTATACACTGACGGCGCGGCCGCCGGCATCGTCGTGCCGGGAATTGGCTTATGAGGCGGGTGAGGCTATGGTGCTGTCACATGGCGGTTAATACAATCAAACAACGCCTGATATCAGAACGGGTCCTGGCCCAGCATCTGCGATCCCTGCTGCGGATCGATCCGCGTCTGGCCAAGGTTCACGATATTGCCGGGCCGTTTTCACTGCGCACCCGCGATCCAGGTTTCGCCGGCCTGGCCCGCATTGTGTGCGGCCAGCAACTGTCGGTGGCCAGTGCGGACGCAATCTGGGGCCGCCTTGTGGCACGCTCGGGTACGGTGACGGCTGAAACATTCCTGGCGCTGGGCACGGACGGGCTGCAGGGTGTGGGCCTGTCTCGCAGCAAGTACACAACGCTGACGGGGCTGGCCGAGGCCGTGGTCGCGGGCGAACTCGATTTTGCGGAAATTGACAGCCTGCCCGACCGGGCGGCTATCGCCGGGCTGGTCCGCTATAAGGGCATCGGGCCGTGGACCGCCGAAATCTATCTGATGTTCTGCGCCGGCCACCCGGATATTTTTCCCGTCGGGGACCTGGCCTTGCGCAACGCGGTTGCCGATGCCTTCGATATCCAGCCGCACCCGACACCCCACGCGTTGGCTGACATGGCTGCCCAATGGGCCCCCTACCGGGCTACTGCGGCGCTGCTGTTTTGGCGCTTTTATGCGGCAAGGCGCCATCGCGAAGGCCTGCCGGTGTGATCCAGGTACCGATCAGGGCGGCAGCGGCCAGGAGCATCAGCACCCCGCCGTACCAGTAGCTTGCGAGGGCCAAACCCATGGTGTTGACCAGGACGCCTGCGATGATGACCGGCACGCTGAACGACAGATAGCTCAGGAT
>JAKDMO010000233.1 GCA_030452305.1 Alcaligenaceae bacterium | reverse complement strand
ATAACTCCGTCCCTCACATCTCGCGCTACCAGCACAGGATCCCGGTCGAACGGGGTGCCATAGCCACCAGCACCCGGCTAATGCGCCCTGAGATCAATCGGGTCGAGCGAGGACACCCCATATTTCGGCGCGGCCTGTATCGCACCATCGGGAAACAGAATATCCATATCACCCGCTGCGCCAGGCAGCCCACCCTGGGTGCCATAACTTGATGGCGTATGCAGGCCTTCGCCGCGAAATGAATAGCTGGCGGGCGTGTCAATCTGGATTTCGTAATCAACGCCTGTGCCGCCGCGCCATTGGCCAGGTCCCCCAGTGTCGCAGCGGAACTCCTGACGCAGGAATTCGACTGGATACTGCTGTTCCGTGACTTCAACATCGGGAATAACAAAACCGCCGTAGGTCACCACATGACCAATAGAATTGAAGCCGTCGCGACCGTGCACCGCGCCAGCCCCAGCGGCCATGGCTCCGTGGTATAAGACGTAGGGGCCACGCTCGTCATGGCCGGCCGTGATGCCAAATATGTTCTTGGCCCACCCCGCACAAGCGCGCTCTGGCTGAGCCTGAGCCAGCGCCTTCCAGACTGCGTGAATGATGTCCTGAGCGCAAAATACGGTGCACATAGTCATAGGTGCGGGTGCACGGGCGTTGACGATACTGCCTATTGGAGCAATGATTTCTATCGCGCGAAATCGGCCTCCGTTACGCGGGATATCGGGGTCGCAAAAGCCTGCGATGGCCACCAGCACGGCCGAGTAGGTATTTGCCAGAGATGAGTTCTTGAATCCTTTGATCTGTGGATCGCTACCGGTGAAGTCGATTAAGGCGGAGCCATCCTCGCGGATGGTGAGCGCAACGCGGATGACCACGTCGCGCAACTCGAAGCAATCGTTGTCAGAGTGCTCCTCAGCATGGTAGGTGCCCACAGGCAGTTCGGAAAACGCGATGCGTTGCCTTTGATCCGCATGGTCCAGTATGACCTCGAAGACGGCATCGATCTGGGTCAGGCCGATTTGGCGAACTAACGCTTCTACACCTTCGGATCCGATACGGGTTGAACCGACCATGGCTCGCAAGTCGCCGTCCATTGCATCAGGCGTGCGCGTATTGGCTTGCAGCAATTTCCACAAGTCATGCCGAGTCTTGCCGCGCTCGACCAAACGCAATGCAGGCAGGCGGACCCCTTCGTGAAAAATCTCGGTTGCATTGGTGTTGTAGGTGCCTGCAGCCCCGCCTCCGATATCAGCTTGGTGTGCCCGATTGCAAGCAAAACCGACCAATATTTCCTCGACAAAGATTGGCCGGGCGACAGCCCAGTCGGGCAGGTGGTTGCCGCCGGCAAGATAAGGGTCGTTGAGCAGGAATACGTCGCCGTCGCTGATATCGTCGAAATCCTGCAGGATCGCCGGCACAACAAATCCGCCAGACCCCGTGTGGATGGGAATGCCATCCGCCTGGGCGACAATCACCCCTTCTGCGTTTGTCAGGAAGCAGGAAAAGTCGTGTGACTGGCTAAAGATTGGGCTGGTTGCTGTACGAGTCATCACCCAGCCCATCTGTTCGGTGATTGCGTCCAGCCTATTCTGAGTGAGCGCGATTTCGACCGGATCCATTGCTTTCATACCTGCTCCTCGTCGGTGATGCAAACATCGATGTGATAGTCCCCATATGTGTCGATCGACAATGCATCCCCAGGGCCAACGACCAGAGTAGTGGTGGCTTCCTCGATAATGGCGGGTCCGCTTGTGTTAAAGCCACCTTGCAATGCTGGGCCTTGGTACACAGGGACATCATCGCACCAGCCATGGTCTTCAAAGTAGATCCGTCGCCTGTCGATCGGTAGTGCCTGATTCAGGTCGCCATCGATTCCCAGCATCACCGGCTCGATGCGTGGGATTTTTCCAACCGCAATACTACGGATGCTGCAGATCTCAATTGTGCCCTCGGGCTGGATATGGCCATACAGAGTGTTGTATTTATCTTCGAATTGCATGCGTAGATGGCGCGCCGAATCGCCGGCTGCGATCGGAAGGGCGATATCCCATTGTTGCCCCTCATAGCGCAAATTGAGCTCGCGCATGAAAGCACACTTGTCCTGCTCGAAGCCCTCGTCTAATAACAGCGCCAGGCCTTTCGCTTCGAGTTCATCGAACAAGCGCTCGACCTGCGCCAGGCCGCCGTCGTCCAACAGTTCGAGGCAGGGACGTATCGAGTCTTTTCTGATGTCTGTGTTGAGCATGCCAAATGCACAGAAGGTTCCGGATTGGCGCGGCACGATCACTTTGCGGATACCGAGTTCGCGGGCAACGGCGACCCCGTGCATTGGACCGGCCCCTCCACAGGCTACGAGCGCGAAGCCCCTGGCGTCGATGCCCCGTTCGACACTTATACGCTCCACGGCCTGCCGGATACGCTGGTTCGCTAGTTTCAGGATCCCGATCGCTGCCTCTTCGCCATTGATTCCCAGCGGCTCCGCAAGCTTGCCCTCGATGGCACCCGTGGCCAGAACCAGATCGAGCTTGACGTGGCCGTCTGCATAGGTACCGGGGCGCAAACGTCCCAACGTCAGGTGTGCGTCGGTCACAGTGGGATCCTCGCCGCCCAGGCCGTAAGCCGCAGGCCCTGGCAGTGCGCCTGCTCCACCGGGCCCTACCGACATCATCCCTGCTGCATCCACAGCCGCGATAGAGCCGCCTCCCGCCCCGACGGTGTGAATCTCGACCGCCGAGATGCTCGCTGCGTAACCGGCGACGTCCAGATGTTCTGTGACGCTGAACCGGCCGTTGTTCATCACGGTGACATCGGTGGATGTTCCGCCAATCTCCATGGCAATTAGCCGCGACGTGCCCGCCGTCTCGGCTAGGTAGGTCAGCGCGCCAACGCTCGCTGCAGGCCCGGATAGCAGGAGGTTCGCCGGTTGGGCCACCGCCTGCTCTACCGAGAGGGCGCCCCCATTGGATTGTTGTATGAGCAAGGAGGATGATAGGCCGAGTTTGCGCAATGCCTGCGCAAGTCGCATGAGGTAGCTGGAAACCCGGGGAGAAAGATAAGCATTGATCACCGTCGTGGAACTGCGCGCGTATTCGCCGATGACGGGGCAAATATCGGACGAGAGGGAAATCCAGCGTGCTGCGGGATGGTCCCCCAGCGTATCCCGTAGAATCTCGAGTGTCTGGCGTTCGTGGGTCGGATCCACGTACGCATGCAGCAGACAGACCGCGATGGCATCGACCTGCTCGCGCCTGAATAGCCCCGCCGCACGGATAACGTCGGACGCTTCCAGAGGTTGCAGCTCCCGGCCCTGCACATCGAAGCGCTCTCGCACCGGCTGGCGCAGGTATCGTGGAACGAGCACGGGTGCGAAGGGCTCGCGGTGATTCCATACATCGCGTCGATAGCCGCGGCGGATTTCCAGGGTGTCACGAAAGCCGTCGGTGGTGATGAGGCCGACACGGGCTCCCTTTGCCTCGAGCAGGGTGTTCGTCGCGATGGTCGAGCCGTGTATGAGCCGGGAGCAACGCGCCAGCAACGCCTCCAGCGACAAGTCCATCGTTTGCGCTGCCGTTCGTAGTACATCCAGCACCCCGGCGCTTGGA
>JAKDMO010000232.1 GCA_030452305.1 Alcaligenaceae bacterium | reverse complement strand
CGCAAAAAACGTATCCGCTGAACTCACCCTGCTGCCGCAACTGGCCAATCGTCACGGCTGCATCACGGGCGCAACGGGCACGGGCAAGACCGTCACACTACAGGTGCTGGCCGAGGCATTCTCGCGCATTGGCACTCCGGTCTTTATGGCCGACGTCAAGGGCGACCTCAGCGGGATTTCCCAGGCGGGCGTATCCTCGCCCAAGCTGCAGGAACGCCTGACCAAGCTGGGTCTGCCCGAACCGGCATGGGGCGACAACCCCGTCGTCCTGTGGGATATTTTTGGCGAGCAGGGCCATCCCGTACGCGCCACGGTTTCCGATATGGGACCCCTGCTGCTGGCCCGCATGCTGGACCTGAACGATACACAGGAAGGCGTGCTGAACCTGGTATTCAGGGTCGCCGACGACGACGGCCAACTGATCCTCGACCTGAAGGATCTGCGTACCATGCTGCAGCACGTGGCGGATCGGGCGGCCGAACTGCGCACACGCTACGGCAATGTCTCCTCGGCCAGCATAGGCGCGATCCAGCGCAGCCTGCTGCGCCTCGAATCCGAGGGTGCGGACAACTTCTTTGGCGAACCCATGCTCGATATATTCGACTGGATTCGCACCAATGCCCAGGGCCGGGGCATCGTCAATATCCTGGCGGCCGACAAACTGATGCAATCGCCGCGCCTGTATGCGGTATTCCTGCTGTGGATGCTGGGCGACCTGTACGAATCCCTGCCCGAGGTGGGCGACCCCGATCAGCCGAAATTCGTGTTCTTTTTCGACGAGGCACATCTGCTGTTCAAGGACGCGCCCAAGGCCTTGCTGGAAAAGATCGAGCAAATCGTGCGCCTCGTGCGCTCCAAGGGCGTAGGGGTGTATTTCGTCACCCAGAACCCCCTGGATATCCCCGATACTGTATTGGGCCAGTTGGGCAACCGCGTCCAGCACGCCCTGCGCGCCTATACACCGCGCGACCAGAAGGCGGTCAAGACCGCTGCCCAGACCATGCGCCCCAATCCGGGCCTGGATATCGAAGCCGCCATCACAGAATTGGGTGTGGGCGAGGCCCTGGTCTCGCTGCTCGATGCCAAGGGGCGTCCGGGCATCACCGAACGCGTCTGGATGATGGCCCCAGGCAGCCGTATCGGCCCGGCCACCGACGCCGAGCGACAGGCCATCCGCAACGGATCCACACTGGGTGGAAAATACGATCAAACCATCGACCGGGAATCCGCCTACGAGGTGCTGCTGCAGCGCACGGAACAGCGCCAGGTACCCGCGCAAAGTGATTCCGACGATGACAGCCGCCCGGCGGCCAAGGCAGGCCCCAAGGACGCCGAGGACGAGGGCTTCGTAGGCGCGGTCAGCGACTTTCTGTTCGGCTCGACCGGGCCGCGCGGTGGCCGCAGTGAAGGTGTGGTGCAATCGGTGGTCAAAAGTGTGGTCCGGCGCAGCGCAACCCAACTGGTTCGGGGGCTACTGGGATCCCTGATCGGTCGCCGCTGAACACCCGGCACGCCTGGCAATGACTCCATCCCACACAACACGCTGCACCTGGTGCCCCGATGATCCCGTCTACCGTCGCTACCACGACGAGGAATGGGGCGTACCGTCGCGCGATCCGGATCATTTATTCGAAATGCTGATCCTGGAAGGCTTCCAGGCCGGCCTGTCGTGGATCACGATCCTGCGCAAACGTGACGCCTTCAGGCAGGCCCTGCTGGGCTTCGACCCGCACCGCCTGGCCACGGCTGACGAGCACTGGCTGGAAACCCAAATGCGCAACCCGGCCATCATCCGCAATCGCCTGAAACTGAATGCCGTGCGCAGCAATGCCCAGGCCTGGCTGGCGCTGGCCGATCCCGTAGACTTCATCTGGTCGTTTACCGGCGACCGGCCCATGATCCACGACTACCCGACTCAGGCGGATGTGCCTACCACAGGCCCGGAAGCCCAGACAATGAGCCACAGCCTCAAGCGCGCTGGATTCAAATTTGTCGGCCCGACCATCTGCCAGTCGTACCTGCAGGCCATCGGCTGCCTGATGGATCACACCACAGACTGCTATCGCCACGCCCAACTGGCCGACACGCCGGCCAGGGGCTTGTGAGCATGCCCAGTCGGGACGATCTGGATAATGCCTACCGGGCCACGCATTACCACGTATTTGCCGAGGCGCCCTTCATTCTGACCATAGACCAATACAGCCATGCACTGGCTGACCTGTACGCCCGACACGGCATCGATCACTGCGCATACCTGACGGCCTGCAACCCATATAGCCGACTATTGGAGGCAGCAGACAATGCCAGACGCCAAGCAGCGCTGGGCCGGGCCTCGCAGCGGCGTGGCATCATCCTGATCGACGGATCCAGCCGCGACCCCAGCGGGCAATGGCCGGCCGAAGCCGGCATCCTGGCCCTGGGCCTGGGTCGCCACGCTGCCTGTCGGCTCGCTGCCAGATTTGGGCAAAATGCCATTGTCTACTGTGGGCCGTCAGCCATACCGGAACTGGTATGGCTGGATCCCGACCCGTCCTCGCCTAGCCGAACCGCCCTACTTTTCTGACACCTGATTTCTGTTAAGGTAGGCTCAAAAAACCGGAGACACCCGCATGCACCACCTCCTTAGTCGCCATACGGCGTTTTATGTCGTACTGGCCCTGACCCTGATCTTTGCCCTGCTTGCTTTGGCAGGCAGCCCGGGCTGGTGGGTAGCCTGTCTGGTTTTCCTGGCGCTATCGGCCCTGGGTTTCTACGACCTGCATCAGACACGTCATGCCATACGGCGAAACTACCCGGTCATCGGCAACCTGCGATTCCTGTTTGAATCCATACGTCCCGAGATGCGCCAGTATTTTTTCGAGGACGACACGGTACGCCTGCCGTTCTCGCGCGTAGACCGCTCGCTGGTGTACCAGCGCGCCAAACGTGCCATGGACCAGCGCCCTTTCGGCACCCAGCAGGATGTCTACGGAAATGACTACGAGTGGATCAACCACGCCATGGTCCCCTCACACGTTCAGGACACTGATTTCCGCATCGAGGTGGGTGGCCCCGACTGTACACAACCGGTTTCGCTATCCGTATTCAATATCTCTGCCATGAGCTTCGGCGCCCTGTCAGCCAATGCCGTGCGTGCGCTGAACAAAGGCGCCGCCCAAGGCGGATTCGCCCACGATACGGGTGAAGGCGGGGTCAGCACCTACCATCTGGAGCACAGCGGGGACCTGATCTGGAATGTCGGCTCGGGCTATTTTGGGTGCCGGGACGAACACGGAAATTTTTCCGAGGAACGCTTTACTGCGATGGCGCAAAACAAAGCCATCCGCATGATCGAGATCAAGCTCTCACAAGGTGCCAAGCCTGGTCACGGCGGCATTCTGCCCGCCCCCAAAGTCACGGCCGAAATCGCCCATGCCCGAGGCGTTCCGGAAGGCCGGGACTGCGTCTCGCCATCCAGTCATAGCGCATTCACCACCCCGATCGAACTCATGCATTTCGTCGCGCACCTGCGCGAACTATCGGGCGGCAAGCCCGTCGGGTTCAAGCTGTGCATCGGCCATCCGTGGGAATGGTTCGCCATCGCCAAGGCGATGCTGGCCACCAAAA
>JAKDMO010000231.1 GCA_030452305.1 Alcaligenaceae bacterium | reverse complement strand
GTGATCGGGCGTGCGGCGCCCGGGCCGTCCAGACGGCCGCGCATACCCTGGATGACAAACAGATTCATGCCTACCGGCGGTGTGATCAAAGACACTTCGACCATGATCGTGACGATGATCCCGAACCAGACCAAGTCCACCCCCATGGCCTGCAGCACGGGCACGACGATGGGTACGGTCATCACCACCATCGCCAGGCTTTCCATGAACATTCCAAGGATCAGATAGATGCCGCAGAGCAGAAGGATCAGCTCAATCTGCGACAGGCCCAGACTGATCGTCCAGCGCGACAGCGCACCGGGCACACCGCTCATTGACAATACGAATTGCAGCAGGAAGGCACCGATCAGAATCAGCATGATCATCCCTGTCGTACCGGCCGTATTCGAGAATGCTTCACGCAGCATGGCTTTGTTCAGCCGGCCTTTCATCAGGGCAACCAGGAATGCGCCCACCGTACCGAAAGCCGCCGCCTCGGTCGCGGTGGCGATCCCCATGTAAATTGTTCCCATCACCAGGGCCAGCAGAATAAGGATGGGCATGATTGCAAACACACCGCGCAAAGCGCTGACCGCTGCCATCGCCGCCGTATTCAGGCGCGGGGCCTTGGACGGCGAGATCAGTGCCATGACCAGGATCAGCGCCATGAACATCAGCATCATCAGCAGGCCGGGCACAACGCCCGCGATATACAACTGCCCGATCGAGACCTCGGCCAGCAGGCCGTAAACAATCATGATGACGCTGGGCGGAATCAGAATGCCCAGAGTGCCACCCGCCGCCAGTGTGCCCACCGCCATACGCTCGTCATAATCGTAGCGGCGCATCGACGGCATGGCCGCCGCACCGATGGTGCTGGCTGTGGCGACACTGGAACCCGAAATCGACGAGAACAGCCCGCTGGCAACAATGTTCGTGTGCAGCAGCCCGCCGGGAATTTTTCCCATGAACTTCGCCAGGACTGAATACAGCTCTTCGGTGACACCGCTACGCAGCAGGATTTCACCCATCAATACGAACAGCGGGACGATGATGAGGGTCGAGCCGCTGGTGACGTTCCATGGAATATGCCCAAAAAATTCCCAGATGGAGCCGATGTGCACCAGGCCGACCACCAGTGCGGTCAGACCCAGCGCCACGGCCACGTGCGATCCCAGCGCAAACAGCACGAACAGGGTGACGAGTGTGGTGATGACAATGCTGCTCATGATTCGACCTCGTGGACTGCGCGCCCTGCTTCAGGCAAATTGACCAGGCCCACCAGCATCATCAGGAACGCCTGGATCGCAAACATGGAAAAGCCCACCCCGGTCAGGGCCTGTGGCAGTGCCAAGGGAAAATCGATCATGGATTGCGGCACCAACGCACCGATTTCGTATGATGCCCACGCCAGGTTAAAAGCCTGGAAGGCCAGAACCACAGCCATGAAGCCGACGGTGATCAAAGCCAGAACACGGCACAGCGCATTCACTTTTTTCGGATACTGGGCAGAGAGCACATCGATGTAGACGTGGCTGTCGAGCGCCAGGGCGTGCGACAGAGACCAAGTGCCACCCAGGGCCATGACCAAAGAGGCGATCTGATCCGAAAACCCGGTGTACGGGCCTCCGAAATGCCGGCTCGTGGTCTCGAAGGCCATAAAAAACGAGAGCAGCAAAAACAACAAGCCGCTGAACAAGCCCATTTTCTCGGTGAAGGCGCTGAAACGCCGGTTCAGTCTTTCAGGAAAATTGTCTTTCATGATGATGGTTTTTTCCTCAATAAGCGCGCCGGCTCAGGGCACCGCACACGTGGTATAAAAACCCAGGGTCCGGGCAATGCCCTCTGCAATCGAGGTGTGTCGAACGCCCGGCAGGATACTTGTCAGGTCGTCGTTGCGTATTTCGGCAGAGATCTGCAGTGGCCGGCCGTCAACCTGAATCCGGGCGTCTGGCCGCTGTGTGACGAGTTCGGCTACGAAGTCACCCAGGGTCGCTGTGTCGCCGATCATGTTGAAGACGTGCGCGCCGTCCAGAGGCGATGTGGCGGCCGCCACGAAAGCCTGTGCCACGTCCTCGACATAGACCAGGCCGGTAGAACCAGAGAACGGCACCGTGTAGGCTTCGCCCCGGGCGGCAGCCCGGCAGGCCAGGCTCGGCCCAGCGCTGGAGCCTCCCTCACGCCCCGGCCCGTACACCACCAGTGGCCGCAGGCCCACGCTGGCGATAGGTGCGAAATCACCCGGGTCCGACCAGTACGCGCGGGCGACGCCTTCGCACGCGAGCTTGTAGGTTCCATATAGGGATGCGGGGTAAGGTGTGGCGCCATCGTCCGGCCCAAAGACACCGGCGCTACTGGCATACGCCACACGGGGCCAGCCTTCGCGCCGCGCGGCCTCCAGAACATGCAGGGTGCCCAGCAGATTGATGCGGGCACCCTGCACGGGATCCGCCTGGCACGTTGGGGTCAGCACACCTGCCAGGTGCACGACGGTATCGCAGCCATGCGCCGCATCAAAGACGCTTTGCGCATTCGTGATGTCGCCCACGTGCCAATCCAGCAACTGTGCCGCCGGCCCCACGATCTCGTGCACCAGGCCGCGATGATCGTGCGTATCAAAAATGCGGGCCTCATGCCCCGCCTGCAGCAATGTGCGCAGCACCCACGCGCCGAGGAAGCCTGCGCCTCCGGTCACCAATATTTTCATGAATCGTCCTGATCAATAAGTCGCCCGGCCACCGGACAAGTCGAAACATGCCCCGGTGGAAAAAGAACATTCTTCGGAGGCCAGCCAGCCAATCAGATTGGCGACCTCCTGCGGCTGCCCCGCCCGCCCCAAAGGAATCCTGGAAAGACTCGCCTGCAAGGCCTCGGGTGTCATCTGCCTGTTCAGTGGCGTCTCGATGACTGCCGGCGCCACGCAATTGACCAAAATGGACGCCTTGGCGAGTTCTTTGCCCAGGGACTTGGTCAGGGCGATCACCCCGGCCTTGGCTGCGGAGTACGCCGACATATCTGCGTTGCCTTCCTTGCCGGCGATGGAGGCCAGGAACACAATGCGCCCGTAACCGGCCGCCCGCATCGGGGCCACCGCAACCCGGCTGCACAGGAAGGCGCTTTTCAGATTGATGTCGAGGGTGCGCTGCCAATCGGCCGGCGGATAGTCGGATACCGGCAAGCAGGGCCCAGTCACGCCGACGCAGTGCACCAGGATATCGACGCGGCCGCACTGCGCAATCGTCTGTTCCATGGCCTGCTCGACCGCCGCCTCATCGGTCAGGTCCGCACTGATGATCGCAGCCGACGGGATCTGCGCACGCAAGGCCTCCAAACCCTGGGTGTCGGTATCCCATAAGGCAAGTTGCGCACCTCTGCGTACCAGATCCTGGGCCACGACACGACCAATTCCGCCGCATGCGCCTGCCACGATGGCCACACGGCCATGCATACTTCCTTGCCCGGTTGAATCCGGTTTCACCTGACTCATGATGCCTCGTCTCCGCTGATTTCTGCTTTTCAGGGCCGGCGGCACCGGCACCTGATATTTTGATTTTCCGAATTCTATATAAAAATGGAATTTTATTCAATTACGAAATGTTATTCCGGAAAGCTAAGGAGGGGCAATCAAT
>JAKDMO010000230.1 GCA_030452305.1 Alcaligenaceae bacterium | reverse complement strand
GGTGGCCCATCTGGTGGGGGGCTTGACTTTTTTTGCCAGCCGGCCGGTCAAGGTCGGCGAATACATCATCATTCCGGGCACCGAATTGATGGGCGGTGTCGAGCACATCGGCTGGCGTGCAACGCGTCTGATTGGTTTTGACTGCAAGCCTTTTTACGTGCCCAACGCGATGTTCAATACGCAGCCCATCATCAACCATTCCCGGATGACCAGCCGGCAGATTTCCGAGACCATGCACATACGCTATGACGATATCGAGGCGGTGCAGGCAATTGTTACCGAGGGCCGCGCCATGCTGGCATCGCACCCCGGCATTCAGCACGATTTCTTTGCCTTCAACTTCGATAGTTGCGGCGAATCGTCACTGAAACTCTTTTTGTACGCATTCACGGTCAGTACGGACTATAACGATTGCATGAACGTCAAAGAAGACGTCCTGCTGCAACTGGCCGGCATCGTCCAGCGCAACGGCGCGCGCCTGGCGGTTCCCGTATCGACTGTGTACATGCCCGAGGGCTTGCGGATACAGCGCGAGGGCCGGCGTGGTGGCACACCCAGGCCGCCCGAGCTCGCCGGAGGCACGCCCTGAGCGGTTTTCTGCGGTCTTGAAAACCCGCAAGGCGTCCCCATATTTTGTGCAAACCCGCAAGGCGCGCGGGGCCTGCCGTCCTTCGGGACGGCGGTTCCATTTAACTCGAACCAAGCAATCATCATGAGCCATTCCGATACGAGCACTCCTTCCGAAACCCTGGGCTTTCAGGCCGAGGTCAAGCAACTGCTGCATTTGATGATCCATTCCCTGTATAGCAACAAGGAAATTTTTCTGCGCGAGCTGGTGTCCAATGCCTCCGATGCCTGCGACAAGCTGCGTTTCGAGGCTATTGACCAGCCCGATCTGATGCAGGGCGATACGGATCTGCGCATCCGCGTCGAGCACGACACAGCCCAGCGCACGATTACCATTTCCGATAACGGGATTGGCCTGTCTCGCGAGGAAGCCATTGCCAACCTGGGAACCATCGCCCGATCAGGTACGCGCGAATTCTTTTCGAAACTGACAGGCGACAACCAAAGGGATGCGCAGCTGATCGGTCAGTTCGGCGTAGGGTTCTATTCCTCATTCATCATTGCCGACAAGGTGACCGTGCTCAGCCGCCGCGCCGGGCAGCCCGAGACTGAGGCGATCCTCTGGGAATCCGATGGGCAGGGCGAATTTTCGATCACCACAGTGGAAAAGGCCGATCGCGGTACGTCGGTGACCTTGCACCTGCGCGAAGGCGAGGACGAATTCCTCAGCGGCTGGAAGCTGCGCGAAGTGCTGCGCCGCTATTCGGATCATATTTCGCTGCCCATCCGTATGCTGAAGGAGGAATGGGACGCGGAAAAATCCGAGCAGGTCGTAACCACTGAATGGGAAACCATCAATCAGGCCAGCGCACTGTGGACGCGCCCCAAGAGCGAGATCACCGACGAGCAGTATCAGGAGTTCTACAAACACATCAGCCACGATTTCGAGGATCCGCTTGCGTGGACCCACAACCGTGTCGAGGGCCGCAGCGAATACACGCAACTGCTCTTTATTCCGAAGCATGCGCCGTTCGATATGTGGGACCGGGATGCGCGTCGGGGGGTAAAGCTGTACGTCCGCCGTGTGTTCATCATGGACGATGCCGAGCAATTGCTGCCGGCTTATCTGCGTTTCGTGCGCGGGGTGGTCGATTCCGCCGATCTGCCGCTGAACGTTTCCCGCGAGATTCTGCAGGAAAGCCGCGATGTGCGGTCCATCCGTGACGGATCGGCCAAACGCATCCTGGGCCTGCTCGAGGATCTGGTGGCCAATAAGCCCGAGCAATACACCGAATTCTGGGCCCAGTTCGGCCAGGTGCTGAAGGAAGGTATTGGCGAGGATGCGGCCAATAAAGACCGCATTGCCGCCTTGTTGCGCTTTGCCTCGACCCAGGGGGAAGGCGGTGTGCAGACAGCTACCTTTGCCGACTATATCGCCCGAATGAAGGACGGTCAGGACAAGATCTATTACGTCACTGCCGATTCGCATGCGGCCGCCGCCAGTAGCCCGCATCTCGAGATCTTCCGCAAGAAAGGCATTGAAGTCCTGCTGCTGTCCGATCGCGTGGATGAGTGGATGCTGTCGTTTCTGCGCGAATTCGAAGGCAAGTCCCTGGTGTCGATCGCCAAGGGCGGGCTGGATCTGGAGGCCATGGCCGACGAGGATGAAAAGAAGCATCAGGCCGATGTGGCCGAAGCCTTCAAGCCCACAATCGAGCGCCTGAGTGCGGCGCTGGGTGATCGGGTGAAGGAAGTGCGTGTGACCGCGCGTCTGGTGGATTCGCCCGCCTGCGTCGTGGTCGACGAAAACGAACTCAGCCCGCATCTGCAGCGTATGCTGCAGGCGGCGGGCCAGGCTGCGCCCGATGTCAGGCCGATCCTGGAGGTCAACCCCGAGCATGCCCTGATCAAGCGCCTGGAAACCGAGTCCGATGAGCAATTTGGCGATTGGGCGTCTGTGTTGCTGGATCAGGCCATGCTGGCCGAAGGCGCCGCCCTGACGGATCCGGCGGCCTTCGTCAAGCGCATGAACGGTCTACTGCTGAAGGCCTGATGGGCCGTGCGGGGGCGGGCCGGGCAGTTGTTCGGGCCGCCATCCGCCTTCGCGTGCAAAGCGCGCCCAGTCAAAGCAGGGCCCAGGGTCGGTCTTGCGGCCGGGTGCAATGTGCTCGTGCCCGCACACAT
Source organism: Alcaligenaceae bacterium (assembly GCA_030452305.1). Lineage (GTDB taxonomy): Bacteria > Pseudomonadota > Gammaproteobacteria > Burkholderiales > Burkholderiaceae_B > Castellaniella. The sequence continues at coordinate 859 of JAKDMO010000230.1, read as the reverse complement.
CCGAGATCGGATGGCGCGTACGCACGGCGTGAGCCAGTCGGCGCAGACTGAGGTATTGGGCATCGGTAAAGGGCTGGTCGTCCGTCCCCTCGATTTCGATCCCCACGGAAAAATCATTGCAGCGCTCGCGCCCCGAAAAGCATGAGGCACCCGCATGCCAGGCCCTCAGGCATGTCGGCACGAATTGCACGATCGCGCCGTCGCGGCGAATCAGGAAATGCGCCGATACCCGGAGGCCCCGGATGTTTTCAAACCACGGATGGGCCGCATAATCCAGCCGGTTCAGAAAGAAATCGATGATTGCATCGCCATCGAACCCCCCTGGCGGCAGGCTGATATTGTGCAGCACCAGCAGACTGGGCGATTCATCGTCGGGCCGGGCGTCATGGTTTGGCGATGGGCGCCGCACGATGTGTGCTGCCGGTGCCAGCCAGCCTTCGTCATCCAGGGTCAGGTCAGCGTGGTCGCTCGGCCCCTGTGGTGGCTTCATTTCCGCAGGCCGAGGCGGGCGTGCTCAGCGCTGCACCAGGTCTTGCCCTGGCTCATGTATGCCTCTGAACGCGGTAGGTAGATCTGGCAGTGTGCGCAGCGCACCATGGATTCCCCGGGCGTGTTGCCCGAGCCCGAAGCTTCGCGTTTGCGGAGGGACTTCTGGTTTGCATTGCGGTGCGTCAGCACGCGCGAGACCATCATGACCGCCAGGATGATGACGACCCAGATTAGGAACTTAGCCAATTTGCCCCCTTTGCAAAATGACTTCGAGCACGAAGCGGCTGCCGGTATAGGACAGCAGGAGGAAGGCGAAGCCTGTCAGCGTCCAGCGCAGGGCCACACGACCGCGCCACCCCCGGATATGGCG
>JAKDMO010000229.1 GCA_030452305.1 Alcaligenaceae bacterium | reverse complement strand
ATTTCCCATGATCGTGGGGCCGGGGACGATTGCGACCTTGATTATCTATTCGGCACAAGTGCGCGGGGCCGAAGAATTCTTCGCCTTTGGAGTCGTGTTGGCAGTGGTATTGTCGGCGCTGTTCGTGGCGCTGTTCTTTGCGGCGTCGATCGGCAGGCTGCTGTCGGTCAAGATGCGCGTTGTCATGACCCGGCTCATGGGGATGATTCTGGCGTCCATCGCCGTCGAAATGGTGTTTGATGGCGCCAAGGCTATGCTGCCGGGGTTGGGGTGAGGCCCAGGCCAGTATTACATCCAGCCCCGCACCACCCCACCCGGACGCCCTTGCCATTGGACAAGACTTGGTGTTGCAGAAGCCTCAAAATATCGCCTAAGATGAAGCCATGACCCCAGCTTTAGAGCAGCAGGTACGCACGGTCTTGCAGCCGTTTGGTCTGCGAATGGTGATGGTGTTCGGCTCCGTCGCACGAGGCGATGCTAGGCCCGATAGCGACCTGGACATCGTTGTGCTGGCTTGGGGGGCATTGACGGTAAGTCAGCGAATCGAGATGACGCAGGCGCTTGCGTCGGGTTTCGCAATATTGTGGTGCACAACTACGAGGTCGTTGATTGGGAAATTGTCTTTCGCCTCTGCCACGACGGAATAGACGACTTCCGCCGGTTTGCACAGGCGTTTTCAACCTAGGCCGAGCTCTACGCCTACGGTGACTTCGGCGCGCGTGGCGATGACATGTTGGACGATCAGAGTCGTTGCTCAGGCGCGATGTCGTTGAGCACCGTGAGTTCCGCTTCGTCGAGCACTAAGTTGGCGGCTTTGGTGTTCTCCCGCAGGTGCTCTACCGAAGAGGTGCCCGGGATCAAGAGGATGTTGGGTGAACGCTGTAGTAGCCACGCCAAGGCAACCTGCATCGGCATCACCCCTAACCGGCCGGCCACATCGGAGAGCGCCGCAGACTGCAGCGGCGAGAAGCCCCCCAGCGGAAAGAACGGAACATAGGCGATACCATCACGGGCCAGCGCATCGATCAGGGCACCATCGCCTCGGTGCGCCAGGTTGTACTGGTTTTGAACGCAAACGATATGCGCAATGTTTCGTGCTTGGGCCACCTGCTGCACGGTCGCATTGCTCAGACCGAGATGACGTATCAGGCCTTTGTGTTGCAGTTCGGCCATTGCGGTCATCGCGTCTTCGATGTCGCCCTCGACGGGCCCTGCCATGTCGAACATCAAGCGCAGGTTCACGACATCGAGCACGTCCAGGCTTAGATTCCGTAGGTTGTCGTGCACAGCCGTCTCGAGCTCGGCGGGCGACATCGCGGGAATCCATGAAGCATCCGCGCCCCGTCGTGCGCCCACTTTCGTGGTGATGACGAGGTCGTCGCGATAGGGGTGCAGCGCTTCCCGGATCAGCTGATTGGTGATGTGCGGACCATAGAAGTCGCTCGTGTCCAGATGATTGATGCCTAATTCGACCGTCTCTTTCAACACCGAGATGGCTTGTTGTTTGTTTTTTGGAGGCCCGAACACATGCGGGCCAACCAACTGCATGGCTCCGTAACCGAGGCGGTTCACGTCGAGGTCGCCTAATCGGTAGCTGCCGGGTTGTTGGCGTTGCGCTGTCATGAACTGCTCCTGAGTGGGGATGCGTTGCACCCAGTGTAGGTCTTATCGTTCATATGGGCTGCTTCCAAACAAATAACCTCGGCCGCGCGCGACCGATTTCCTGGCTGCGGCGCTGTCAGCGCGTATCTAGCCGGGATATGGAAGTCGGCTGCTACGAGCCCTGTATCATTGGGCGATGATCGATTCTTGACGACCGAATGTACATCACGCTCTCTCCACTCGTTCGCCGGGTCACCTACGTGGTGGTCTTTGAAATGTTGGCAATAGCTCTTGCGACATTACTTCTCGTGGGCCTCAGCGGATGCGAGGCGCATGGCTCGCTACCGGTTGCAGCTGCAAGCTCGCTGGCCGCAGTGATCTGGAACTTTATCTACAACACATTCTTCGAGCGGTGGGAGCTGAGTCGCAATATTCAGTCTCGGTCCCTTCGCCTGCGTGCTTGTCATGCCATTGGATTCGAAGGTGGACTGGTCATCATTCTGATCCCGCTGTTCATGTGGTGGTACCAAGTGGGGTTGTTTGATGCGCTTAAGATGGAAGTGGCGCTACTGGTGTTCTTCCTGGCCTTTACCTTCGTCTTTACCTGGATTTTCGATCACATTGTGCCGATCAGGCGCGAGGCGTGAAGGCTTGGTCGCGTGCGTTTCGGCCAACATACGCTCGAGACGATGCAGCCGTTCGCGCTGCAAGGTATCGGCCAGCGGCTCGGGAGCCCGGCCCAGCGCGACAGAATCGGCAGGCACGGCCTGCACAGCAGCGTCCAGGCGCGATGGTCCTGCCCGCCACCAGTCGGCCAGCAATTGATCGGGGGAATATACATCCAGCCCCTGGTGCCGCAATTCGGATCGATTGAAATCCTTCAGATTCCATGTCATCACCTGCACGGCGGGCGGGTGCTGCAAGCCGCAGCGCGCGCGCCGTGCCAGGCCGGCTGCGATCACGTGAAAATCCTTAGTGTCGCTGTAGTGCAGCCCGACTTCGTAGGGGTCGGTGTTGGTTTCCATCGCGTTCGGGAAACGCGCGTTCATGTCGCACCATTGTTTCTCTAGTGTTCCAGGCGAAATCTGCCACAGACGCGCTGCATTGCGGCGCCATTCCTCGCCGATGCGTTCGGTCCACACCGGCTGGAATACGCCTTGATCGGCCACACGCAGCAGTAGCTGGCGCTGGACTGTGGACATCAGCACACAGGCATCGAGGACGACGAACGGAGGAACAGGGCAGGGCATGAGAGAGATTTTATGCCGACGTTTTGGCTTCCCAGCTAACACCAAGCTTAAAACAATATCGGTGGCGTATGCTCCCCCGTCGCACCCACTACGCACCACCCGGACGGCCAGGCGCCTGCGCCCCATCCATACCAACGATACCTTTTATGCCTGGGCCAGCCCGGCGCTGATCGGCCTCGCCCTCTATATCTCTGCAAAGAGCTCTGGCACGCGTCTGTACAGCGCAAAGCTGGCGTGGACAACACTGGTGCTGCTGAACATCGCGGCCATTGCGGGGACGATTGCGCTGGACCTGGGCTACAACAACGGCGGCCAGGAATATCGCGAATGGCTGTGGTGGATCCGCGCCATCCTGGGTGCGGGCCTCGTGACGGCCGCATGGAACATGATCGCCACGGTGGCACGCCGCGAAGGCAAGGACATCTACTTGTCCAACTGGTACACCATAGGCGGCACCTTGTGGACCATCGTCATCATGCTGGTCAAGCCTGGCGAGCATGATGAAAATCATCCGAAATATCTGATCATGGACGACGATCGATAAAGGAATCAAGGTCATGGAAGAAGAATCCCGCATCCGCATCACGTCGCGCCGAGTCACCCCGCAGACAGTGATGTGCCCCTCGGCGCCGGCGGCCACTGCTGCGCCGTATGCAACACGCGCATGATTTCAATTTTGGCTAGCCTCGGCCGCACCCTGTAGACCAGAACCAGAGGCGTGCGGCTGATTACCAGCTCACGGGTGCCGCGCTTGCGCCCTG
>JAKDMO010000228.1 GCA_030452305.1 Alcaligenaceae bacterium | reverse complement strand
CCGCCTTCAACGCGCAAGGCGGAACCTGTCGTAGCACTGGCCTGAGGCGATGCGGCGTAGACGCACATACTCGCCACTTCTTCTGGGTCGGCAAAGCGCTTGATCAGCGTCGAGGGGCGATTCTCAGCTAGGAACAAGGCCTCCATCTCGGTCGGCGATACGCCACGCTCACGGGCCAGTTCGGCCATCATTGCTACGGCTCCTTCTGTGCGCGTGGGCCCCGGTAGAATCGTGTTGACCGTGACGCCACTACCCGCCAGCACTTTGGCCAGACCACGCGAGAGGCCCTGCAAGGCGGCTTTGCTGACGCCGTAATGCACCATCTCTCCCGGTATGTTTAGCGCCGATTCGCTAGAGATGAACTGGATCCTGCCCCAACCACGCTCCTGCATGCCTTGGGCGTAGTGACGCGCCAGGCGCACACCGCTCATTACGTTGACCTGGAAGAATTCTTCCCAGTCTGCATCGCTAATTTCAAAGAATGGTTTGGCGCCGTAAATACCCAAGTCATTGACCAGAATGTCGGCTTGCGGCTCAGCCTTGATCAAAGTCTGGCAGCCTGTAAACGTGCCCAGATCGGCGGCCACGCCCCTGGCCTGCATGCCCGCTTTCGTGCCACGAAGCGTGGCCAGCGCCGTGTCGACGCGATCTTGTTGACGGCCAGTGATGACTACTGTAGCGCCCGCCTCGGACAGGCCTTTGGCGATAGCCAAGCCGATGCCGCCGGTCGAGCCGGTAACAATAGCGGTTTTGCTGGAGAGATCGATATTCATATAAAACTCCTAAGCATTACTAAAACGAAATGCGGATAAGGTCACTTCCATTACCCGATCACTGAATAGGTGTTCGCCTCGATCATTGCCGGCCGCGCCGGCGGCAAGCATGAGCGGCAGCAAGTGTTCCTCTGCACGGGGCGGATGTGATAGCCGTGCCGCCGGGGCGTTTGCCCAGTCGGCCAAGGCCGACTCACGCTGCGGCTGCGGCGCCTTCACGGCGTTGACCAGCCAGTGATCAAATTGGTCCGAGATCGGGCCAAACTGAGGGTCGCCGTAGCCGCGCATATTGTGGAAGCTCATCCCGCTGCCTATGATCAGAACGCCCTCATCACGCAATGGTTCAAGGGCTAGTCCCGCCTGCAGGTGTGCGGTGGGGTCAAGGTCATGACGCAGCGATAGCTGTACCAGCGGGATATCCGCATCGGGGAACATCAGTTTCATCGGAATAAACACGCCGTGATCCAGGCCACGATTGGAATCCTCGATAGCCGGCAATTGATTCTGATTCAACAGACCAACAATGCGTGACGCCAGTTGCGGGTCGCCCGCTACGGGGTAGCGCAATTCGTAAGTATGCGCGGGGAAACCGTTATAGTCATAGACCAGATTGGGGCGTGCGCTGCTGGTGACGCTGAACACGGACCCCAACCAGTGACCCGATACCACCACGATTGCCTTGGGGCGTTTAGGCAAGTTTGCTGCGATATTTTCAAGAAAATCGCGTGTGCGATTCCAGGCGTCGGGGGGGTTCCAGTCCATGAAAAAACAGGGTCCGGCACCATGCGGAACGAATAGTGTAGGCATGCGTGTTTCGATGCCGGGCGCTGTGGTGTTTGAGGTCGCGTTCATCGTGACACCTCTTTAATAAAGTTGATGCAGACAGTATCTCTTAATACGTTTCATTTGATAATCCACTAATATCAGCATTCACTTCCTACAAAACGAAGGAAATGCACTATGGATCGTCTGACCGGCATGCAGGTTTTTGTTCGTGCCATCCCGCATTACGGATAGAGCTGGGTCTGAATGATAGCGTTGTGGATTTGCTTGACGGGGGCTGGGACATGGCGATCCGTATCGGACGGCTTAACAATAGCCCGCTGCGTGCGCGAAATCTAGGTGACTGCCCAGAGCTGGTCTGCAGCGCCCATCTACCTGGATCGCCGTGGCGTTCCCCGGCGAGTGGCCGACCTGACCCAGCACAACTGTTTGGGCTACACCCTGTCATCCTGGGCGGGCGGCCGCCAAAGTGCGCGCCATGCTTGACTACTTGGTGGAGGCGTTTAAGCAGAATCCGTGGTGATCGAGGAAGTCAGGATATCGCCTGAGGCCCAGGCCCTTTTCGAGATCCGAGCAGATGGCCATGACATAAAATCAATATAATTCGCCATGGAAACAAAAACCTACACGCCCTCGGCCAGCTTTATCAATCTCCTGATGGATGCTGTCTTTGCCGTCGATGCCGACGCACGTGTCGTTTTTGCCAGTGCCGCCTGCGAACGCATTTTCGGATATACGCCCCACGAGATGATCGGCAAGAACATGTTCGACATGATGCTGCCCGAGGACCACGACCGTACTCGGGAATCGGTGCGCGATATCATGTCCGGCCGCCCTCAGTTGCACTTTGAGAATCGTTACCGCCGCAAGGACGGACAAGTCACTCACATTATGTGGGCCACGCATTGGTCACCCGCCGATCAGCTGCGAATTGGCGTTGCGCGCGATATCACCGAGCGCAAACGAGAAGAATCGATGCAGGCTGCTCTTTATGCCATTTCCGAAGCCGCACATGTCACCGAGGACCTGCCCGCCTTATTCCGCCACATCCATCAGATCGTGGCGACGTTGCTGCCAGTCCATAATTTTTCTGTCGTGCTGTACGAAGAACAAACCGACCAACAGAGCCTCGCCTACCACGTCGACGAGAATGAGCCCATACTCGTATCCTCCAGGCTCGCCACAAACCCGCTTTGTGCAGAAATCATTCGTACTGGGCAGCCCCTGTTGCTGACATCGGACATGATCGCTGCCCGCAATGAGCACACCCCCGTAGCCACCGACACAACACCGCTGTGCTGGCTGGGTGTTCCGCTTAAATCGCAAAAAGGCACGATCGGCGTGCTGGTCGTCAAAAGCTATCCCGGCGGCGTGGAGTACAGTAAAAAAGACCAGGAGCTGCTGCAATTTGTCTCCACTCAGATCGCTACCGCAGTTGAGCGCCGGCGCATGCAAGCTCGGCTGCAGCACATGGCTCAGTATGATCAACTAACCCGCCTGCCTAATCGTGGACTCCTGCACGACCGCCTCACATCTGCCCTCGCGACAGCGCGCAGACAGCGTGCACGGTTTTCCGTGCTCTATCTGGATCTGGACAAGTTCAAACACGTGAACGACACCCTGGGCCATAGCGTGGGAGACCTATTGCTTCAAGAGGTCGCCACCCGGCTGGAACAGTGCGTGCGTGAATCGGATACGGTCGCACGCATCGGCGGCGATGAGTTTGTGGTGCTCCTTCCAGGCATCCGGGACCAGGCGCAGGGCATATTGGTAGCGGAAAAAATTCGCACCGGCCTCAGCCTTCCGTTTACCTTCGACAACCATGAAATCTACATTGTGCCGAGCATCGGGATTGCACACTACCCCGAGCACGGTGAGTCAGGGGAGCAACTCCTCAAGTGCGCGGATCACGACATGTACTCGGCAAAAAGAGCAAAGAGAAGCAGCGCCGCTGACGACTTGCCCCCGGCGGCGGCGCCCACTACAGTGGAGTAGGCTCTTTATCACCGATGACATCGAGATACACGAACACTCCTTGATACATATATCATTTGCATATACA
>JAKDMO010000048.1 GCA_030452305.1 Alcaligenaceae bacterium | reverse complement strand
GCGCGCGCTCGGCCAATTGAATGGGGCGCGCCCCACCGTATAGCCACACGCTGTTGATCGGCGCCAGGCCTTCGGCGGCGCGGGCCTGGTTCACGGGGTCCTCGTACCATTGCATTTGCAGGGCATTGACCAGTTGCCGCCACTGCCGGCCCTCGACGTCCTGCGTCCACCAGTCGTTGACCGAGCTGATGCTGACCAGCGCCGGACTGGTGCTTTCGGGCAGGAATCCTTCCGGCAGACGTACGCGCCATTGCTGGGCCGTATCCGGTGTGAAGGAAAACGGACTGTCGGCCAGGACGGCCTGTGCCGAATCCAGCAGACCTTGTGCGTGTTCGGGCCGGATATCCAGGGCGCGGGCGGGCAGCAGTGCGGCGCCATCGCGTGACGGTGCCATATGGATCAGTTCCGCCAGCCAGACAGGCTCGTCACCATCGGGCGACGCTGCGCGCAACGGGGCCAGACCTGCGCTAAGATGCTGTGCGGGCGTCGCTTGGAATCCGTGTGCGTCCAATAGCCAGTGCTCGGCGGGTGTACACCGGGTGTGTGCGGCCTCGCTGGGCGTCATTGTGGCGTTGGCGTTTTCGAACCATTGCAGCAGGGTGGGTGCATGGTCGGGCAGATATGAAATGAGTTCGCGTGCCGCGCCAGGATCTGGCAGCGCGCCGGGGAGTACGATTTGCATGGTGGAATTGTAGAGTCAATCGAATGAGTCAGTACGAATGATGATGCCGTATGAGTGGTGGATCGGTGCGCGCTATGCGGGGGTCGCCCGCAGCGGGCGTGGTGCGCGTCGCGGAGATCGTTTTGTATCCTTCATTGCGGCCAGTTCGATGGCGGGCATTGCCCTGGGTGTGGCGGCGCTGATCATTGTGCTTTCGGTGATGAATAGATTCCAGACCCAGGTACGTGACCGGATGCTTTCGGTTTTGCCGCATATTGAATTATATGTACCGGGCATGGGCCACGAGCAGGTACTTCAGCAGTGGAAGGGCTTGGCCGAGCGGGCCGAGCAGAACCCTGAGGTGGTCGCCGCCGCGCCTTTCGTGGCAGCCCAGGCCATGCTGGCGCGCGGGCAGTCGCTGATGGGCGTACAGATACGCGGGATTGACCCCGCCATCGAACCCAAGGTCTCGGACCTGGCCGGGCAGATCAACGAAGGGTCGCTGGCAGGCCTCACGCCGGGGGCATTCCACATCATCGTCGGCAGTCAGTTGGCGACGTCGATGGGCCTGAATGTGGGCGATACCGTACTGGTGCTGGCGCCGCAGGGAACGATTTCCCCGGCTGGCTTTGCGCCGCGCATGCGCCGCTTTACGGTGTCCGGCGTATTTTCCACGGGCTACTACGAATACGACGCCTCGCTGGCCTTTATCGATGTACAGGACGCAGCTGTGGTGTTTCGTGACAGCGGCGTCAGCGGCGTGCGCCTGCGTATCACCGATATGCAGCAGGCCCCCCAGGTCGCGCAGCAGTTGCTGAGCATCATGCCCGCCTCGGTGCGTGCCCAGGACTGGACCCAGAACAACCGCACCTGGTTTGCCGCGGTCAAGACTGAAAAACGCATGATGTTCCTGATCCTTGCCTTGATCGTCGCGGTTGCGGCCTTCAATCTATTGTCTTCGCTGGTCATGGCCGTAAAGGACAAGCAGTCCGATATCGCCATTTTGCGTACCCTGGGCGCCACGCCGCGCGAAATCGCCCGGATATTCCTGGTGCAGGGTTCGCTGATCGGTGTCATCGGCACGGTGCTGGGTGTGGGGCTGGGCACGCTGGTGGCCTATCACATTGATGTCATCGTGCCATTCATCGAGCGCCTGTTCGGCATTCATTTCCTGCCGCAGCAGATCTACTTCATCAGCGAGCTGCCATCCAGTCCCCAGCTTGGTGACATCGTGGTGATCGCCGTCACATCGCTCGTGCTGTCGCTGCTGGCCACGCTGTATCCCAGTTGGCGCGCGTCACGCCTTCAACCTGCACGGGTGCTGCGCCATGACTGATTCCACGGATCGCCGCGTCCTCAGTGCGCAGAACCTGGTCAAGACCTACGACGAAGGGGTAGACCGGGTCGAGGTGCTGCGCGATGTCAGCCTGCATGTCGATCATCACGAGATGGTCGCTATCGTGGGGGCATCCGGTTCGGGAAAAAGCACGCTGCTGCACGTCCTGGGGCTGCTCGATGAGCCTGATTCCGGTGCGGTGCAGATCGAGGGCGAATCAGTATTGGGGCTGTCCGAGACCGCGCGCAGCCGACTGCGCAATCGTTCCCTGGGCTTTGTGTATCAGTTCCACCACCTGCTGCCCGAGTTTTCCGCCCTGGATAATGTGGCCATGCCCTTGATTGTGCGGCGCGAGCCCCGTGCCCGGGCCCGCGAACAGGCACGCGAACTTCTGGATCAGGTGGGCCTGGCGGCACGTGCGACGCACTTTCCAGGGCAACTGTCGGGCGGCGAGCGCCAGCGTGTTGCGCTTGCCCGAGCGCTGGTCACGCATCCTGCCTGCGTGCTGGCCGACGAGCCTACCGGTAACCTGGATCGCGGCACTGCGGGCCTAATGTTCGAACTGCTGCAAAGCATCAATCAAAAACTGGGTACGGCCTTTATCATCGTCACCCATGACCAGGCCCTAGCCGCCCTGGCGCATCGCCAGTTGTCCATGGACAAAGGCCGTCTGGTGGATACCTAGGTGAATCCATGCTGATCGACACGCACTGCCATCTGGATGCGTCGGAGTTCAATCCGGATCGCAGCGACGTGATCGCGCGGGCCGCCCAGGCAGGGGTGGGCGCCATCGTGATCCCCTCGGTGGCGCGCAGCAATTTCGATGCAGTACGTGCGCTGGCCCACAGTTTCGAGGGCGGCACCTACGCTCTGGGCATTCATCCCATGGCCGTACCGCAAGCCGACGACAGCGACCTGGACGTGCTGGCCGCCCAAATCGAACAAAGCATGGATGACCCACGATTCGTGGCGATTGGGGAAATTGGTTTGGATTATTTTGTTGTGGAATTGTGTACGCCCCCCATGCGGGAACGCCAGGAGCATTTCTATCGCGCGCAACTCGACCTGGCCCAGCGCCATGGCCTGCCGGTGCTGTTGCACGTCAGGCGATCGCAGGATGTGCTGCTGAAGCACCTGAGGCGGCGCCCGCCCATAGGCGGGATCGCGCACGCCTTCAACGGCAGCTTTCAGCAGGCCGAGCAATTCATCGATCTGGGTTTTGCCCTGGGGCTGGGTGGGGCGATGACCTTCGAGCGGGCCTTGCAGATCCGGCGCTTGGCGGCGCAATTGCCTATGTCGGCGCTGGTGCTGGAAACCGATGCTCCAGATATTCCGCCCGCCTGGCTGGGGCGCGATGGCCGCGATGATCCGCTGGCCCGGCGCAACGAGCCCGCCGAGGTCGCCGGCATTGCCTGCGAACTGGCCGCCCTGCGCGCAATGCCCCCTGAAGCCATCGCGCAGCAGTGTGCCGCCAATGCTGGGCGCGTACTGCCGCGTCTGCTGCGATCCCTTCCTGGCCTGGCCGATATCCGTCCATAGGCGCGGTATAAACCGAAGCGCCGGCGATGTCCGGGTCCGGGCATTCGGCGACGGGCATCGTACTACGCTAAAGCCTTTTTATTCGTGCTCCAGCAGTGCACGGAGGAGGGGGCATGTTCGGTCGTGCGGCATCCCTGGCGTACCTGGGTGGAGCGGTGGCCGTGCACACCCTGGCGGAACTTCCCGGCCTGACGGTGCCCCTGATATCGGCGGTGGCTTGTGCGTGTGTGGGTGTTCTGACGCGGTATTCTTGGCTGCGTATCGCGGGGTGCCTGGCTGCAGCGGCTTTGGCCGGCTTTGCATTCACGGCTTGGCAGGCGCATGGGCGGCTGGCGGATCAACTGGCGCAGGGAAACGTTGATCGTGTCGTGCGCACCGAGCTGCGAATCGCCGGGCTGGTACAAGGCGCTGTCGATCGGCGACAGTTCGAGGCCGAAGTCCTGTCGGCCCGCCCCGAGGGCATGCCCAGACGCATCCGGGTCACCTGGGGAGCGGGTGGCTGGCGTGGCCCCTATGGCCGGCCGAGACCCCCGGATCCGCCGTTTCCCGAATTGATTCCAGGTCAGGTCTGGCGCATGGCCCTGGTTACGAGGCCGGTGCGTGCGGCAATCAATCCCCATGCCTTTGATTATGAACGGCATCTGTTCGCGCAGGGCCTGCGCGCCACGGGCACGGTGCGCGGCCGGCCTGTTTTCCTGCGTGACGAGCCTTATGCCAGTTTGTCGGTGATGGCCGAGCGCGCCCGCCACAAAGTGCGTGCAGCCATGCAGCCCTATCTGGCGGGCAAGCGCTATGGTCCCGTGCTGCGTGCTTTGGTTATCGGCGACCAGGCGGGAGTAGAGGCTGAGGACTGGCTGATCTTCAACCGCACGGGAATCACACATCTGGTTTCCATCAGCGGATCCCATATCACAATGATCGCCGCATTCGGGGGGATTGCCGCCTTCTGGCTGTGGCGGCGCCTGCGTTGGCGCGGCAAGGCGCTGGCGGAACGCATCCCGGCGCAGATCGCTGCAGCCTGCGCGGCCCTGATCGTGGCGTGGCTGTACTGCCTGCTGGCGGGCTGGGGCGTACCCGCGCGGCGCACCTTCATGATGCTGCTGGTCGTGGCGGGCTGCTATATCGTGCGCCTGCCCATCAACGGCTCGCGGGTGCTGGCGCTGGCCGCGATGATCGTGGTGGTGCTTGATCCCTGGGCAATGCTCGCCAGCGGTTTTTGGCTGTCATTCTGTGCGGTGGCGGTGCTGATTGCGTGCGGTGCGCGCCTGGCGGCCCGGCCCTTGGACGAAGTCGAGGTGCCCGGCCAGGCACCGCACCGTTCACCATTGCTTCGGCGGACTTGGGCGGCCTTGCGCGAGGCCACGCGGTTGCAGATGGCGATTACGCTGGCCCTGATGCCTATTCTGGCCTGGATCTTTCACGAAGTATCGCTGGCTTCACCGCTGGCCAATGCCTATGCGATTCCGGTCATCGGCATCCTCGTCACGCCCATGGCCTTGATCACGGCGGCGCTTTCGATGATGCCAGGCCTGGACTGGCCGGCTGCGGCGCTGGCGTGGCTGACCCACCAGATCCTGTACTGGATGATGGTGCCCACTGTGTGGCTGGGTACCCATCCCTTGTCGCAGTTCTCTGTCCCCGCCGCGCCGACCGCGCTTACCGGACTGGGATTGGCAGGAGTGGTGTGGGCGCTCTGGCCACGTCCCTTGCGGTTTGGCAGGCGGTGGCTGGGCTGGGCCCTGATGCTGCCCGCATTCCTGTGGCAACCCACGAGGCCTGGGCCGGGTGAATGGGATCTGACGGCCCTGGATGTGGGGCAGGGCAGTGCGCTGGTACTGCACACGGCCGGTCACACCCTACTGTTCGATGTGGGCGCACGGCGCAGCGCACAAAGCGACGAAGGCCAGCGCAGCATCCTGCCCTTTCTGCGCGCTTCCGGTGTGCGCAAACTGGATGTGCTGGTAGTGTCGCACGCCGACCTGGATCATGCCGGCGGCCTGCGCAGCGTGCTGGAAGGCATGCCTGTGGAGCAGTCCTACAGTTCGTTTTCATTGTCGGCATGGCTGCAGGTCGAGGCGCGTAAGCTGCGGGCCGGACCTTCGCTGCTGCCCAGGGCCGAGGTCCCGTGCCGGTACGGTACGGCATGGCAGATCGACGGCGTCACCTTTGAGTTCCTGTGGCCGCTTCCGCCCGCAGCCGGCACCACCCCTGGCCGGAAACGAGCGCGTCCTGGCGCACGCAACGAGGACAGCTGTGTGCTGCAGGTGCGGGGCGCCCATCACTCAATCCTGTTGACCGGCGATATCGGAGTGGCCGAAGAAGCGGCGCTGATCTCCAGAGGCCTGGAGGCCGTCGATCTGGTGGTTGCCGCCCACCACGGATCAAAGACCTCATCGACACCCGCCTTCATCGAACGCGTCCGCGCCTCTCACGTCATCGCTCAGGTCGGTTCCTGGAATCGTTACGGGCATCCCGCCGATACCGTGCGGGAGGCCTGGCTGGATTCCGGCGCCGAGTTCCTGCAGACCGACCTGCATGGGGCGGTGATTGCGCGGTCGCGCCCTGAGGGGCTGGATGTCGAGAGTGTGCTGGAGGGGGTGAGGCGGTACTGGCATGGCGTTCGGACACCGTGAACGTCAACCGCCAGAATGGGACCGACAGTCTTTCCAGGAAACGAAGCCGACCTATCTATGCGCTAGCGCCGTCGTGCTGCTGAATCTCCAGCTTATCCAGATCGATTGCAGGTACGCAGCGCAAGTTGATGGCACGCATCTCGGATCCGTCAGGATTCGCCCGGTACGCGAACGCTTGGGTACCGCATTTTTGGCAAAACCGATGATCGGTTTTGTGGGTGTTGAACCGATAAGAACCCAGGGATTCCTCACCCTGAATCAAGGTGAATTGCTCAGCCGGAAAGAAAGAAAATAAAAATCCTTTTCGACGGCAGTGAGAGCAATTGCAACTGATGGCTTTGGTCGGCGGTTCGGCGTCAACCGTGAATTGAACCGCACCGCAGTGGCAGCTTCCTTCGAATGACATTGAGGCTCCTTATGTGCGAATTTGCAGCCTTCAGGGACGGCTGCTCAGAGCCATGACGGCCTGATTCTCAAGTTTCAAATACTACACCCACCCCTCGCCATCCCCCAACCTATCGGTGTACAGTAAACCTGAAGTCGTCAAGACATCAGCGACATGGCGGGCGGCTGGTCTAATGGTCATCCCCCATTGTGGTGCGAGGCATGATCGACGAACATCCGCTGGCCGTCCACAAGACGACGCGAGTTCCCGTATGGGTGAAAAAATCCACGAGATTTTTACGACTATGACAAAAGAAAAATTGCAGTTCTATGTGCCCGAACCTCCCGGGCGCCCTGGTCACGAGACCGATTTCTCGTATCTGCGTCTGCAGCCGGCTGGTGCGGCGCGCAAACCCCCGATCAATGTCACTGGTTACGACACGCGCGATCTGGCCACGGGCCTGATCCGGGTGCTGGACGATGATAGCCAGGCGCAGGGGCCGTGGGCCGAGGAGCTTTCCGAGGATCTGTTGGTCAAGGGGCTGACGGCGATGATCCGGACCCGTATTTTCGATGCGCGGATGCAGATCGCCCAGCGCCAGAAAAAAACGTCCTTTTACATGCAGAGTCTGGGCGAGGAGGCCATCAGTGTGGCCCAGGCGCTGGCGCTGCGCGACGGCGATATGCATTTTCCGTCCTATCGCCAGCAGGGCCTGCTGATCGCGCGCGACTATCCGCTGGTCGAGATGATGTGCCAGATTTTTTCCAACGATAAGGATCCGCTAAAGGGCCGTCAGTTGCCGGTGCTGTATTCGGTGCCGGAAATGGGTTTCTTTACCTTGTCGGGCAATCTGGCGACGCAGTTTCCGCAGGCGGTGGGCTTTGCGATGGCGTCAGCGATCAAGGGCGATAGCCGTATCGCGGCGGCCTGGATCGGGGATGGCGCGACGGCTGAGTCCGATTACCAGAATGCTCTGACCTTCGCTCACGTGTATCGGGCGCCGGTGATCCTGAATGTCATCAATAACCAGTGGGCGATTTCCACCTTCCAGGGTGTGGCGGGCGGCGAGGGCATTACGCTGGCGGCGCGCGGAATTGGATCGGGCCTGGCGTCGCTGCGTGTGGATGGAAACGATTTTCTTGCGGTGCATGCGGTATCGTCCTGGGCGGCCCGACGGGCGCGTGCCAATCACGGCGCAACGTTGATCGAATGGGTCAGCTACCGGGCGGGGCCGCATTCGACGTCTGACGATCCGTCAAAGTACCGGCCCGCCGACGATTGGGCGCGTTTCCCCCTGGGCGATCCGATCGTCCGGCTGAAGGACTACATGATCAAACGCGGCATCTGGTCCGAGGAAAAGCATCACGATGCCCAGAAGGCGGTCGAGAAGGAAGTCGTCGCGGCGCAGAAGGCGGCCGAGCAGCACGGCACCCTGGCCAGCGGGCGCACGACCAGCGCGGCGACCATGTTCGAGGATGTGTATAAGGAGCTGCCCCCGCATCTGCGGCAGCAACGTCAGGAAATGGGGGTATGAGCATGGCCAAAAGCACATTGAAATCCCGGCCCATGACGATGATCCAGGCCCTGCGTTCGGCCATGGATGTGATGCTCGAGCGCGACGATAATGTGGTGATTTTTGGACAGGACGTCGGCTATTTCGGCGGGGTGTTCCGTTGCACCGAGGGCTTGCAGGCCAAATATGGCGAGTCGCGCGTGTTTGATGCGCCGATTTCGGAAAGCGGTATCGTGGGCGCGGCGATCGGCATGGGCGCCTATGGCTTGCGACCCGTGGTCGAGATCCAGTTTGCCGACTATTTTTATCCGGCTGCCGACCAGATTTTTTCCGAGGCCGCACGCCTGCGCTACCGATCGGCTGGCGGCTATACGGCGCCGCTGACGATTCGCATGCCTTGCGGCGGTGGCATATTCGGTGGGCAGACCCACAGCCAGAGCCCTTAGGCGCTGTTTACCCATGTGGCGGGCTTGCGCACGGTGATGCCCTCGAATCCCTATGACGCCAAGGGCTTGCTGATTGCATCGATCGAAAACGATGATCCGGTGATCTTTCTGGAGCCCAAACGGCTGTATAACGGTCCGTTTGATGGGCACCATGACCAGCCGGTGGTGCCGTGGTCCAAACACCCCCTGGGCAATGTGCCCGAAGGCTATTACACCGTGCCGCTGGATTCCGCCTCGGTATTTCGACCGGGCAAGGAACTCACCGTCATTACCTACGGCACGATGGTGTTCGTATCCGAGGTGGCTGCGCGCGAGGCCGGTATTGATGCCGAGATCATCGATTTGCGCAGTATCTGGCCGTTGGATCTGGATGCGATCGTGGCCTCGGTACAGAAAACCGGGCGTTGCGTGGTCGTGCATGAGGCGACCCGTACCAGCGGCTTTGGCGCCGAGCTGATCGCCCTGATTCAGGAACATTGTTTCTACCATCTGGAAGCGCCGATCGAGCGCGTGACCGGTTGGGACACCCCTTATCCGCATTCGCATGAATGGGCCTATTTTCCGGGGCCCGATCGGGTGACCGAGGCGTTCAAGCGTGTGCTGCGGGAGGCATGATGGGTCATTACATAATCAAGATGCCGGATATCGGCGAAGGCATCGCCGAGGTCGAACTGGTCGAATGGCATGTTCAGGTCGGCGATCAGGTCGTCGAGGATCAGGTGCTGGCCGATGTGATGACCGACAAGGCGACGGTCGAGGTGCCGTCACCGGTGCATGGACAGGTGGTGTCGCTGGGCGGAAAGGTGGGCGATGTGCTGTCCGTGGGCAGTGAACTGATCCGCCTGGAGGTCGAGGGCGAAGGCAATCTGGATCAATATGTCGCACCACGCGCGGATCGTTTGCAGGGCACCGCGGCAACGCCGGCCCCGGACCCGGAGCCCGTGCCGGAACCTGCGACAGAGCTGAAATCGGAACTTGCCGAGGTGCCGACAGCCGCTCAGCCGGCAACTGCCGGGGCTGCAACGGCGTCGGCCCCGGCATCCGTGGCTGCTGTTCGCGCGCCTGAATCCGAGCCGGCGCGTGCTGCGGTTCCCTCGGCCGCCGCCCACGCCCCATCGCGCCCCGAAGGGCAGAAGGCCCTGGCTTCCCCCGCCGTCAGGCGACGGGCCTGGGATCTGGGGGTGACGCTGCAATATGTGCCGGGCACTGGACCTGCCGGGCGCATTACCCAGGGGGACCTGGATGCCTGGCTGGCCAGGGATCGCAATGATACTTCGCATCGCACTGGGGCGTCGCTGTACGACTCGCATAGCGAGGAAACGGAAATCCCCGTGATCGGCCTGCGGCGCAAGATCGCCCAAAAAATGCAGGAATCCAAGCGCCGCATCCCTCATTTCACCTATGTCGAGGAAGTCGACGTGACCGAGCTTGAGGGCTTGCGCAAACGCTTGAACGAGCGCTACGCCGCCGAGCGGGGCAAACTCACGCTGCTGCCGTTTCTGGCGCGTTCCATGGTGCTGGCGCTGCGCGACTTCCCGCAGATCAATGCGCGTTTCGACGACGATGCGGGCGTGGTCACGCAATACGGTGCCGTTCACCTGGGTGTGGCCGCCCAGACTGATTCGGGCCTGATGGTGCCGGTGCTACGCCATGCCGAGACGCTGGATCTATGGTCGTGCGCGGCCGAGGTGCTGCGTCTGGCCGAGGCCGCGCGCCAGGGCAAGGCCGCCCGCGACGAGCTCACGGGTTCGACCATCACGCTGACCAGCCTGGGCGCCTTGGGCGGGATCGTCTCGACGCCGGTGATCAATTATCCCGAGGTGGCCATCGTGGGCGTCAATCGCGTGGTCGAACGGCCAGTGTTTATCGATGGGCACGTCGTGGCGCGCAAGCTTATGAATCTGTCCTCGTCCTTTGACCACAGGGTGGTGGACGGCATGCATGCTGCTGAGTTCATTCAGCGCATTCGCGGCTATCTCGAATGCCCCGCCTTGTTGTTCGTGGAGTAAGCATGCAGACCCAGACCAGCACTTTATTGATCATCGGCGGTGGGCCGGGGGGCTATGTGGCGGCACTGCGGGCCGGCCAACTGGGGATCCCCACGATCCTCGTCGAGGGCGCTACCCCCGGCGGCACCTGCCTGAACATCGGCTGCATTCCCTCGAAGGCCCTGATTCACGTGGCCGACCAGTTCCATCGCCTGCAGGGATACGGGGCCGATTCCGCATTGGGTATCCAGGTTCAGGCGCCGACGCTCGATATCGCACAAAGCATTGCGTGGAAGGACGATATCGTCAAACGCCTGACCGGCGGGGTCGCCGCCTTGCTGAAAAAGCAAAAGATCACTGTGATTCAGGGCTGGGCCCGTATCGTCGATGGCAAGACCGTAGACGTGGACCTGGCCCCGGCCAAGGGCAAGCGGGCCGAGATGCTGCGCGTGCGCTGTGAGCACCTGCTGCTGGCGACCGGGTCCGAGCCCGTCGAACTGCCGTTCATGCCATTTGGCAAACAGGTGATTTCCTCGACCGAGGCGCTTTCGCCAAAAAAGCTGCCCAAACGGCTGGCTGTGGTGGGGGGCGGGTATATCGGGCTGGAACTGGGCACGGCATATCGAAAACTGGGCGTCGAGGTGGACGTGATCGAGGCTCAGGACCGCATCCTGCCTGGCTACGATGCCCAGCTTGCGCGCCCCGTCCAGAAGTCGCTGAAGGCCCTGAGCGTTTCGGTGCACGCCGACACGCGGGTACTGGGCCTGAGCGAGGACGGAAAAGCTGTTCGTGTTCAGGGATCCACAGGCGCAGAGCGCAGCATCGCGGCGGACCAGGTGCTGGTGGCCGTGGGGCGTCGCCCACGCAGCCGGGGCTTTGGCCTCAGTACGCTGGCGCTCGACATGAATGGCCTGGCCGTGCGTGTCGATGATCGGTGCCGAACGTCCATGCACAATGTCTGGGCGATCGGCGACCTGACTGGCGAGCCGATGCTGGCGCACCGGGCCATGGCCCAAGGTGAAATGGTGGCGGAAATCATCGCAGGTCATACTCGCCGCTTTGTTCCTGCCTCTATTCCGTCCGTTTGCTTTACCGACCCGGAAATCGTGGCTGCCGGCCTGTCGCCCGAGCAGGCCACACAGGCCGGTCTGGATGTGATCGAGGGCGAATTCCCTTTTGCGGCCAATGGTCGGGCCATGACGCTGGAATCCCCGGACGGTTTCGTGCGGGTGGTGGCACGGCGCGACAATCATCTGATCGTGGGCTGGCATGCGGTCGGGCAGGGGGTATCCGAACTGGCGGCGGCCTTTTCACAATCGATTGAAATGGGCGCCTGCCTCGAAGACATCGCGGGCACGATCCATGCCCATCCGACCCTGGGCGAGGCCGTCCAGGAAGCCGCCTTGCGCGCTCTGGGACGTGCGCTGCACATATAGCCCCCGGGTGCCCGGACTGTGCGTGAAGGTGGGGATCGCTACAATCAAGGCATTCGTTCAAAACCAATGACCAGGATGTGTGATGACTGCGACCCCCTCGATAAAAGACGAACCCCGTCTGGATTATGTGACGTGTGTCAGCTCTGCGGGCTCACATCGCATGGCGTACTGGGAATGGGGTGACCCTGAAAACGAGCGGGTGCTGCTGTGCGTGCATGGCCTGACGCGCACGGGGCGCGATTTCGATCCGCTGGCCCGGGCGCTGGCCTCGGACTATCGCGTGGTCTGCCCCGATGTGGTAGGGCGCGGGCGATCCGACTGGCTGGTCGATCCCATGGCCTATGCCGTGCCCCAGTATGTGGCCGATATGATGGTGCTGATTGCGCGCCTGCGCCCGGCACAGCTGGACTGGGTCGGGACATCGATGGGCGGCTTGATCGGGCTGGCCCTGGGCGGCATGGTGGCGGTTTCCCCTGGCATGCGTCCGGATCGCGGTGCCTTCGGCCTCGGGGTGCGGCCGGATATCCCGCTGGGCAAGGTCGTGCTCAACGATGTCGGCCCGACGCTGAACCAGGAAGGCCTGGCCCGGATTGCCGACTATGTCGGGCGTCCCGAGACCTTTGACAGCTTCGAGCAGGCCGTAGAGTATGTGCGTAGTGTGTCGGCGGGCTTTGGTACGCACGATCATGCCGGCTGGGAGGCCCTGACCCGCGATGTCTTCAACCAGCACGACGGGCGCTGGATCAAGCACTACGATTTGCGCATGAGTCTGGCTTTCGCCGCCCAGACCCCGGAAGTCCTGAAGCTTGGCGAGCAGTTGCTGTGGCAGGCCTACGAGAACCTGCCTGGCGATGTGCTGATCGTCCACGGGCAAAAATCCGATTTGCTGACGACCCCGGAGGTTGAGGAAATGCTGCGCCGGAATTCGCGCGCCAGCCTGTACAGCATACCCGGCGTCGGGCATGCGCCCACCCTGCGTGATGCCGAGCAGATCGACCACATCAGGCAGTTTTTGCGGGCCTGAGCCACACCGTCCACCGGAGAATCCCATCAACATCGATCTGCACAGCCATTCCAGCCAATCCGATGGCCTGCTGCGTCCGCAGGACGTGGCGGCGCGCGCGCATGCCAACGGCGTGGATGTCTGGGCCCTGAGCGATCATGATGAGCTCTCGGGGCTGGACGAGGCGGCCAGTGCCGCCCGCAGCCTGGGCATGGCGTTTATCCCGGGGGTAGAAATCTCGGTGACCTTCTGCGAAAAGACCGTGCACATCCTGGGCCTGAATATCGATGCGCGCCACGATCATTTGCGTGACGGCCTGCAGACTGTGCGTGCCAGCCGGCATGTGCGTGCGCGCCAGATTGCTGACCGCCTGCACGATCTGGGTCTGGGGGACTGCTATGAGGGCGCGCTCGCGCTGGCCCAGAATCCGGATTTGCTCAGCCGGGCGCATTTCGCACGCTTTCTGCACGAAACCGGCGCGTGCCGCAGCATGCAAAAGGCTTTCGACAAATATCTGGGGGATGGGCGGCCGGCCTTCGTGCCAGTGCAATGGGCCGGCCTGGATCAGGCCATTGAATGGATCCGGGGGGCGGGCGGTAAGGCGGTGATCGCCCATCCGGGGCGCTACACCTTCAGCCCACAGCAGTTCGACGCCCTGTTCGAACGCTTCAAGGAACTGGGTGGCGTCGGCATCGAGGTGGTTACAGGCAGCCACGCGCCCCGGCAATATGCGGAATACGCACGCGTGGCGCGCCACTATGGCTTTGAAGGCTCGCGCGGTTCCGATTTTCATGCGCCGGGCCGCAGCCGGGTGGATCTGGGTGCGTTGCCGGATCTGCCGTTGGACGTGACGCCCGTGTGGCATGACTGGTTGTAGGGGCACGCTATGAACAAGGCTTTTGTAAAGGAATCGGATGACGCCGATGATGATGACGATCTGTCGGCGGCGCATCCACTGCCCGAAGGGGCCAAGAACTACATGACGGTTCAGGGCTATCGCATGCTGCGCGATGAGCTCAATAGTCTGATCAATACCGAGCGGCCCGATGTGGTGCAGATCGTTTCGTGGGCGGCATCCAACGGCGATCGGTCGGAAAACGGTGACTATATCTACGGCAAAAAACGCCTGCGCGAGATCGATCGCCGCATTCGATTTCTGACCAAGCGCCTGGAGGCTGCAGAGGTGGTGGACCCGTCCACCCAACCCAATAAGGATCAGGTGTTCTTTGGGGCCACGGTGCTGTATAGCGATCGCGCCGGTGAGGAGTTCAAGG
>JAKDMO010000227.1 GCA_030452305.1 Alcaligenaceae bacterium | reverse complement strand
GGGCGGCAAGGTCGGCCTGTTCGGCGGCGCCGGCGTGGGCAAGACCGTGAACATGCTCGAACTGATCAACAACATCGCCAAGGCGCACAGCGGCCTGTCCGTGTTCGCCGGCGTGGGCGAGCGGACTCGTGAAGGGAATGACTTCTATCACGAAATGTCGGATGCGGGCGTGATCAAGCTCGACAACCTCGAAGAATCCAAGGTCGCCATGGTGTTCGGTCAGATGAACGAGCCGCCTGGCAACCGCCTGCGCGTCGCTTTGTCGGGGTTGACCATGGCGGAAAAATTCCGCGATGAAGGCCGCGACATCCTGTTCTTTGTCGATAACATCTATCGCTACACCCTGGCCGGTACCGAAGTCTCGGCGCTGCTGGGTCGCATGCCGTCGGCCGTGGGCTATCAGCCGACGCTGGCCGAGGAAATGGGCAAGCTGCAGGAACGCATCACGTCCACCAAGACCGGTTCGATTACCTCGATCCAGGCCGTGTACGTGCCGGCCGATGACTTGACCGACCCGTCGCCTGCCACCACCTTCCAGCACTTGGACTCGACCGTGGTGCTGTCGCGTGATATTGCGGCCCTGGGGATTTACCCCGCCGTGGATCCGCTGGATTCCAGCAGCCGCCAGCTTGACCCGCAGGTTGTGGGCGAGGAACACTACAACATCGCCCGCGGTGTTCAGCAAACGCTGCAACGCTACAAGGAACTGCGTGACATTATCGCGATTCTGGGGATGGATGAGCTCTCGGCCGAAGACAAGCAGGCTGTTGCCCGCGCCCGCAAGATCCAGCGATTCCTGTCACAGCCTTTCCACGTGGCCGAAGTGTTTACCGGGTCGCCCGGCAAGTACGTGCCGCTGGCCGAAACGCTGCGCGGCTTCAAGATGATCGTCGAAGGCGAGTGCGATGCACTGCCCGAGCAGGCCTTCTACATGGTCGGCACGATTGACGAGGCATTCGAAAAGGCCAAAACCCTTCAATAAGGATTGCATATGGCTAATATCCATGTTGACGTGGTCAGTGCGGAACAATCGATTTTCTCGGGCGAGGCGAGCTTTGTCGCCCTCCCGGGCGAATCGGGTGACCTGGGTATTCTTCCCGGCCACACGCCGCTGATTTCCCGTATTCGTCCAGGTACGCTGAAGATCAAGCTCGCCGATGGCACCGAGGAAAACATCTTTGTGGCCGGGGGCATTCTTGAGGTCCAGCCGGGCATCGTGACCGTGTTGTCCGACACCGCGATTCGTGCGGCCGACCTGGATGAAGCCAAAGCCCTGGCCGCGCGCCAGGCTGCTGAGGAGTCCTTGCGCAACACTCAGGACAAAGCCGACATCGCTGTCGTCGAGGCGGAACTCGCCATGCTGGCCGCGCAGGCTGCCGCAGCGCGCAAGTTCAGCAAGGTGCGTCGTACCAGCTAAGTCCCCTGGCACTTCAAATCCAATGCCAGGGCGCCTTCGGGCGCCCTGTTGGTATTCGGCGCATTGCGCTCAATACGAATTGGCGGGATCGTACCGAACTCCTATTCTGGACCCTCCTTGATCAGACGGAGACAGTCATGAGAGAACGCCTGGATTGCGCGGTTTTGATGGTGGGCGAGGGGGCATGGGCCAAAGGCTTGCTGGGGTCACATGCAGGGGGGCGCCTGCATATGCATGGCCTGCGTATCGAAGCCGGTGGGCTCGAGTCGGTGCTGCATGGCCGCTCGGCAGGTTTACGGCGCTACGACGCGTGCCTGATGCATGCAGACGAGCCTGGCCTTGCAGGCCTGCGTCGCACACTGGTGGCCTTGCCGGCGCGTCCGGGGGCCTTCCTGATCGCCTATGCCCAGGATCTGAAGGCCGCGGCCATTCATGATCTGTATGCCCTGGGGGTGGATGAGTTCATCCGCGCGCCGTTCTGCGCCGATGCGCTACGGGCGCGGCTGGAACGCCTGCTCGACACGCGCCGTGACCGAATCCTTGAGCCGGGCCTCATGGTTGCGGAAGGCGGCCCCGATTACCTCGCACAGGGCGTCGGCGAGGACGAACTGTGCGATACGATCCTGCAGCGCTCGGGTACCGAACTGGAAGCCTATGCCGTCGCCTTCGCCTCGCGCGGGGCCACTTCGCGCGAGTCCTTTCGCTCGGCCAAGGGCAAGGTCGTCGCGCGTTTTGAAAAAGCCTATATCCATGCGGCACTCGGTCGGCATGGTGGCAATATCGCCATGGCGGCACGTGCCGCCCAAAAGCACCGGCGTGCGTTCTGGGAGCTCATGCGCAAGCATGATATTGACCCTGATCCCTATCGTCGCGCGAGTGCCCCAGATTATCCCCCCGACGGGTAAAATCCCTTGGAAATCTCTAGAGGAATGACGTGACCCCCTTGAAAAACAATATTTTCCTGCGTGCCTTGCTGCGCGAACCCGTACCCTATACGCCGGTCTGGCTGATGCGCCAGGCGGGCCGCTATCTGCCTGAATATAGACAGGTTCGTGCGCAGGCCGGATCCTTCATGGCCCTGGCCCAGAATCCCGAACTCGCCTGCGAGGTGACCCTGCAACCCTTGCGGCGTTTCGGGCTGGATGCGGCCATTCTGTTTTCCGATATCCTGACCGTGCCGGATGCAATGGGCCTGGGCCTGGGTTTCGTGGAAGGCGAGGGTCCGCGTTTTCAGACGCCTGTACGCACGGAATCCGAAGTGCAGGCGCTGGCCGTGCCCGATATGGACAAACTGCGCTATGTGTTCGATGCGGTCAGCCTGATCCGTCGCGAACTCGACGGCCAGGTACCGCTGATCGGGTTTTCGGGCAGCCCATGGACGCTTGCCTGTTATATGGTCGAGGGTTGCGGCAGTCGCGATTATCGTCAGATCAAGACCATGCTGTACCAGCGGCCCGATCTGCTGCATCGCATTCTGGAAATCAATGCGCAGGCGGTGCGGCAGTACCTGAATGCCCAGATTCAGGCAGGGGCCCAGGCGGTCATGGTGTTCGACAGTTGGGGGGGTGTGCTGGCAGACGGCCTATTCCAGCAATTTTCGCTGGCGTACACACGCCGCGTATTCGAGGGCCTGATCCGCGAACACGAGGGCCGACGCATCCCCGCCATCGTGTTCACCAAAGGCGGTGCGCAATGGATCGAGGACATCGCCGCATCCGGCTGTGATGCGGTGGGCCTGGACTGGACGGCCAATCTGGCCCAGGCGCGCCGGCGTGTCGGTGATCGTGTTGCGCTGCAAGGTAATCTGGACCCCATGGCATTGTTTGGGGGCGACCAGGCAATCCGCAGCGAGGCCCGCCGTGTGATCGACGATTTCGGGCCTGTCGGGAAAGGCGGCCACGTATTCAATCTAGGGCACGGGATCTCTCAGTTCACCCCGCCAGAGGCCGTTCTGTCTCTGGTAGACGAGGTACACGCCTATAGCCGGCGGGTTTGATACGGTGTTTATACACAGAATTGCGAAATAGGGGTTTACCATCACAATGATAAGCACGATCTTAAGAATATGATCTAAGTTATTGATTAATAATTGTAATTATAGATTATCGTTGTGCCGCAACAAAAAAAGCACGGGACTGGACAAGTTTTCAGCGAAAATCCGCCTCGTTTTCCACAAAGTTATCCACAGGGGCCTCCTATTCTCG
>JAKDMO010000226.1 GCA_030452305.1 Alcaligenaceae bacterium | reverse complement strand
CGCGCGATATCGCGCTGTCGTACGCATGCGCCATCGGCAGCGGCCGTGCCGGCGTGATCGAGACCAGCTTCCGCGAGGAAACCGAAACCGATCTGTTCGGCGAGCAGGCCGTGCTGTGCGGCGGCACCGTCGAATTGATCAAGGCCGGTTTCGAAACCCTGGTCGAGGCGGGCTATGCCCCTGAAATGGCCTATTTCGAGTGCCTGCATGAACTCAAGCTCATCGTCGATCTGATCTACGAGGGCGGCATCGCCAACATGAACTACTCGATTTCGAACAACGCCGAGTATGGTGAATACGTCACCGGCCCGCGCATCGTGACCGATGACACGCGCCAGGCCATGCGCGATTGCCTCGCCGACATCCAGTCGGGTGTGTATGCCAAGAACTTCATCCTGGAAAATGCCGCCGGTGCACCCGAACTGATCTCGCGCCGCCGCCTGAACGCGGAATCTCAGGTCGAGCAGGTCGGCGGCAAGCTGCGCGCCATGATGCCCTGGATCGCAGCCAACAAGCTCGTGGATCAGACCAAGAACTAAGCGGTTTCCCGAAGCATCGGATCCGCCATTTTTCACGCCCCGGGCTTCTTTCCCCGGGGCGTGTCCATTTGGAACCTGTGTGGATGCTGATCGCCATATTGGGTTATTCTTGCGCCTACCATGAAAACACCCCCTTATCCCCACCCGCTGATTGCGCGTGAAGGCTGGCCGATTCTGATCGGCGCTCTGATCGTATCCATACTTGTATCGTTCTGGTCGGGCTGGGCCTCGATTCCGTTCTGGCTGTTTACGCTGTTTGCGTTGCAGTTTTTCCGCGATCCGCCGCGCCAGGCCTGCGAGGGCGATTTCAATGTGCTGTCCCCGGCCGACGGCCGGATCGTATGTGTTGAGGATGCCCACGATCCGTATGCCCAGCGCGATGCGATCAAAATCAGCGTCTTTATGAATGTCTTTAATGTTCACTCCAATCGCTCGCCGGTTGACGGGCAGGTGGCATCCATAGACTATTTTCCAGGCAAGTTCTTCAATGCCGCGCTGGACAAGGCATCCCTGGAAAACGAACGCAGCGCCATGGTGCTGCATACCGCAGGCGGTCATGTCGTGACGGCGGTGCAGGTGGCGGGCCTGGTGGCCAAGCGTATTCTGTGCCATGCTGCGCAGGGTGATGTCCTGTACGCGGGGCAGCGTTACGGCTTCATACGTTTCGGCTCGCGCGTGGACGTATACTTGCCACAGGGCTCGCGCCCACGAGTGGCTGTGGGCGATAAGGTCCAAGCCACCAGCACGGTGCTGGCTGAATTGCCTGGCTCGTCAGCCGCCCCCGACGATCACGCGGAATCAAACAATGCCTAATTCCAGCCCGGACGAACTGCGCCGCCGGCGCAGCATCTATCTTTTACCCAACGCGTTCACTACGGCAAACCTGTTTGCCGGATTCTACGCCGTGGTCCAGGCCATGAATGGGCGTTTCGAAATTGCCGCTATTGCGATTTTCCTGGCCATGGTGTTTGACAGCATGGATGGTCGGGTGGCGCGCCTGACCAATACCCAGTCGGCTTTTGGCGAACAATACGATTCGCTGTCCGACATGATCTCGTTCGGCATGGCGCCGGCGCTGGTGATGTACGAGTGGTCGTTGCAGGGCCTGGGGCGCTGGGGCTGGCTTGCTGCGTTCATCTACGTCGTGGGCGCTGCGCTGCGCCTGGCGCGCTTCAATACCAATATCGGCGTGGTGGACAAGCAGTATTTCCAGGGGCTGCCCAGCCCGGCGGCGGCAGCGCTGGTGGCAGGCTACGTGTGGCTGGCGGTAGACAATAAACTGTCGTTTGCCGACGGGGTGCTGGCCTGGACGGCCTTTGTCATTACGGTGTATGGGGGCCTGGCCATGGTGTCGAATGCGCCGTTTTTTAGCGGCAAATCCTTTGCCTTGGGGCGCAGCGTACCGTTCTGGGTGATGTTGGTGGTCGTGGCGGTCTTTGTGTTCGTCTCTAGCGATCCCCCTAAGGTTCTGTTTGCCCTGTTTGTCATCTATAGCCTGTCGGGATGGGTGATCTGGCTGTGGCGCGTGCGCCGTGCACGCAAACTCGGCCGGGCGCTGCGCGCCGCCGACCACGACGAATCGCCCTGAAGGCGTTCTGATTTGTAATCCGCTATAATGTTCGCCTTCGCCATGAGTGCGAGGGTTTTCATTTCACGGCAGCGCACCTCGGTGCTGCCGCATGTTATCTGAGGTCTATCCATGTCTGTTGCAAATATCATCAAAGCCGATATCGTCGCGCAATACCAGCGCGCGCCTGCCGATACCGGGTCCCCTGAAGTCCAGGTCGCGCTGCTTACGGCACGCATTAACGAATTGACCGGTCACTTCAAGGAACACAAGAAGGATCATCATTCACGCCGTGGCCTGCTGCGTATGGTCAGCCGCCGCCGCAAGCTCCTGGATTACCTGAAGGGGCGCAATCCTGATTCGTACCGCTCGCTGATCGAAAAACTCGGTCTGCGCAAGTAATGCGCCGGGGCTGGTTCCCCGCGCATCGACCGTGGACGTCGCGAACCCTTTTCGTGGCGTACGCGGTTTTTTTTCGTAAGGATAATGTGTAATGTTCAATAAAGTCAGTAAGTCGTTCCAGTACGGCCAGCACACTGTCGTCATTGAAACGGGCGAGATTGCTCGCCAGGCGTCGGGTGCCGTGCTGGTGTCCGTCGACGATACGGTGATTCTGGCGACGGTCGTCGCCGCGCGTACTGCCAAGCCGGGCCAGGATTTCTTTCCCCTGACCGTGGACTACGTGGAAAAGACCTACGCGGCCGGCAAGATCCCCGGCGGTTTTTTCAAGCGCGAAGGCCGTCCTTCGGAAAAGGAAATTCTGACCTGCCGCCTGATCGATCGCCCGCTGCGTCCGCTGTTCCCCGAAGGGTTCTACAACGACGTGCAGGTGATTATTCATACCCTGTCGGTCAACCCTGAAATCGACCCCGACATCCCCGCTCTGATCGGCGCCTCTGCCGCCTTGGCGATTTCGGGCATTCCGTTTAACGGCCCCGTGGGTGCCGCGCGCGTGGGGTACATCGACGGCCAGTACGTGCTGAACCCCACCACGACGCAGCTCAGCACTGAATCCCAGCTCGACCTGGTTGTTGCAGGCACCGAGGCTGCCGTGCTGATGGTGGAATCCGAAGCCCAGCAACTACCCGAGGACATCATGCTGGGTGCCGTGGTCTATGGTCACGAGCAAATGCAGGCCGCGATCAACGCCATCCATGAACTGGTGGCCGAGGCCGGCAAGCCCGAGTGGGAATGGCAGCCTGCGCCTCGCAACGATGTGCTGGTCACAGCCGTAAACGCTGCCGCTCTGGACGCCCTGCATGCCGTCTATCAGATTCGCGACAAGCAGGCCCGTACCACGCGCCTGCGCGAAGTCTATGCCGAGGTCAAGGCCAAGCTGGCCGAGCACGCTGCGGCCCGTGGCGATGCAGGCCCTGATAATGTTGAAGTCGAAAACATAATGTTCGATCTGGAAGCCCAGATCGTGCGCGGCCAGATCCTGAATGGCGAACCCCGTATCGACGGTCGCGATACGCGTACGGTGCGCCCCATCGATATCCGTCTGGGCGTGCTGCCGCGCGCGC
>JAKDMO010000047.1 GCA_030452305.1 Alcaligenaceae bacterium | reverse complement strand
TACTGGTCGAGCGTTATGCGACCCTGGGCGGCGTGTGCCTGAACGTCGGCTGTATCCCTTCGAAAGCCCTGCTGCATACAGTCAGCGTGCTCGAAGAAGCCCGTACGCTGGCTAAACACGGTATATCCTTCGGTGAGCCTACGATTGACCTGGACGCACTGCGTGGGCACAAGGAGACCGTGGTCGGCAAGCTGACTTCGGGCCTGGCCGGCATGGCGAAGGCGCGCAAGGTCACCATCGTTCAGGGCGTTGGCCAGTTTGTCGACCCCCATCATGTTTCAGTCACCCAGGCGGACGGCAAGGCAACGACGTTGAAATTCAATGCGGCCATCATTGCCGCAGGCAGCCAGTCGGTGAAACTGCCATTCCTGCCCGACGATCCGCGTATCGTGGATTCCACAGGGGCGCTGCAGTTGGCAGCTATTCCAAAGCGCATGTTGATTGTGGGTGGCGGGATCATCGGCCTGGAAATGGGTACGGTGTACTCTGCGCTGGGCGCGCGCCTGGATGTGGTGGAAATGCTGCCCACCCTGATGACGGGTGCCGATCGCGACCTGGTCAAGGTCTGGGACAAGATGAACGCCCAACGTTTCGATCACGTCATGCTCAAGACCAAGACCGTCGCTGCCGAGGCAAAGGACGACGGGATCTGGGTGACATTCGAGGGCGAGGCCGCGCCCAAGGAACCCCAGCGCTACGACCTCGTCCTGCAGGCAGTGGGCCGCTCGCCGAACGGCGGGAAGATCGCTGCCGACAAGGCAGGGGTTGCGATCAGCGATCGCGGCTTCATCGCAGTGGACAAGCAAATGCGCACCAATGTGCCGCACATCTACGCCATCGGCGATATCGTCGGCCAGCCCATGCTGGCGCACAAGGCGGTTCACGAGGCGCATGTGGCCGCCGAGGTGATTGCGGGCGAGAAATCCTTCTTTGACGCACGCGTGATTCCGTCCGTGGCCTACACCGATCCCGAAGTCGCCTGGGTCGGCCTCACCGAGGAATCCGCACGCGAGGAAGGTATTGCAGTGAAAAAGGGCCTGTTCCCCTGGGCGGCATCGGGGCGTGCGATCGCCAACGGCCGCGACGAGGGTTTCACTAAACTGCTGTTCGATCAGGAATCCGGGCGCATTCTGGGTGGCGGCATTGTGGGTACCCACGCGGGCGACCTGATCAGCGAGGTAGCCCTGGCCATCGAGATGGGCGCTGATGCGGTCGATATCGGCAAGACCATCCACCCGCACCCGACTTTGGGTGAATCGGTGGGCATGGCGGCCGAGATTGCGCTGGGCCATTGCACGGACGTACCCCCGGCAAGGCGCAAATAAGGCGGGCGGCGAAGCCGCAGCCCGGACGATCTGGTGGCAGGTGCTAATATCAGCACCTGCCACTTTTACTTTTACCAAGTGTTGGACATGTCACGCACCGCGCCCGCAGAGGGCTCCAGTTTGAATGAATGGCTCTCGTACCTCGAGACGCTGCACCCCACCGCCATCGCACTGGGCCTGGATCGAATCCGATCCGTCGCCCAAACAATGGATTTTTCCCTGGAATGCCCAAAGATCGTCGTGGCCGGCACCAATGGCAAGGGTTCCACCTGTGCCATGCTGGAATCGATCCTGAGCAACGCCGGATATCGCGTGGGCCTGTATACCTCGCCACACCTGCTGCACTTCAACGAGCGGATCCGCATCAATGGCGATCTGGCCTCCGATGCCGACATCATCCGCCAGTTCCAGCGCATCGAGGCAGCGCGGGGCGACACCACGCTGACGTATTTCGAGATGGCGACCCTGGCGGCCTTGCTGCTGTTCCAGGAGGCCCGTCTGGATGCGGTGGTGCTGGAAGTCGGCCTGGGCGGGCGCCTGGACGCCGTCAACATCGTCGATGCCGATTGCGCCATCCTGACCAGCGTCGATCTGGACCATACAGACTATCTGGGCGACACCCGCGAAGCCATCGGGTGGGAGAAAGCGCATGTGTTCCGACCCGGCGCCCCGGCAATTTGTGCAGACCCGATGCCGCCGCAAACCGTCATCGACTATGCTGCCGAGATCGGCGCGGATCTGTGGCGCTTTGGCTACGATTTCAATTATTCGGGTGACCGGCAGCAATGGGCCTACGGTGGGCGCGAGCAGCGGCGCAACGCCTTGGGCTATCCGGCCCTGCGGGGCGCAAACCAACTATTGAACGCCTCTGCAGCCATTGCCGCGCTCGAAGCCCTGGCACCACGCCTGGTCGTCACCCAGCAGGACGTACGCATGGGCGTGCTGCACGTATCGCTGCCGGGCCGCATGCAGATCCTGCCCGGCCTGCCCGCGACGATTCTGGATGTCGCCCACAATCCCCATGCGGCTGCCGCGCTGGGCCAGAACCTCGACAGTATGGGTCACTACCCGCACACCTATGCGGTGGTCGGCATGCTGCACGACAAGGATATCGAAACCACGATATCCAAGCTCGCGCGGCGCGTAGATCGCTGGCTGTGCGCAAGCCTGGATGGCCCGCGAGGCACCAGTGGCAAAGAACTGGCCGAGATCGTCCAGCGCGTGGCGGGCGGCCCCGTCGAAGTAGGCGCGTTTGAGCGCAATAGCGTTGAACTCAGTCGAGCCCATTCATCGGAAGGCTCGATGGAGCGCAAGCCCGGGGTGCGCCCCGCAAGCCGTCCGGCAGTCGCTTCCCGAGACGTGACTGTGACCAGTTTTGATGATCCGGTACAAGCCTTTGCCGAGGCTCGGAAACTGGCCACCGACAATGATAGAATTCTTGTGTTCGGGTCGTTTACGACGGTTGGCCCGGTGCTCGAGGCCTTGCGCCATGAAGGTCGGGACGTCATTTAATCACTGGGCAGGCTGATCGGTTTGCCCCCCAGACGGGTGTCAGCACGATGTTTTCTCGTAATGCAGCGGATTCAGCTTCAGGGCGACGCTCGGCCACTCGTGGCTCAGGCTCCACCGACGCCCAACTGAAGGAATTGCGCAGCAAGGCCAGGCGGCGCCTGATCGGTGCATTGGCACTGGTGCTGGCTGCCGTGATTATCGTGCCGCCCCTGTTCGATCAAAACGAACCCACCGAGCTCAGGGAACCCATCGTGGTGCCTGCGCCGCCCACCGGCTTGCCCGATTCGGGCTTGATGGCCGGCGGTGGCGACGTCACTGCAGACGATCCGGCGCTCGCACCTACCGAGCCGGCGACGCCCGAAACCGCGCCGGCCGATTCGGCCGATACCGCTGCACCGCCTGCTGCAGTACCGGCTGAACCGACCGAGGCCGACACTGCCGCGCCGTCCGGGGATCAGGACGAGGCACCTGCCCCCGAACCCGAGCCCGAACCCGCAGCAAAGCCCAAGGAACCCGAACCCAAGGCCGAACCACCCGCCGAACCCGCTGCGCCGCCCGGCCGTACCGATGACGGTTCAGTTGCCCTGGCTCTGCTGGCCGGCAAGATTCCCGAGGACGATGCCCGCAAGCCGGCCAAAGCTGCGGCACAGGGTAGCTACGTTTTGCAGGTCGCCGCCTATACGACCGAGCAGGACGCAAACCTGCGCCGCGACAAGCTCATCGAATCCGGCGTCACCAACGCCTATGTCGAGCGCGCCCAGTCTTCGGGAAAAACCGTATATCGCCTGCGCGTGGGCCCGTTCCCCACGCATGAGGCCGCCCAGGCCGCCCAGACCAGGCTGCGTACCCTCGGCTACCAGAACGGCCTGATCTCCAGCAAGTGACCGCCTTCGACTATATTGTGCTGGCAGTCCTGGGGGCGTCATGCCTGATTGGGCTGTTGCGCGGAATCGTACGCGAGGTGCTCTCGCTGATTGCCTATGGTGTGGCCTTTATTGCTGCAGTATGGTGGGGGCCGGGGCTATCGGGCTGGCTGCTTGCCTATATCGACAACAGCCTTTTGCGCACGATATCCGCCTACGTCGGAATTTTTTTGATGGTGCTGATCCTGCTCGGTCTGCTGAACATGGCGCTTAGTGCCGTGCTGGATCGTACCGGGCTGACACCGGCCGACCACGGCCTGGGCGCCGTATTCGGCGTTTTGCGCGGTGTGGTGATTATTCTTGCGCTGGTCGGCCTGGCCGGCTATACGGAATTTCCCCGCGAACCCTGGTGGCAGCAGGCGCGCACCTCGGGGGCTGCGGTTCGCGGGTTCCAGCAGGTCAAGGCGCTTTTGCCTGCCTCGTTGTCGGAATTGCTGCCTTACTGACTCAGAGTCAAACAGGAAACGGATATGTGTGGAATCGTGGGCGTTATCGGACAAGGCCCAGTCAATCAGCTGATCTATGACAGTCTGCTGCTTTTGCAGCATCGCGGGCAGGATGCCGCCGGGATCGCCACATCCCACGGTCACTTCTTTAACATGCACAAGGCGCATGGCCTGGTGCGGGATGTCTTTCGCACACGCGACATGCGTGCCTTGCCCGGCAATAGCGGTCTGGGCCAGGTTCGCTACCCCACGGCGGGATCCAGCGCCAGCGTGGACGAGGCCCAGCCGTTTTACGTCAATGCCCCTTTTGGGATTACCTTCGCACACAACGGGAATCTGACAAATTGGCGCGAACTGCGCGAAGCACTATTCAGGCACGATCGCCGTCACATCAATACCAACTCGGATTCCGAGGTGTTGCTAAACGTCTTTGCACACGAACTACAACAGGCTTCCAACGGGGTCACCCTGGATCCAAACGCCGTCTTTGAGGCCGTTTCCGCCGTGCATCGCCGCGCTCGCGGCGGCTATGCCGTCGTCGCCCATATTTCCAGTTTCGGCATGGTCGCTTTTCGCGATCCACACGGTATTCGCCCCTTGTGCCTGGGGCGACGCGATGCCGGGCAGGGTGTTGAATGGATGGTGGCGTCCGAATCGGTGGCGCTGACCGGCTGCGGCTTTACCCTGGTGCGCGATATTGCGCCCGGTGAGGCGATCGTGCTGACCGAGGACGGCGCACAACCCGTCAGCCGACAGTGCTCTGGCGAGGGTATGGTCCAGACCCCCTGTATGTTCGAGTACGTGTACTTTGCTCGTCCGGACTCGATCATGGACGGCGTATCGATTTACGACGCCCGGCTGCATATGGGCGAGTGCCTGGCCGACCGGGTGGCCAGGACCTTTCGGCTGGGCGATATCGATGTCGTCATGCCCATTCCCGACTCATCGCGCCCTGCGGCCATGCAGCTCGCCTCGCACCTGAACCTGTCGTATCGCGAGGGTTTCATCAAGAACCGCTATATCGGTCGCACGTTTATCATGCCCGGTCAGGCGACACGCAAGAAATCCGTGCAGCAAAAACTCAGCGCCATAGACCTGGAATTCCGGGGAAAGAACGTGCTGCTGGTGGATGACTCGATCGTACGCGGCACGACCAGCCGTGAAATTGTCGATATGGCGCGCGCGGCGGGTGCCAAAAAGGTGTTTTTCGCATCGGCAGCACCCCCTGTGCGATTTCCAAACGTTTACGGTATCGACATGCCCACGCAAAGCGAGCTGATCGCCAATGGGCGCGATACCGAACAGATCGCGCGCGAGATCGGCGCCGACGGCCTGGTCTACCAAGACCTGGACGATCTGGAACGTACGCTGAAGGATCTGAATCCCGCCTTGGTCGAGTTCGAGTCCTCGTGCTTCAATGGACGCTACGTGACGGGCGACATCGACGATGCCTACCTTGAGCAGCTCAGCGCCACGCGCAACGGGCAGGCCCAGGGCGGCATGCTGGCCGCCGCAGAGTCCGACGACGCCTAGGAAACCTGTGATCAACGTCGGCCGGGGCGCAGCAGGCCGATCAGCCCCAGCAACGTGCAGACTGCAAACAGGCCCAGCGCCCAAAGCGCGTATTCAATGCCCAGTACGCTGACCCGCGCGTCCATGCAGGTGGCGTAGATTCCAAATACCTGGGGCAGGGCGGCATCCAGCCCGGATCCCGCCACGAATCGGTCGGCAAAGGTCAAGTCGCAGGAAAACATATGTGACGCTACGGTGTATTGATACCAGGCGGCTGTCATGCCCGCGATGCCCAGCAGGCAAGTCACCAGGGCGGCCAGGGCGCGCGCGCCCGGTATGCGTCGCAGCACCAGGCCCAGCACGCAACCCGCAGCGATCACCACCAGGATCATGCGCTGCAGCACACACCATGCGCACGGCTGCATATCAAAGACGTATTGTGAAATCAGGGCAATGCCCAGGCCGGCCACGCAGAGCAGGGCGGTACAGGCCAGGGTTCGATCGGTCGTAAGGCGTGACATGATGTTCAGGAGGTTTCCAATGGGGGTGGCTGTTCGGCCTGTACAGAGCTGGGCGCTACGGTCGGAGACCCGCCGTCCAGCACCGACAGGATGTGGCGTTCAAAGCGTAATTGTCCGCGCGGGTGATCGAGCACGGGCCCGATAAGGATGAAAATATCCTCTACCCGGTCGCCCAAAGTCATGATCTTGGCCATTTCCAGACCGACGCCGTGTGCGGTAAAGACCTGGGCCAGGTCATGCAGCAGGCCTGGTCGGTCGATGGTGGTGACGGACAAGCGCCAGTTTCCGCCTTCCTCTTTTGCAGGCTGCAGCGTGATGGTGGGCAGGATCGGAAAGGCGCGCGAGCGGCGCGATCCGGCCTGGCGCATGACC
The DNA here is from genome assembly GCA_030452305.1 of Alcaligenaceae bacterium. Classification (GTDB taxonomy): domain Bacteria; phylum Pseudomonadota; class Gammaproteobacteria; order Burkholderiales; family Burkholderiaceae_B; genus Castellaniella. Next base: position 7,624 of record JAKDMO010000047.1, on the reverse strand, counting down.
GATGGCGCAGATTCGCTGGGCTCGGTCCCGGAAACCAGCCGCGCCTGCAGTTCGTGTTCGACCAGCGAGGCATGGGATCGGTAATCCTTTTCGTTGCCCGGCAGCAGGACGATAAAGCTGTCCAGCGCCCAGTTCGACCTGGTGGTGTGAATGCGCGCATCCTGGATGCTCAGGCGGTGGGCGTCGAAGTACGCACAGATCGTCACGAACAGATCGTCGCGGTCAGGGGCATATACCAGCACCTGCAGGGCTTCATTCAGGCCGATGACACGCGCCTTGACGACGGGTTCCTGCATGCCGCTGCGGAAATACAGGTGGCGCGTGTGCCAGGCGATTTCGCTGGCATCGTGCCGCAGGAAGTAGGCCACATCCAGTTGCGACCAGAATGCGTCGCGGCTTTCATCGCGCAACCCGAGCAGGCGGATTTCGGTGGCGGCGGCTTCTTTGCGTTGGGCGAGGATCGTACGGGTGTCTGGGCGCGCGCCGCCCAGTGCCGCCAGGGTCAGGTGATAGAGGTTTTCCAGCAGTTTGCCTTTCCAGGCATTCCATACCTTGGGGCTGGTGCCTCGGATGTCCGCCACGGTCAGCAGATAAAGCGCGGCCAGATTGCGCTGTGAGCCTACGCACTGGGCAAAGTCATGGATGACCTGTGGATCGCTCAGGTCGCGTTTTTGTGCGACGCGCGACATGGTCAGGTGCTCGCGCACCAGGAATTCGAGCAAACGGGTATCGTTCTTGCCCAGGCCGTGCGCCTGGCTGAATTTACGCACATCCGCCGCACCCAGTTTCGAATGATCGCCGCCACGGCCTTTTGCAATATCGTGGAACAACGCAGCAATGTACAGCAGCCAATGGCGATCCAGATCGGCGATCAGCTGGCTGGCCAGCGGGTACTCCTGCGCATGTTCAGGCATGGTAAAGCGGCGCAGATTGCGCACCACCATCAGGATGTGCTGGTCTACGGTATAGGCGTGGAACAGATCATGCTGCATTTGCCCGACAATACGCCTGAAAACAGGCAGATAGCGCGGCAGGATATTCAGCATGGTCATGTTGCGCAAGGCATGCACGATGCCCTGAGGCTGTTTCAGAATCTGAATAAACAGATGCCGGTTGACCGGATTTTCGCGGAATTGCCGGTCGATGCGTCGGCGCGCATGCCAGATGGCGCGCAGGGTGGCTGCCGACATGCCTTGTAGCTCGGGATGCTGTTGCTTGACCAGGAATACCCGAAGCAGCAGTGCCGGGTTGCGCTCGAACGCGTCCTCGCGGCGCAGTGCCAGGCGCTCGCGGCGGACACAGAAATCAGCGTCAATGATCCGTTCGGTGTTGTTTGGCCGTGGGAAAATGGCTTCCTCCAGGCTTTGCATCAACAGACGATTGAGCTGGCACACGACGCGCGCAGCCCAGTAGTAGCGCTGCATCAATATTTCGCTGGGCAGTCGGCCACTGGGCGGGACAAAGCCATAGATCTCGGCCAGACGCGGCTGCAGGTCGAACAGAACGCGGTCCTCGCAGCGATCGGTCAGCAGATGCAGTTCGATGCGCAGGCGCTTGAAGGCGAGATCGGCCCGGCGCAAGGATCGAAATTCGGTGCGGGTCAACAAATCCGTGCGCACCACTTCCCGCCAGTTTTTTCCAAAACCGGCGGCTCGCGCCAACCACAGCACGACCTGCAGATCACGCAGGGCTCCGGGCGATTCCTTGCAATTGGGTTCGAGTGCGTAGGGCGTATCCTGGTAGCGCATGTGGCGTTGCTGCATCTCGGTGCGCTTGGCCGGAAAGAAAGCCTGGGGATCCAGGTGTGTCTGGATCGAATCCCGCAGCGCCTGGAACAGTGCTTTGCTGCCTGCCAGCAAGCGCGCCTCCAACAGCGATGTTTCCACCGTGATGTCCGCAGCCGCTTCCTTGCGGCACTCGGCAATCGTACGCACACTTTGGCCGGGGGCCAGCCCCACATCCCACATGGCCGCAGTCAAGGACTCGATCTGAGTGCGTGCATCCGGGTCGGCGGCGCCGTCCAGCAGGATCAACAGATCAATATCGGAGTGTGGAAAGAGCTCACCCCGCCCGTATCCTCCGACGGCGGCGAGTGCCGCGCCCCTGGGGATCGGATAGTGCTGGATGAGTTCACGCAGTAATTCGTCTGTGATGCGGCGCAAGGCCGCCAGCAATGCCTCGGGCCTCAGGTGCTTGCGATAGGCTGCAATGGCTTGCGCACGGCGTTCCTGATGCCGTGTGCGCAGTTCGGCGATATCCGCCGCAACGGCCGCGTCGCTCATGCAGCGGTCGAGATGCCCCCGACCAGAGCGGGTGGGGCAGGCATGCCGGGGGATACCGTCAGAACTTCGTAGCCGGTGTCGGTCACCAGAATGCTGTGCTCCCATTGCGCCGAGAGGCTGTGGTCGCGTGTCACGACCGTCCAGCCGTCGGCCAGGGTGCGGATTTCCCGGCGGCCGGTGTTGATCATGGGCTCGATCGTAAAGATCAGGCCGGCTTCCAGTTTCAGGCCGGTTCCGGGCTTGCCGTAATGCAGCACCTGCGGATCCTGGTGGAAGCGTTGGCCCACACCGTGTCCGCAGTATTCGCGCACAACCGAAAAGCCCTGGCCCTCGGCATGCTTCTGGATCACATGGCCGATATCGCCCAGCGTTGCCCCGGGGCGCACCTGCTCGATACCCAGCCACATGCATTCGTAGGTGCTTTCAACCAGCCGACGTGCGAGTATCGAGGGTTCACCCACGTAGTACATCCGGCTGGTGTCGCCGAACCAGCCGTCCTTGATGATGGTGACGTCGATATTCATGATGTCGCCGTTTTTCAGGACCTTGTCGCCCGGAATGCCATGGCAGATGACGTGGTTGACCGAGGTGCAGATCGAGCCGGGAAACGGAGGGTACCCAGGGGGTGCATAGCCCACGGTGGCCGATTCGACTTTTAGTTCGTTGGTGATGAAATCCATGCAAAGCCGGTCAAGTTCCGCCGTGCTGACGCCGGCGCGCACATGTGGGGTCAGGTAGTCCAGCACCGAGGCGGCGGCCTGGCAGGCGGCACGCATTTTGTCGAGATCGGTGGGGTCGGTAATCAGTATGCTCATGGGAACTTGATGGTTATATGCAAAGAATAGTAGAATTATAGGCTTACTTCGAATTTGTCGAAGTTATGTGTCTGGATGGCCTGGATGGATTGTTTGATTAATCCATTTGACCAGTCCGGGCAGATGTCTGGACCAATCCAGGCAAATCGCGTGCATGGCCTACGCAGGGTGTTCGGTTGGGTTTTGATGAACCCATGTTAGTCCCGGATGCTGGCCATGTACAAGACCAAACCCTCAGGAGATCATGATGTCCCTAATGCGTGAAATGCTTGAAGCCGGTGTGCACTTTGGCCACCAGACCCGCTACTGGAACCCCAAGATGGCACCATACATCTTTGGCCAGCGCAACAAAATCCATATCATCAACCTGGAAGTCACGGTTGAAAAACACCTCGAAGCCGCGAAATTCGTGCGCCAGCTCGCCGCTCGCGGCGGCAGCATTCTATTTGTAGGCACCAAGCGCGCAGCCCGCGAATTCGTCGCCGCCGAAGCCCAGCGCTGCGGCATGCCTTACGTCGATAGCCGCTGGTTGGGCGGCATGATGACCAACTTCAAGACGGTCAAGGCCTCAATCAAGCGCCTGAAGGAAATGGAAGCGCAGCAGGCCGAGGGCGTGACCGAAAACATGAGCAAAAAAGAAGCCCTCATGTTCGAGCGCGAACTCACCAAGCTGAACAAGTCGATCGGTGGCATCAAGGACATGAACACGCTGCCCGACGCACTGTTCATCATCGACGTGGGCTATCACAAGATCGCCGTGGCCGAAGCCCACACACTGGGCATCCCTGTCGTGGGTGTTGTCGATACCAACCACTCGCCTGAGGGCATCGATCACGTTATTCCGGGCAACGACGACTCGGCCAAGGCCATCGCCCTGTACGCGCGCAGCATGGCCGACGCGGTACTTGAGGGCCGCGAACAAAGCCTGAACGGGCTGGTCGAGGAAATCGCCGAGGGCGAGGAATTCGTCGAGGTCGAGCAAGACGACCAGGCTCACGACTAATCCTTCTGGAGAAATTCAATGGTTCAAATTACCGCCTCCATGGTCAAGGAGTTACGACAAAAGACCGATGCACCGATGATGGAGTGCAAAAAGGCGCTGACCGAGTCCGAGGGTGATCTGGTCCGTGCCGAAGAACTGCTGCGCGTCAAACTCGGCAGCAAGGCCGGCAAGGCCGCCGGCCGCGTGACCGCCGAAGGGCTGGTCGGCGTCTATATCGCTGACGGTCAGAAAACCGGCGCGCTGGTCGAAATCAATTGCGAGACCGACTTCGTCGCCAAGAACGATGATTTCATCGCCTTTGTGGATCAGATTGCCCGTATCGTGGCCGACCAGGGGCCGGCCGACATCGCAGCACTGAACGCACTCGCCATGGGCGAGGGTACGGTCGAATCCACGCGTACGGCGCTGATCGGAAAGATCGGCGAAAACGTCTCGGTGCGCCGTTTCCAGCGCTTCGAAACCAGCGACACGCTGACCAGCTACGTGCACAGTGGCAAGATCGGTGTACTGGTCGATTTTTCCGGTGATGTAGACACAGGCAAGGACCTGGCGATGCATATCGCTGCGACCCGCCCGCGTGCGCTCGACGCCAATGGCGTCGCCCCCGAGGACATCGCCGCCGAGCGTTCGGTTGCCGAGCAAAAAGCGGCCGAATCCGGCAAGCCCGCCGAGATCGTCACCAAGATGGTCGAAGGTTCTGTTCAGAAATTCCTGAAGGAAGTCACGCTGCTCAGCCAGCCTTTCGTCAAGAACGACAAACAGTCCGTGGCGCAAATGCTGAAGGAAAAGGGCGCCGGCATCAATCGCTTTGGTCTCTACGTGGTTGGCGAGGGGATCGAGAAAAAATCCAACGACTTCGCCGCCGAAGTCGCGGCCGCCGCCGGCGGTTCCTGATTTTTTGCGATTGGGGTACCATGGCATCGCGCGCTTGCGCGCGATGCCCGCATACGCCTTGTGAGGCGTATTTTTTCGACTCATCTCTCGGGAATTAGTCCATGTCAAGTCCGGCCTATAAACGCGTGCTCCTTAAGCTGTCCGGTGAGGCCCTCATGGGCGAGGATGCGTTTGGCATCAACCGTGCAACGATTTTGCGCATGACCGAAGAGATCTACGATGTCGTGTCAGTAGGTGTGCAGTTGGCCGTGGTGATCGGCGGTGGTAATATTTTTCGCGGTGTGGCCCCGGGTGCTCAGGGCATGGATCGTGCCACAGCCGATTACATGGGCATGATGGCTACGGTGATGAATGGCCTGGCCCTGCAGGATGCCCTCAAAAACCGCGGGGTGGATGCGCGGGTGCAGTCGGCACTGAACATCGATCAGGTGGTCGAGCGCTATATTCGACCCAAGGCGCTGCGCTATCTTGAGGAAGGCAAGGTCGTCGTATTCGCTGCCGGTACAGGCAATCCCTTCTTTACCACCGACACCGCAGCCGCCCTGCGCGGTGCCGAGATCGGCGCCGAGATCGTGTTGAAAGCCACCAAGGTCGATGGCATCTACAGCGCCGACCCAAACAAGGATCCCAGCGCGACCCGATATGCGCGGATCAGTTTCGATGAAGCGATCGTGCGCCGCCTCGAAGTCATGGACGCCACGGCATTCGCCCTGTGCCGCGACCAGAAACTGCCGATCAAGGTGTTCTCGATCAACAAGCCAGGGGCTCTCAAGCGCGTCGTGTACGGCGAGGACGAGGGCACTTTGGTGCACGTCTAAAGAGGAATCTAATGAGTCTTTCGGAACTTTATACGTCTATCGACACGCGCATGTCGAAGTCCATCGACGCGCTCAAGACCAGCCTGGCGAAAATCCGTACGGGGCGCGCCCACACCGGTATTCTGGATCACGTCCTGGTCGAATACTACGGCTCGGATGTGCCTGTCAGCCAAGTGGCCAACGTCAATCTGATCGATGCGCGCACCATCAGTGTGCAGGTCTGGGAAAAGCCCCTGGCCGGGATCGTCGAGCGCGCGATCCGCGATTCCGACCTGGGCCTGAACCCGATCGCCATGGGTGACACGATCCGTGTGCCGATGCCCGCGCTGACCGAAGAACGCCGCCGCGACCTGACTAAGGTCGTGCGCAACGAAGGCGAGGACGCCAAGATCGCTATCCGCAATCTGCGCAGGGAAGCCAACGACACCATGAAAAAATGGGTCAAGGACAAGGAAATTTCCGAAGACGACGAGCGCCGCTCGCAGGACGAAGTGCAAAAGCTCACCGATCGCAACGTGGTTGAAATCGATAAGCTCGTCTCGCAAAAGGAAGCGGAAATCATGACCGTTTAGAACCGGCCGATTTCAAGCTCGCCCACTTATGCCAATCAGCTCGACACGCCGGATTCCCGATCACACCAGCACGCCTGCTCACATCGCAATCATCATGGATGGTAATGGGCGTTGGGCGACACAGCGCCTGCTGCCCCGTACCGCAGGGCATGCGCGAGGCGTACAGGCCGTGCGCCGTGCGGTAGAGGCCTGTGGCCGAAAAGGTGTCCGGTTCCTGACCTTGTTTGCGTTCAGCTCCGAGAACTGGCGCCGTCCGCAGCAGGAAGTCTCGCTGCTCATGCGGCTGTTCGTACAGACCCTGGAAAAGGAAGTAGACAAGCTCGTTGACCAGGGTGTACGTCTGCGGGTCGTGGGCCAACTGGATGCCTTCGAGCCGCGCTTGCAGGCCCTGATTCATGCTGCCGAGGCGCGTACCGCGCATAATTCGGCTTTGACGCTGACCATTGCAGCGAACTACGGCGGGCGTTGGGACATCCTGCAGGCCATGCACCGCATGCTGGCCGCACACCCCGAGATCGCCGGGCAGCCCGATGTGATCGACGAAGTGCGACTGGATCCCTATCTGTCCATGGCGTATGCCCCCGAACCCGATCTGTTCATCCGGACGGGCGGCGAACAGCGGATCTCGAATTTCCTGGTCTGGCAACTGGCCTATACCGAACTGTATTTCACCGACTGCTTCTGGCCGGATTTTGACGCCCGGGAACTGGACCGCGCGATTGCCTGGTACCAGGGCCGCGAGCGGCGTTTCGGGCGCACCAGCGCGCAGCTCAACGATCAGGGGTGAATTTCGGGCCATGCTCAAACAACGTATCCTGACCGCACTGGTATTACTGATTATTGTCGGGGCCGCCCTCGCGGCAAGCAGCCCCTGGCCGTTCCTGGTCCTGCTGTGCGTCATTGCCGGCTGTGCCCTGTGGGAATGGCTGCGTCTGCTGCTGCAGTCTGTCTGGCTGCACCGGTTCGTACCCGTTCTGGCCGCATTGGTGATGCTGTATCTGTCCGGTGTGATGATGCATCCCTCGGGGCAGGCTGCGGGGTGGCGGCAGCTGTTCGACCAGGGCCTGTTGCCCCTGACGACGGTGTTTTGGGTGCTGCCGGCCACCGTCATGGTGCTGCGCGGCAGGTTGATGGCGCCTTTTGGACCCAAGGTACTCAGCGTCGTTGCGGTGTTGGCCCTGTTTGCGGTTTGGTATGCGCTGTCGGGGTTCTACCTGAGGTATGGGGCAGCGGGTCTGCT
>JAKDMO010000225.1 GCA_030452305.1 Alcaligenaceae bacterium | reverse complement strand
CAGCTGCGCGCCTTGCGCAGGGCAGTTCCGCCAAGGCGGAACCCGCACGGCGCACGCTCCAGGATTTTGCCAGCCGGGGCGTCTACCCTCAGAAGCAAAAGCAAAAGCCAAAGCCAAAGCCACACCCCACCATCACTTAAACGCCGTCTCAATAAAACTCCGCAACTTCCGCGAATGCAGCCGCTCACGCGGCATCTCACGCATACGTTCCAGCGCCCGAATCCCAATATGCAAATGCTGATTCACCTGAGTCCGATAAAAATCACTCGCCATACCCGGCAACTTCAGCTCACCATGCAAAGGCTTATCCGACACACACAGCAGCGTCCCATACGGCACCCGGAACCGGAACCCATTCGCCGCAATCGTCGCAGACTCCATATCCAGCGCAATCGCCCGCGACTGCGACAAACGCTGAACCGGCTCCTGCTGATCACGCAACTCCCAATTGCGATTATCAATCGTCGCCACAGTGCCCGTACGCATAATCCGCTTTAATTCCCAGCCCGACAGACCCGCCACCTCGGCGACTGCCTCCTCGAGCGCCACCTGCACCTCCGCCAACGGCGGCACAGGCACCCATAACGGCAGATCATCGTCCAGCACATGATCCTGCCGCACATAGCCATGCGCCAGCACATAATCGCCCAGCCGCTGCGTCGTGCGCAGACCCGCGCAATGGCCCAGCATCAGCCAGGCCGACGGACGCAATACCGCCACATGATCGGTGATGGTCTTTGCGTTCGAAGGCCCGATCCCGATATTGATCAGCGTAATACCCGAGTGGCCCTCGCGCTTCAGGTGATAGGACGGCATCTGAGGATCGCGCTCTAGTGCGGGCCCCTCGTGTCCCACATTCTGTGCGGTCACGATCCGATTTCCCGGCTCGACCAACTCGGTATAGCCGCCCTCGCCACGCACCAATTGCTCGCGGGCCCACCTCACGAACTCATCCACATAAAACTGATAGTTCGTGAACAGCACAAAATCCTGAAAGTGCTGCGGCGCCGTGGCCGTGTAGTGCTGCAGGCGGTGCAGCGAATAATCGACGCGCGGCGCCGTGAACGGGGCCAGCGGCCGGGGCACATTGGGCGGCGCCTGCCAGGTGCCATTGACAATCGCATCGTCGGTGACGGCCAGATCCGGCACATCGAAATGATCGCGCAGCGCATTGCCCGGCGACTCGGTGTATTCACCTTCCACATACTCGTCTTGCGGAAAGGAAAAGTGCAAAGGAATCGGCATATCCGACTCACCGATCTCGACAGGCACATTATGGTTGCGGATCAGCAAGCCGATCTGCTCGCACAGATAATCGCGAAACAGCTCCGGCTGAGTCACTGTTGTCATGTACAGACCTGGGTCCACCAAGTGACCGTATGACAAGCGGCTATCGACTTCCTGGTAGCTGTGGGTGCGGATGCGGATCGCCGGATAGCAGGCACGCACACGCTGGCCTTCGGGCAGGCCTTGCGAGCAATAGGCGCGAAACGCATCGCGGATGAACGCGGTGTTTCGCGCATAGATATCCAACAAGCGCTGAGTGGCCGCCTCGGCATCTGTGAAGCTGGAAAAAGGGATCAGCGGCGGCAGCGTGGTCGGGCGCGTGGCATGTGTATTCATGCCACCATTATCACCCGATCAGCGTGATCGCGTATGCACCTGCCGCCCCGCTGCATAGGTGGCGGCCACCGCTCGATCGTCGCCCAGCATGGCCAGGGCGAACAGCAACTCCTCAAGGGACTCCGTGTACGACACCCGTCGTTCCAGCAGCGGCGTGGCCTTGGGATCGAGCACAACGAAATCCGCCTCTGAACCCGCCGCCAGTGTACCGATCCGACCCGACAAACCCAGATCGCGGGCCGCGCCCTGGGTCGCCAGCCAGAACATGCGCCGGGCGCTCAGGTGGTGGCCCGACAGGCGCGCCACCTTGTGTGCCTCATTCATGGTCTGCAGCATGGAAAACGACGATCCCCCGCCGACGTCCGTCGCCAGCGTGACCGGCATGCCGCAATCCTGGGCTGCCGCAAAATCGAACAAGCCGCTGCCCAGGAACTGATTGGAAGTCGGGCAATGCGCGGCCACCGCGCCCGCATCACGCATGCGCCGCCTGTCATCATCATCCAGCCAGACACAATGCCCATACACCGCACGCGGGCGCAGCAAACCGAACTGGTCATAAATATCCAAATAGCTGCGATAACCCGGAAACAACTCGGCCGCCCACTTCACCTCATCCCGGTTTTCAGCCACGTGGCTCTGAATGAACACATCGGAATATTGCTGCGCCAGCTCGGCACAGCGCCCCAGTTGCTCCGGACTGGAGGTCGGCGCAAATCGCGGGGTCAGCGCAACCATCTGGCGCCCCGTACCGTGCCAGCGCTGGATCAGCGCCTCGCTGTCGCGCGCACCCGATTCCGGGGTATCGCGCAGGAACTCCGGGCAATTGCGATCCATCATCACCTTGCCCGCCACCATGCGCAGATTGCGCGCATGGCTCTCGGTAAAGAAGGCCTGGGCGGAACCAAGGTGCACCGTGCAATACACCAGGGCGGTCGTCGTACCGCAGCGTAGCAGCTCATCAACGAAAAACCGGGCCACGTCGGCCGCATATTCCGGATTCTCAAACCGGCGCTCGGTGGGAAAAGTATAAGTTTCCAGCCACGGCAACAGGCCCGGCGCAGGCGAGGCGATCATATCCGTCTGCGGATAGTGAATATGGGTATCGATGAAGCCGGGCACGATCAGCCTGCCGCGCCAATCGACGATCGGCGTCCCGGGCGGCAGATCCGCAGCCAAGCTCGCATACTCACCCACACGCTCGACATGCCCATCGCGCACCACCAGCAGGCCATCGACAATCCACTCGACTGCCTCGTCCTCGGCCTGAGCGTCATCGTGAAAATACAGCAACTGTGCCCGGTAGGCACTCAGAGATTGGGCCGCATGGCCCTGTTCATGCATCGTCATGGCGTGTTCCGGAAAGAGGTCAGATCAGGGCCTGCGCATCGAGCGCGGGCAGAGAGTGGCCGGCGGCTTGCATCCGCAATAACTGGGCGGCCACGGATACCGCAATGACGGCGGGCTGCTTGCCCATGATACCGGGCTCGCCGATGGGGCAGACAATGCGCCGATAGCGCTCTTCGGGAATGCCGCGCGCCTGAAAGCGATGCTCGAACTTGCGTCGCTTGGTCATCGAACCGATCAGCCCGAAATACGCCACATCATCGCGGCGCAGCAGGTACTCGCACAGGCGCTGGTCCAGCGCGTGGTCATGCGTCATGATCAGGAAATAGCTGTCTGGGGGGGCTTGATCAATCAGGGCCTCGGGGGTATCCGTCGCCTCGATCTGCACATTGGCCGGCACCACATCCGGAAACTGGCCCTCGCGCTCGTCCACCCAGACCACATGGCAGGGCAGCGTACCCAGGATATGGACCAGCGCCTGACCGACATGGCCCGCACCAAACAGCACAATATGCTGCGTGGCCGGCGCCAGGCGCTCGGCATAAAACAACTCGCCTTGCGCATCCCGGGCCAGGAGCTTGTCCGGGCTGCTGTCGGCCGGATCAGCCGGGCCCGCATCTGCCAATGTCACGGGCGGCTGCGCCGCAGGGGCCAGGCTGACGTGTCGCGTCACCGCCTCACCCCCCAGCA
>JAKDMO010000224.1 GCA_030452305.1 Alcaligenaceae bacterium | reverse complement strand
GGGCGGTTTCTGGTGAGGGTTTGGTCCCGCCCTGCCCCGGCAGGCTGATGATGGCGCCCGCCTTGTCCTGGTCATGAAAGCGCACGCGGAAGCCGGGCTGCACCAGTGCGGGCTCGGCCCGAGCCAGATCCCACATCTGGCACGATGTGACGCCCAGCAACTGCCATCCGCCTGGGCTGTCGGACGGGTAGACGGCACTGAAATCACCCGCCACGGCCACCGACCCGGCTGGCACGCGCGTACGTGGCGTGCTGCGCCTGGGCATGCCATGAAAACACGGATCCCCACCCGCCAGATAGATGAATCCGGGTGCAAATCCCGCAAACGCAGCCTGGAACTCGGTACCCGTGTGGCGCTCGATCACCTCGGCGCGCGACATACCCAGCCGCTGCGCGACCCAATCCAGGTCCTCGCCCTGATAGCGAACTGGAATGTCCACTAGGCGATCAGAGCGGTCAGCAGATACGGCCTGGGGGACGTGGGCGCCCTGCCCCGCCAGCCCCTGTATATAGGCGGCCAATTGCCGGGACGACAGTTCAGCCGGCTGATACTGGACGAGCACGGTCCGGGCGGCAGGAACCAGGTCCTGGACGCCAGGCGGCGGATTCTGCTCGATCGCGTGAAACAGCGCCAGGGTTTGCTCTAGCGAGTCCAGTTCGACCAGCAACGCACAATCACCAGCGGGTAAAAAACGCAAGACCCTAGCCTTCGAGTGCATCGGCGAAGGGCTGCAGGGGCACGCCCGCAGTCAGGAGGCGTTCACGCAGGGCATGGGCCATGGCCACGGCGCCGGGGCTGTCGCCGTGCACACAGATGGAATCCACATCCAAAGCCACGCGGCTGCCATCGACCGCCTGGATATGGCCGGTATCGATCAGTTCCAGCATGCGATCGGCCACCTGCGCGGGGTCATGCAGCACGGCGCCGGGATCACGGCGCGACACCAGTGCGCCTTGCGGCGTATAGGCCCGGTCGGCGAAGGCCTCGGCCGCCACCCGCAGGCCGCGTGCGCGGGCCCAGCCTAGCAGGGGCGAACCGGCCAGGCCCATCAGCACGAGGTCAGGATCGATCTCCAAAATAGCGGTGATCACGTCGCCGGCCTGCCGCGCGTCGCCGGCGATAGTGTTATATAGCGCACCATGCGGCTTGACATAGCGCACACGCGTACCTGCCGCAGCGGCCAGGCCCTGCAAGGCGCCGATCTGGTAGATCACATCGGCCACGAGTTCGCGGCTGGAAGGATCCATATTGCGACGGCCAAAACCCACCAGATCCGGATAGGCCACGTGCGCGCCTACTGCGACGCCCCGATCCTCCGCCTCGCGCAGGGTATCCAGGATGCCTGCAGGGTCGCCCGCGTGAAACCCGCAGGCTACGTTGGCGCTGGTCACGATGCCCAGCATGCCCGCATCGTCACCCATGCGCCAGGCGCCGAAGCTTTCACCCAAGTCGCTGTTCAAATCCATATTGCGTCCCCCCTAGCGCCCTTGAAACTGCGCCGGGCGCTTTTCCACAAAGGCGGTCACGCCCTCGCGAAAATCATCGGTGCCCGCGCAGGACAGGAATGCGGCACGCTCGGCATCGAGTTGCGTGGGCAGGTCATTAGTCGAAGACGCGGCAAGCAACGCCTTGATGCGGCCATAGGAATGCGTCGGCCCGTTGGCCAGGCGATCGCACCAGCGGCCCAGCACCGCCTCGAACTCGTCATGCGGCGCTACCTCATCGACCAGATCAAGCCGCAGTGCGGTGGCGGCATCGAACGGATCGGCCAGCAGAGCGATCTGCAGGGCTTTGCGCCGCCCGACGATCCGGGGCAGCATCCACGACCCCCCACCATCCAGCGAGGCACCGATGCGCGAATAGGCTAGCGAAAAGCGTGTGTTTTCGTCAGCCACCGTGAAATCGCAGCCCATCATCAGGCTAAGGCCCGCACCCGCAACGGCGCCCTGCGCGGCTGCGATGACCGGCACCGGCAATTGCCCGAGCGCAATAATGGCTGGATGCAGCACATCGATCATTGCCCCGACAGTTTCAGCGGCGTGGTCGATGTCGGCAGTCACTGCGGTCAGATCCGCCCCGACCATGAACGCCTTGCCCTCGCCCCGGATCACGACGGCACGCAGGCCCTCGTATTCGCCCAGGCGCGCCACCGCGTCACCAAACGCCCGAAAGCCGTCCAGGTCAAGCGCGTTCAGGGATTGGGGCCGATTAAAGCGTATCGTTGCGACGGGACCATCCAGGTCCAGGATGACGGGCGGGTTCGTGGACAAAGTATTCACCTGTGGAGGGTTGATGGTGATTTCGAGTATAGCGGCCAAAATGGCCCTACTGCAGCGATCCGGCACCAGAGAGGCTTGTCACCTGCATGCAGATTATTCTAGGATGGAATCCTACAGTCACTCAAAAGAGAGGCCAAAATGGCTGATCTGTTCGACAACCCAATGGGCCTGGCGGGATTCGAGTTTGTGGAATTTGCGTCACCCACCCCCGACGTGCTGGAGCCGCTGTTTGAAAAACTGGGTTTCAGTCTGGTCGCCCGGCATCGGTCCAAGGATGTTCTGCTGTATCGGCAGGGCGGGATCAATTTCATCATCAACCGCGAGTCCAAGAGCCCGGCCGCCTGGTTCGCAGCCGAACATGGCCCTTCGGCATGCGGCCTGGCCTTTCGCGTAAAGGATTCCCACAACGCCTATGAGCGGGCGCTGGACCTGGGCGCACAGCCTGTTGAAATCCCCACTGGGCCGATGGAGCTGCGCCTGCCCGCCATCAAGGGCATTGGCGGCGCGCCCCTGTACCTGATTGATCGTTTCGGGGATGGCGATTCCATCTACGATATCGATTTCGCCTTCCTGCCGGGCGTGGATCGTCATCCCGAGGGCCATGGCCTGCGCCTGATCGACCATCTGACCCATAACGTTTACCGTGGTCGCATGGAGTTCTGGGCGGGCTTTTATGAAAGGCTCTTCAATTTCCGGCAGATTCGCTATTTCGACATCACCGGTGAATACACAGGCCTGACATCCAAAGCCATGACCGCGCCCGACGGCAAGATCCGCATTCCACTGAACGAGGAATCCTCGAAGGGGGCCGGGCAAATCGAAGAATTCCTGATGCAATTCAATGGCGAAGGAATTCAGCATGTCGCCCTGCTCAGCGATGACTTGCCGGCCACGATCGACAAATTGCGGGCTGCGGGCGTGCCGCTGATGAGTCCGCCGCCGGCCACCTACTACGACATGCTCAGTGAGCGTCTGCCCGGACACGGGCAAGCCATCCCCGAACTGCAGACGCGAGGCATTCTGCTGGATGGCGATACCGATCATGGGCAGCCACGCCTGCTGCTGCAGATTTTCTCGGAGACCTTGCTTGGCCCTGTGTTCTTCGAATTCATCCAGCGCAAGGGGGACGATGGATTCGGCGAAGGCAATTTCAAGGCACTGTTCGAATCAATCGAACGCGACCAGATCCAGCGAGGCGTGGTCGGCGGAGCGTGATGCGGGCCTTTGATGATGGTCGATAAAAAACCCGCATAAATCTAATATTCATGCGGGTTTTCGGTATTTTCGAGGTTGCTTTGAACCACCCGATTTTCAACTGTGGTGCCGTCGGCGAGAGTCGAACTCGCACAGCTTTCGCCACTACCCCCTCAAGATAGCGTGTCTACCAATTCCACCACG
>JAKDMO010000046.1 GCA_030452305.1 Alcaligenaceae bacterium | reverse complement strand
GGGCAGGCGGCCTTGTCGTTTGAAGACATCCACATGGATGCCTCCACACATCGGATGCAGGGCCAGGCGCAGGGGGGCGGGCGAGGCCTGGCCGGCAAAGGCTGCGGGGCGGATCAGGGCAAAGAGCGTATCGCCCGTCTGGGCTGCCAGGTGCAGACGCCGCAAGTCGTGTGCGCGTACGGCGGTTTGCCAAAGCAGAACCCCGGCAAAGGCGCCACTGCGCAGCACCTGCATGGCTGCCCAAAGTGAGTCAGCAGGATGGCGGGTACGGATCCAGATCAGGCGCGAGGCGCGCCATATAGACGGAT
The DNA here is from genome assembly GCA_030452305.1 of Alcaligenaceae bacterium. Taxonomy (GTDB): domain Bacteria; phylum Pseudomonadota; class Gammaproteobacteria; order Burkholderiales; family Burkholderiaceae_B; genus Castellaniella. Next base: position 14,013 of record JAKDMO010000046.1, on the reverse strand, counting down.
GGATGAGCTCGGGGGCATCGAGCATTGCGGATTTTGACATGGTGGCCTCACAGTTTTACTGTGTAAATATACAGTATTTTGACCAAGAGTCGGCAGCACTGGATTGGGTGGTATCCAAAGCCAGGACATCTGATCAAAGACTGATCGCCACCTGTAGTGGATTGAGGCAAAAGGACATTTCAGAGTAAGCAGATACTTGTCCATGCGCTTGTCCACAGTTGCCGTGGACAAGTCCGAACTCTGTACACAGGGCGTGTCAGTCCTTGTAGAATGTGGCCCGGATCACGATTCCTACAGGAACCATCATGAGTGCCATAGAAAAATTATTGTCTGGCTTCCCTGAACTGGGACATATTGTTATTGAACTGGCCTTTGCCCTGCTGATTCTGGTCGTCGGCTGGGTGATATCAACCCTGATCGGGCGCAGCATCCGCCGCATGGCGCAGCGCTCGAAACGGGTCGATCCGACCATTGTGCCCATTTTGTACAGTGTGACGGTCTGGGGCGTCCGGGTCTTTGTCATTGTGGCCGTGCTGGCCCGGCTGGGTGTGCAGACGGCCAGTCTGATTGCCGTGCTGGGTGCCGCCGGCCTGGCCATTGGCCTGGCCTTGCAGGGCACCCTGCAAAATATCGCAGCCGGCATCATGCTGCTGGTCCTGCGACCCTTGCGCGCAGGCGAGTATGTGTCCGTGGTGGGCCAGGGCGAAGGCACGATCGAGGAGGTCGGGCTGTTTATGACGCGCCTGATCCAGTTCGACGGGGTGCACATTCTGCTGCCCAACAGCCTGGTGTGGGGCAACCCATTAATCAACTACAGCCGCAACGCAACGCGTCGCCTGGATGTTGCGGTAGGTGTCAGGTATGGCGATGATCTGGATGGCGCCATAGCGGCGCTGCAGTCCCTGATCGACGGATACGAGGGCGTGCTGCCCGACCCGGCGCCGCGCGTGATGGCGTCCGAATACCGGGACAGCACCATCATGGTCAATATCCGGGTCTGGACGCCCGCCGGCGAGTATTGGGATGTGCGCTTCAATCTGTACCGTGATGCTGTCAAGGCCTTACAAGAAGCCGGGCTAAAGACCCCGATTCCCCTGCGCGAGGTGCAGGCCGTATCGGTTGCAGAGGCTGCATCCGGCGGCAACTGAATCAGTCCACCATTCGGTTCAACCGCTCGACATCCAGCGGTTGTTGGCCGTTTTCAATGCGCTGGCCGAGGTCTTCCATGGCCTTGCACAGGCGGGTGATGCGCTGCTCTTGGCTGGCGGCATGGTTGATAAGTTCGTGCAGCACCTTGACCAGAGGGTCATCGTCGTCCTGATCGACCGCGTAGGCGGCGAATTCTTCTTCGCCCTCGGGGGCCTCGCCAGCGCTTTTGGCTTGCGGCCCGGGTTTGCCCTGGCGCAGCAGTTCCTGCAGGGGCTTGCCGCTCCAGTCTGTCTGGCAGGGCAGGGGTTCGGCCGCTTGCTCTGTTGTCGGGGCGGTCGGCTCGTCGGTGTGCGATGGAATATCCTCTGCGTGGTGCATCGCGTCTTCCTTGAGCAGGATACGGGCGGGGTTGCCGACCGCAGTGGCACCCGCCGGGACCGGCTTGATGACCACCGCGTTTGATCCGACCCGCGCATGCGCGCCGACGGTAAAGCCCCCCAGGATCTGGGCGCCTGCGCCGACCACGACGCCTTCCTCAAGCGTGGGGTGGCGTTTTTCGCCTTTATACAGGCGTGTGCCGCCCAGCGTGACGCCCTGATAGATCGTGCAGTCGTCGCCCACCTCGGCAGTTTCGCCAATCACGACCCCGAAGCCGTGGTCGATAAACACCCGCCGACCGATCTGTGCGCCCGGGTGGATTTCGATACCCGTCAGGATGCGGCCCAGATGCGAGATGAATCGGCCCAGCCACAGCCAATTGCGTCGCCATAGCGCGTGGGCAAGCCTGTGAATCAGGATGGCGTGCAGGCCCGGATAACAGGTCAGGATCTCGAAACGGCTGCGCGCGGCGGGATCGCGTTGGTGAATGCAGGCGATGTCTTCGCGAAGTTGATTGAACATAATTTGAGACAGGCAAAAGTGGAACAGCGGATTAGACCATGCCCTGATGGCGGGAGGTCTTGATCATGGCGGTACACAGGCCGCGCAGCATATCGACCTCGTCGATGCTGAGGTGGTTGCGGGTCAGCAGGTGCCGCATCCGTGGCATGAGTTTCTTTGGGTGCAGGGGATCCAGGAATCCGACCTCAACCAGCGCAAGTTCCAGGTGATCCAGCAGGGCCTGGATGCTTTGGCTGCTTGCCGGGTCGGTGCCGGCGTCATGCTTGCCATGCGTATCGGGCAGACGGGCAACTTTGGCCAGGGGGATCAGCGCATAGCGAAGCTCCCAGGCGGCCAATTGCAGGGCTTGTGAGACATTCAGGGAACTGTACTGCGGATTGGCCGGGATATGGCAGACATTCTGGCATAGGGTGATGTCCTCGTTCGACAGGCCCGAACGCTCGGTACCCAGCACGATGGCAATGCGGCCCGGCGTCGAATCCACGTGTGCGGCGGATTGTGTGGCCGCCTCGCGGATATCGCAGGGTGGAGGCCCCAGCACGCGCGCACGCGCCGTCAGGGCAAAGGCCAGCGTTGTCGGCCCCAGTGCTTCGGCCAGTGTCGCGTAAATCGTGGCCTGCTCTAGTACGTCACCCGCGCCGCTGGCCAGTGCGATGGCCTCGTGGTGGTGCTGTACTTCGGGGAGTTGCGGGGCAACCAAGCATAGGTCGTGAAAGCCCATGGTCTTGATGGCCCGCGCCGCCGAGCCGACATTGCCAGGATGGCTGGGGTGCACCATGATGAAGCGCACGCGGTCGAAAATATCACGAGCGCCAGAGGAATTTTGTTGAGTCATTTAGAATAGAATACTTCCCACGCCTTTTCTGGAATTTTATGCATCCGATGCTCAACACCGCCATTAAGGCGGCCCGCCGTGCCGGCTCGATCATCAATCGGGCCAGCCTGGATCTTGAACGCCTGAATGTGGCGCGCAAAGGACCCAAGGATTATGTCACGGAAGTCGATCGCGCAGCAGAGGATGCGATTATCGATATTTTACGCACAGCCTATCCGGATCACTCGTTTTTGGCCGAGGAATCAGGTGTGCACCCGGGCAATGGGCAGGCCCCCGATGCGGTGCCCGCCTTTCAGTGGGTGATTGATCCGCTGGATGGCACGACCAACTTCATCCATGGGTTTCCGAATTACGCCGTGTCCATCGCCTTGCTGCAAAACGGCCAGGCCCAGCATGCCGTTGTGTTCGATCCGTCGCGCAACGAGATGTTCACCGCTAGCCGGGGCAGCGGCGCTTTCCTGAATGATCGTCGGGTTCGGGTGTCAGGGTGTACGCGGTACTACGATTCGTTGCTGGCCTCGCACGTGCCGCAGTCCACAGGCCTGCCCGAGGGCTCGCCCTTTCTGGGGCTGCTGACCGAGTGCGCAGCGGCGCGCCGGACTGGTTCCACAGTGCTGGATCTGGCCTATGTGGCCTGCGGCCGCCTGGATGGCTTTTGCGGCAAACAGCTCAAGCCCTGGGATGCGGCGGCAGGCAGCCTGCTGGTGATCGAGGCCGGCGGCCTGCTGGCCGATTTCGATGGCGAGCAGACCTGGTCGGCCAGCGGCGATGTGGTGGCGGCGACCCCAAAGGTCTTTGCGCAGATGATCGCTCATCTGGCAGGCTGACGGGTACCCCTGATGGAATGGATCTTTGAGCTGTCTTCCTGGGTAGGGCTGCTGACTCTGATCGTGCTCGAGATCGTTCTCGGGATCGATAACCTCGTCTTTATTGCCATCCTGGTCGAAAAGCTGCCGCCCAAGCTGCGGGACCGCGCGCGCGTCATTGGCCTGTCGCTTGCCCTGGTGATGCGTTTGCTGATGCTCACGCTGATGTCCTGGCTGATCAAGCTCACCGCGCCACTGTTCTACCTGGGCAGCCTGTCGTTTTCGGGACGGGATCTGATCCTGATTGTGGGCGGGTTCTTTCTGCTGTTTAAGGGCACCTTCGAGCTGCACGAGCGTGTCGAGGGTCGTGCACCCCATGCCACGGGGTCGCGCATACATGCCGGCTTCTGGGTCATCGTCACGCAGATTGTGATCCTCGATGCGATCTTTTCCATCGATTCGGTTGTGACAGCGGTCGGGATGGTCGATCACCTGGCCATCATGATGATTGCGGTCATCATCGCCATGAGCATCATGCTGGTCGCGTCCAAGCCACTGACGCAGTTCGTCAACGCGCACCAGACGGTGGTCATTCTGTGCCTGGGCTTTCTGCTGACGATTGGTTTTTCTCTCGTGGCCGAAGGCTTCAACTTTCCGGTGCCCAAGGGTTATCTGTACGCAGCGATCGCATTTTCTGTATTGATCGAAACCCTGAATCAGCTTGCGCGGCGCAATAAGCGCAGGGTCGAGGCCAGGCGTCCGATGCGCGAGCGCACGGCCGAGGCGGTCTTGATGATGCTGGGAAAACGGCCGATGGCAGGTCCAGAGCGCGAGCCTGAAGCCCAAGAGGCTGCTTATGTGGCGGCCTTTGGCGATGAGGAACGCAATATGGTCAGTGGGGTGCTGACCCTGAGCGATCGCAATGTGCACTCGGTGATGACGCCGCGCATCGATGTGTCGTGGATCAATCTGGATGACGATCCCGCCGAACTGCGCGAGAAACTCAACAAAGAGCCGCACAGCTTCTTTCCTGTCTGCAGGGGATCGCTGGATGAGGTGGTGGGCATTGGACGCGCCAAGGATCTGATCACCGACCTGCTGGTGCATGAAACCATCCGCGAGACGCGCCTGCGCGAACCCATTATCGTGCATGAGTCCATCGAAATTCTACAGCTCATGGACACGCTCAAGCGCTCGCACGGCCAGCTCGTGTTGGTGGCCGATGAGTTCGGGTCCATCGTGGGCGTAGTCACCCCTATCGATATTTTCGAGGCGATCGCCGGTGAGTTCCCCGACGAGGACGAGGCCATGGACATCATCGATCAGGGCAATGGGCGCTGGCGTGTGGATGGTGCGGCTGACCTGCACCACCTGGAGCAACTGCTGCATACGGATGATCTGGTCGATGATGACGAAGAATTCTCGACCATTGCGGGCTATTTGCTGGAACGTTTTGGCCAGTTGCCTGAGGTGGGCGACTCGTGCGAGCTTGTGCACGACTATGCAAGGTTTCGCTTTACCGTGCTGCAGATGGATGGTCGGCGGATCGCAACGGTGCAGATCGAGCGTCTGGATCCGCCCGACCCTGAAGCTGAAGTTGAGCTGATGGGATAAGCCCGGGGATATGGTGCCTGGGGATGACTTTGAACGCGGGAATGGTGGCTGATGACGGATAGTGTGTGGTTTTTGCTCAAGGCACTGTTTTTGGGTGTGGTTGAAGGGTTTACCGAGTTCATACCGGTTTCCAGCACTGCGCACCTTTTGCTGATCGGGGACTGGATCGGGTTTTCCTCCGGTGACGACAAGGTATTCGAGGTCGTCATCCAACTGGGTTCGATCCTGGCGGTCATGTGGGTGTTCCGCGCGCGCCTGCTGCAGATGATCCGTGGGTATTTCACTGGGGATCGTGTCGAGCGCGCCTTTGTGCACAATCTGGTGATCGCGTTCCTGCCCGCCGCCGTGATCGGCGCACTGGCCATCAGTCAGGTGAAGGCGCTGTTTGGTCATCCCGGGGTATTCGCCATCATGCTGGCTGTGGGCGGGCTGATCATGCTGTGGGTCGAGCGCAAGCCGCGCTATGCCAAGCACCCCGAAGACCGGGCCGAGACCCAGGTCTCGCAGCAGGCCAGCGCGCATACGCTGGAGCAGATCAGCTGGCGCCAGGCGCTGGTGGTCGGCTGTGCGCAGGTCGTGGCCATGGTGCCGGGCACCTCGCGCTCGGGGGCGACAATCATCGGAGGTATGCTGGCTGGAATCGATCGCCGTACAGCTACCGAATTCTCTTTTTTCCTGGCCATGCCCACAATGCTGGCGGCCAGTGCCTATGATCTGTTCCGGCATGGGGCTGCACTCAATTCCTTGCAATCCACGGCCATTGTGGTCGGCTTTGTGGGCGCGTTTCTCAGTGCCTTGGTGCTGGTTCGATGGGTGCTGAATTTTGTATCGCGCCGGACGTATCGCCCGTTTGCCTGGTACCGCATCGCCCTGGCGGCTGTCGTGGCGCTTTGGCTGATGAACTGAGCGGCGTGTCTGCCCGGGTCAGAACCGGGTGTCCTGGATCAGATGCGCTCCCTGTGCATCCAGGCTGAGCCAGCCCGCGCGCGCAGGCTCGTGTTCGTAATCCCAGTCGGGTAGCACGATGCGGGTGACCGGCCCGCCCGGGGTCTGCAGCGTTTGGGTCGCAGGCCGGTGGGTGTGGCCGTGGATGGCGGTGTCGCAGCCTGCCTTGCGCAGGGCGTCGATCACAGCCTTGGGGTTTGCGTCCATGATGTGCATGGATTTTCCGGCTCGGCCGGCCTTGCTGCGTCGGCGTGCCCATGCGGCGATGCGTCTGCGAGTCGGCAGGCCCAGTCCCAGGAAAGCCTTCTGCACCCACGCTGTACGTACGATGCGTCGGAATCGTTGGTACGCCAGATCATCGGTACAGTATTCATCGCCATGGCTTAGCAACATATCGCCGGCTGCGGTGCTGAGTACGACCCTGTCAGGCAGCAGTCGTGCGCCCAATAGTTCGGCCAGATCGGGTCCCATCAGGAAGTCCCGATTACCGCGTCCGATCCACAGCGGAATGCGTGAGGCGGTCTGGCGGAACTGCGTCAGGGCCTCGGCGAGCCAGTCAGGAGGATCCGTTTGCGCATGGTCGTCGCCGATCCAGGCATCGAAGATATCCCCGCACAGGATCAGCGCATCGGCCTGGTCGCAGGCCGATTCCAGAAAACGATAGAAGGCACGGGCTGTTTTTGGGGTTTCCTCGCCCAGATGGATATCGGAGGCGACCCAGACCGTGCCGGACAGGCTGAGCTTATTCAACCAGTGTGGCGGATTCTATGATGATATCGGTCGTCGGAACGTCCTGGTGAAAGCCTTTGTTGCCGGTTTTGACTTTCTTGATTTCGTCGACGACTTCGGTGCCTTCGATTACCTTGCCAAACACTGCATAGCCCCAGCCGTTGGGGGTGGGTGCGGTGAAATTCAGGAAATCGTTGTCGGCCACGTTGATGAAAAACTGCGCGGTCGCCGAGTGCGGATCGCCGGTGCGGGCCATGGCCAGGGTGTAGCGATTGTTTTTCAGGCCGTTGTCGGCTTCGTTTTCAATCGGAGCATGGGTTTGCTTTTGCTTCATGTCGGCGTCGAAACCACCGCCCTGGATCATGAAGTTATTGATGACGCGATGAAAGACGGTGCCGTCGTAGAAACCTTCCTTGACGTAGGTGAGGAAATTTTCGACTGTCTTGGGGGCTTTTTCGGCGTCGAGCTCAATCAGCATGTCGCCCATGTTGGTGTGCAGTTTGACTTGGGGTTGGGTGGTCATTGACTTGCCTTGGTTGGAAGTGGAGGCGGCTTGCGCCGGCAGGGCGCCCAGGGCCAGGGCCATTGCGCAGGCGAAACTGAAAAAGCGCATCCGGGAAAACAGGGCGCGCAGGGTCGAGAGCATCAGAGGCATGGCGAGTTCGGGCATGAGAGTTCCAGGGCCGCTATTGTGCCGGATTCCCGGCCGAGGGGAAAGCCTGGTCTGGTATGGGCTGCCCCGCTTTTTTCAGATTATGGGCGGCCAGTGCCATCTGGACGTATCCGAGGTTGGCCCGGGCCGGTGCGAAATCAGGGTCCGAAACCAGTGCCATTTTCAAGGCTTCCCGGGCGCGATCCAGTTCGCCGCGGCGCACGTATTCGACGGCGAGGTTGTTCCAGGGTTCGGGAAGCTCGGGATAGCGCACGGTCATGTCGTGCAGGATCGCGATGGCTTCGTCATGACGGCCCAGCGCGCTCAGGGCGCGTGCGTGCAGGAACATCAGCTGTACATCATCACCGATGTGCTGCTGGGCGTCGATCTGTGCCTGGCGTGACAGGATCGCGTCGAGCGCCGCCTGGTTTTGGCCCGCGTCGAGCATCCCGCGGATATGGTCGGTAATTTGCGAAGCCGACAGCGGGATCGCGGTGTTGACGCTGGGTGCCGCGCGTTCGAGCAGATCGGCCAGCCCCTGCCAGCCGCGCTCGGACTGATCCCTGTCGGAAAATGTGCGGGTTTGCGGATCGTAGGTCGGGGCTGGCCCGGCCTGCCCGGTCGCGCTAAGATGGTCGGAACCTGCTGCGGCGTGGGCGGCCGGCAGAGCCGCCGCCGCACATAGGGCTGCCGCGAACGCCAGGGCACAGACGTCGATTCTGGTCACGTGGGTGGGGCCTATATTCAAAGAGTTCAGTCCGAGGAAGGTATACTTGTCGGCTATCATTTTATTGACTGCACATGCTGCACATTTATAACACCCTTTCACGCCATAAACAGCCGCTTAGAACGGTTGACCCGGGCGTGGTCCGCATGTACGTATGCGGGATGACCGTATACGATTTCTGTCATCTGGGGCACGCGCGCATGCTCGTGGGCTTCGATGTGGTGCAGCGCTGGCTGCGCATCAGCGGCTATCAGGTCGAGTACGTGCGCAACATCACCGACATCGATGACAAGATCATCCGCCGCGCCGTCCAGAGCGGGCGGCGCATGCACGAGGTCACGTCCTTTTTCATCGATGCCATGCATGCCGACGAACGTGCACTGGGTGTGCAGCCCCCGGATATCGAGCCGCGCGCCACGCAGTACGTCGGCCAGATGCTGGATTTCATCGGTGCGCTCGAGGCCAAGGGCCTGGCCTATCGCAGCAGCGAAGGCGACGTCAATTATGCAGTCCGCAAGTTCCCGGGCTATGGAAAGCTTTCCGGAAAATCCCTGGACGACTTGCGTGCAGGCGAGCGCGTGGCGGTTACGGCTGCAAAGAACGATCCGCTGGATTTTGTGCTGTGGAAGGCCGCCAAACCCGACGAGCCCGAGGAATCGCGCTGGCCTTCGACATATGGTCCCGGGCGTCCGGGCTGGCACATCGAGTGTTCGGCCATGAGCCACAGCCTGCTGGGCATGCCGCTGGATATCCATGGCGGCGGCCCGGATCTGAAATTTCCCCATCACGAAAACGAGATCGCCCAGAGCGAAGGCGCCTTCGGCGGCACGATGGCGACCACCTGGATGCATTGCGGCCCGATGATGGTCGATACTGAAAAAATGTCCAAGTCCCTGGGCAATTTTCGCAGGATCCGCGAGACCCTGGCCCAGGGGCAGCCGCCCGAGGACCAGGCCGACTACGCCGTCAATTCGCGCGAAGCCGAGATGCTGCGCTTTTTCATCGTGCGCAATCACTATCGTAGCATTCAGAACTATGCGCCCGATAATCTGCTGGATGCGCAAAACGCCCTGGATCGTCTGTATCAGGCCATGCTGAATGTGCCGCCCGCCGAGGTCGAGTTGGATTGGTCGCAGCCCTCGGCCGCTGCGTTCAAGGCCGCCATGGATGACGATTTCAACACCCCAGGCGCCGTAGCCGTGCTGTTTGATCTGGCCGGGCAGGCCAATCGTGAGCAATCCGCCACCGCCAGCGGCCTGATGCGCGCGTTGGGCGGCGTGCTGGGTCTGCTGCAGGTCCAGCCGGACACCTATCTGAAATCGCCGACCCGTTATTTGGGCGGCGCCGACGATGGTGAGGACGCCCTGGACGCCGAGCGCATCGACGCGTTGGTGGCCGAGCGCGCGCAGGCCAAGGCCGCTCGTGACTTTGCGCGTGCCGACCAGATCCGCGCCGAACTGCATACGCACGGGGTCGAGCTCGAAGACAAGGCGGGCGGCCTGACCCAGTGGCGTAGAGTGTAGGTCATGGATATGTTCAGCTCATCGACAACGTCCTCAATCCAGCCCTCGTATTGGGATGAGGCCTGCGAGCATCTGATGAAGCGTGACCGCATTCTGCGCAAGCTCATCCCTGCTCATGCAAACCAAAGCATCCGGCGTGCCCCGGCACCTTTTGTCACCTTGGCGCGCATTATCATCTACCAGCAAATATCGTTGGCACAGGGCCGCATCCTGTGGGCGCGCCTGGTCGAATCCTGCGGCGGCGCCCCGACGGCACAATGCCTGCTGGCGTACGATGAGGCAGCCCTGCGCGAACTGGGTTTGTCCAAGCGCAAGGCGCAATATATTCTGGAGCTTGCCCGACATTGTGTCGATTCGGGCATCGGCGCATCGCGCTGGTCCACCATGGATGACGCCGCAATCGTGGCCGAGCTGTGCACCATACGGGGCGTCGGCCGCTGGACGGCCGAGATGTTCCTGATCTTTAACCTCAGGCGGCCTGATGTCCTGCCGCTGGACGACACTGCCCTGCTGCGGGCAATTTCCCACCACTATTTCAGTGGCGAGCCTGTGTCGCGTTTCGAGGCCCGCGAAGTCGCCCAGGCCTGGGCGCCCTGGCGCACGGTTGCCAGCTGGTACCTGTGGCGCAGCACCGAGGCCGCCGCCGTAGAATATTGAATGCCTTTTATCCGGAAACCCTGCACTCATGCGAAATACGTTCCTCGAATTTGAACAACCTCTGGCCGAGCTCGATAACAAGATCGAGGAGTTGCGCTATGTCCAGACGGATTCGGCTGTCGATATTTCCGAAGAGGTCAGTCGCCTGCAACAAAAAAGCCAGAACCTGGCTAAAAATATCTATGCCAAGCTGACCCCATGGCAGACCGCACTGGTGGCGCGCCATCCGCAGCGCCCCTATACGCTGGACTACGTGCGTGAACTATTCACCGACTTTCACGAGCTGCATGGTGATCGCATGTACGCCGACGACCAGTCCATTGTGGGCGGTCTGGCGCGATTCAACGGTACGCCCTGCATGGTGATCGGTCACCAGAAAGGCCGCGATACCAAGGAACGCGCTATGCGCAATTTCGGTATGCCGCTGCCCGAGGGTTACCGCAAGGCTCTGCGTCTGATGCGTCTGGCAGAGAAATTCCAGCTGCCGATCTTCACATTCGTCGACACGCCGGGTGCCTATCCGGGTGTGGGCGCCGAGGAACGCGGCCAGTCCGAGGCCCTCGCACACAATCTATTCGCCATGGCCGGCCTCAAGACCCCGATCATTGTCACCATCATCGGCGAAGGCGGATCAGGCGGCGCCCTGGCCATTGCCGTGGGCGATGTAGTCATGATGCTGCAATACGCCACGTATGCCGTGATCTCGCCCGAAGGCTGTGCCTCGATCCTATGGCGCAGTGCCGATAAGGCCGCTGTGGCCGCCGAAGCGCTGGCGATTACCGCGCCGCGGCTAAAGGACTTGGGCCTGATCGATCGCGTGGTCAACGAGCCGGTGGGCGGTGCCCACCGCGACCCCGCGACCATGGCCCGCCAACTGCATCGCGCCCTGGCCGACTCCTTGCGCCAATTCTCGGGGCTCGGGGTGGATGAACTGCTGCGTCGCCGACATGAACGCATCGCTGCGTACGGCCGATTCCAGGTGGTGCGCGGCTAGGTGCCGTGGCGGGCGCGGCCGTGTCACCGAATTCCGACTGTGATCCCCACCTGTTGCGCCCCCTGCGTTCGGTGCTTTTTGATTCCGACGCTACAAACGAAGCATTCGCCGTCGCACTGAGCGGCGGCCCGGATTCCGCCATGCTGGCGGTTCATGCGGCCCGGCTGGCTGCGTCGTCCGGGCGGGTGATGCACTGTTTTCATATCCATCACGGGCTGCAGCATGTGGCCGATGATTGGCAGACGCATGCTCATCGACTGGCCTCGCGACTGGGGGTGTCCTGCCATAGCCTGCGTGTCGATGTGGATCTGGGGCGGGGCGATGGCGTGGAATCCGCTGCGCGCAGCGCGCGCTACCGTGGCCTGGCCCGCCTGGCAGCACAGACCGGGGTGAGGCAGATCTGTCTGGCGCACCACCAGGACGATCAGGCTGAAACGGTACTGTTGCGCCTGCTGCGCGGCGCGGGCCCCCAGGGCCTGTCTGCCATGGCGCCCGAATCTGTGCGTGACGGCGTCCAGTACCTGCGCCCCTGGCTCGATGTGCCTCGTGCACGCATTGTGGCCGCAGCTGCGGCCTTTGCCCAGCGCGCAGCTTGGGCCCCGGTCGAGGATCCGACCAACCACGATCCGAAATACACGCGCAGCGCGCTACGAACACAGCTTGCTCCGGTACTGGACGAACGCTGGCAGGGCTGGCAGGGCGTATTGGCACGCCATGCCCGGCAAAGCCGCGAACTGATGGAACTGGTCGAGGGCCTCGCGCTCGAAGACTGGCAACGCATTGAGCCTGCACCCGACGGGCTCAGCTTTTCCCTGGCCGCCTGGCGCACCCTGGCCCCTGCCCGCCAGGCCATGGTCCTGCGTCACTGGCTGGATCGACACGGGCTGCACGCGCCTACCGATGCGCGTCTGGCCGAACTGATGCGCCAATTACGCGGGCTGCATGCCCTGGGCCATGACCGGGGAATGAAGCTCAAGCATGGTGACGCATGGATCACCTGCGTGCGCGGGCGCGTGATCCTGATTTTGAAAAAACAGTAAAATGCTTCGTTTAGCCGCGTTTTTTCGCATCAAATCCACTCCAAATCGATAAAAACATGTCCATCATCGTTCAGAAGTACGGTGGTACATCGATGGGCTCCGTCGAACGTATCCAAAATGTCGCCAGGCGTGTCGCCAAGTGGCACGCCGCCGGCCACCAGGTCGTGGTGGTGCCCTCGGCCATGTCGGGCGAGACCAATCGCCTGCTGGCCCTGGCCAAGGAAATCTCTGTACAGCCCGACCTGCGCGAGCAGGACATGCTGGCCGCCACCGGCGAGCAGGCCAGTAGCGCGCTGCTGGCCATGGCCTTGATTGTTCAGGGAACGCCTGCTCGCAGTTACGCCGGCTGGCAAGTGCCCGTGCTGACCGACGGCTCGCACACCAAGGCGCGCATCCGCTCGATCGATGACGGGCGCATCCGGGCAGACCTGGATGCCGGCCGCGTGGTCATCGTTACCGGCTTTCAAGGCGTGGACGAGGACGGCAACGTCACCACACTGGGCCGGGGCGGTTCAGACACCTCTGCGGTAGCCGTGGCCGCTGCGCTGGGCGCCGACGAATGCCTGATCTTTACCGATGTCGATGGCGTCTACACCACGGATCCCCGTGTCGTCCCCGAGGCACGGCGCATGAACGTGGTGTCGTTCGAGGAAATGCTCGAAATGGCGTCCCTGGGCTCCAAGGTCCTGCAGATCCGCTCGGTCGAGTTCGCAGGCAAATATCATGTTCCTGTGCGTGTGCTGTCTTCGTTGACCGACCCCTTGATCCCGGTCGAAGAGGAAATGCATTCCGGCACACTCATCACTTTTGAGGAAGATCAGAAAATGGAATCAGCCGTTGTCTCGGGCATCGCCTTCAGCCGCGACGAGGCCAAGGTGACCCTGCGTAACGTCCCCGACACCCCGGGCGTCGCCTATTCGATACTGGGGCCGGTGGCCGCCGCAAACATCGACGTGGACATGATCCTGCAGAACATCTCTGTGCAGGGCATGACCGACTTTTCCTTCACGGTGAACCGCAATGACTTCGCGCGTGCGCTGGATCTGCTGAAACACCAGATCGGCCCCGGCGTGGGCGCGGGCGAGGTCATATCGGATGACAAGGTCGCCAAGGTCTCGATCGTCGGCATCGGCATGCGCAGCCACGTCGGCGTCGCCAGCCTGATGTTCCGCACGCTGTCCGAGGAAGGGATCAATATCCAGATGATCAGCACTAGCGAGATCAAGACCTCGGTGCTGATCAACGACAAATACATGGAACTGGCCGTGCGTGCACTGCACAAGGCCTTTGAACTCGACCAGGGTCCTGCACAGGAAGAGGCTTAAACCTTCTTTTCCTGTGATAGAATTCTGGTCTTGCCGGAGACATGGCCGAGAGGTTGAAGGTACTCCCCTGCTAAGGGAGCATGCGGCTTATACCCGCATCGAGGGTTCGAATCCCTC
>JAKDMO010000223.1 GCA_030452305.1 Alcaligenaceae bacterium | reverse complement strand
GTGCTGGACGTGCTGTTGGGCAGCGGCTTTCCGGGCTCGCTGCTGGTGTATTACGTGCTAATTGGCCTGGTGCCCTTGCGCATCCTCAATCAAAGCATTGCCCTGATTTTGTTGATTCCCGCCGGCCACGCCAAGCCGGCCAGTTACATGATTTCTGCCTTTTCTATTTGTTCTGTATTGCTGGGGGCGAGCCTGTCGATCCCCTATGGGGGTTTGGGTATGGCGGCGGGCTTGCTTGGGGTCGAGGCGATGTTGTTATTGGCTTTGGGCGTCATGATGCTACGCGTGGTCAGGCACGGCTCACGGCCCGCAGCTGGTGGCGGGGGTGCGGTGTGAGGATTTTGCTGGTCGTAACAGGCTTACAGTTGGGCGGGGCCGAGCGCCAGGTGGTGGATCTGGCGGATCGCCTGGCGGCGCGCGGGCATCAGGTGGCGATTGCTTACATGGTGGGCGAGGCCACGCAGCGTCCGGCTGATCCGGCCATCAGCGTGTATCCCCTGCTCTGCCGTAAGTCCGCGTTGGGCATGCTGGGCGGAGCGCTGCGTCTGGTACGGCTGGTCTGGCGCTGGCGGCCCGATGTGGTGCATAGCCATATGGTGCACGCCAATCTGTTTGCGAGGCTGCTGCGACCGTTCGCCCCCATGCGGCGCCTGGTGTGCACGGCGCACAATACGGTCGAGGGCGGGCGTGGCGTGACCGTGGCCTATCGTCTGACGGATTTTCTGGCCAGTGTGTCTACGAATGTCAGTCGCGAGGCCGTTGAGGTGTTCGAGCGCATAGGCGCCGTACGCAAAGGCAGGATGCTGGCCGTGCTGAACGGAATCGATACGCAGCGATTTTCAGATCATGCAGAGTTGCGCATAGAGGCTCGCCGGCGCCTGTTCCCGAAACTGCGTGGACGTCTGATCGTATCGGTTGGGCGTTTGGCAGAGCAGAAGAATCATGCGGGCTTGTTGCGGGTGTTTGCCGGTGTGCTGCAGACCCTGCCCGAGACCGAGCTATGGATTGCAGGGGACGGTCCCTTGCGCGAGGCCCTGACACGGCAGGTTGCTGATCTGGGCTTGCAGGATCATGTGTCGCTGCTGGGTGCGCGGCAGGACGTGCCGGATCTGATGCGGGCGGCCGATGTGTTCGCCTTGTCGTCCCGGTTCGAGGGTTTCGGTCTGGTGGTGGCGGAGGCCATGGCCTCGGGTACGCCCGTGGTGGCCACCGATGCCGGTGGCGTGGCCGAGGTGATGAACGGTATCGGATATCTGGTGCCGGTGGGTGACGAGGCGGCGCTGTGCGACGGGCTGATCCAGGCCCTGTCCATGACGCCAGAGCAACATGCCGAGATCGCCCGGGCCGCACGCCGGCATGTGGAAACGCATCTGGATATCGAGCGCACGGTCGATACCTGGCTGCGGATCTATGACGGAGACTATCGATGCTGACGATTTTGACCCCCACTTGGAATCGCCGACACACTCTGCCCAGGCTCTACGAGAGTCTGCAGGCGCAGACTGACCAGAATTTCGAATGGCTGGTCGTGGATGACGGCAGTACGGACGACACGGCGGCGTGGGTCGAGTCGTGTGGGCGGACTGCAGCCTTTCCCGTGCGCTTGGTCCGGCAGGACAATAGTGGTAAGCATGTCGCTCTGAATACCGGGGTGGTCGCCGCGCAGGGCGAGTGGATATTCATCGTCGACAGTGATGATCTGCTGACCGCCGATGCAGTGGAAGTCGCGGTGTGCACCCTGGATTCGACTTGGGGCGATCGGGATGTGGTGGGGCTGTGTTTTCGCAGAGCTGCTCTGGATGGCAGCCTGCTGGGATGCCCGTGCGCGGATGCGCCCGAACCGTTGATCGATACGCCCACACGGGTTGGGCGTAGGGTGGTTGGGGACTTGGCCTATATTTTTCGCCGAGACGTGATGGCGCGTCTGCCGTTTCCCGTGATTCCGGGTGAAAAATTCGTCCCGGAACTCTATATCTGGAACAAGATCGGTGACCAGGGCCAGATCTGGTTTTACCTGCACCGGGCCATTTATTTGTGCGAATACCTGGACGATGGCTATACCCGGAATTTCAGTGCGCATTTGAAGCGTAATCCGCGTGGTTTCCTGCTGTTCTACGCCGCCCAGATCGCTCGTGATCCGACGGTTGTGGGCAAGGGCAAGGCCATGGTGCGCAGCCTGCAGTGCCTGGTCTATTGTGTACGCAAGCGCTTTTTCAGGGGGGCGCCCGGCGTATGAATACGATCGTGATTATTGCGCACCATGCGGTGTCCTTGTTGAATTTTCGCGGCCATCTGATCCGGGACTTGGCCGGAGCCGGCATGCGGGTGCTGTGCCTGGCGCCCGACTATGACGCCGACACCCGTGACGCGCTGCGATCCCTGGGTGCCGAGCCGGTCGATTACAGTCTGAAGCGCACGGGGATGAATCCTGTGCGTGATGCCTGGGACCTGGTTCGGTTAGTGGCTGTTTTACGGCACCTGCGCCCGGATGTGGTGTTTGCCTTTTCTACGAAGCCGATGGTGTATGGGACGCTGGCAGCGTGGCTGGCCGGGGTGCCCAGGCGGGTGGCGATGGTCGAGGGTGCGGGATACGTATTCACGACTGGTCAGGGGAGGCCCACATGGCGGCGCAGGGCTTTGCGTCGTCTGGTGGAGTCGCTGTATCGCCTGGCGCTTGGGCGTGCGCACCGGGTCATATTCCTGAATCCAGATGATTTGGAGGAATTCGTCGGGCGTCGTCTGGCACCGGCCGATCGCGCGGTTTTGCTGGGCGGGATCGGTGTGGACCTGGAGGCGTGGCATGTGGTGCCGCCCGTGGTGAGTCCGGTCTGTTTTCTGCTGGTGGGTCGTTTACTAAGGGAAAAGGGCATTGTGGAGTACGTGGCGGCCGCCCGCTTGATCCGACGACAGTATCCGGATGTGCGCTTCGTTCTGCTGGGCGGTCTGGATACCAACCCGGGCGGGCTGGGCCTGGATGAGGTAGGGGCCTGGGTCGATGAAGGCGTCGTGGAATGGCCTGGACATGTTCCGGTGCAACCCTGGATTGCGCAGGCCAGTGTGTTCGTGCTGCCCTCGTATCGCGAGGGGGTGCCCCTGAGCACGCAGGAGGCCATGGCGATGGGGCGCCCTGTGATCACCACGGATGTACCGGGCTGCCGTCAGACGATCAAGGATGGCGTGAACGGCTACAGGGTGCCGGCGCGCGACGTTGATGCCCTGGCGAAGGCCATGCGCTGCTTCATCGAGTCACCCGCGCGGATTACCTCCATGGGCCTGGCCAGCCGACGGATTGCCGAGCGGGATTTCGACGTTCGGAGCATCAATCGAAAGCTGATAAGTTATTTGTTAAATTGATTACCCCGCGCGTAACTGCGCGCGTCAAACAGTAGTTTCTTTTCCTGATCCCGTTGTATTTTTCTGGGCCTGTTCCCAGCGGAATGCAGCGGGATCAGCCGTTTCTAGCCGCGCAATATATTACAATCGTAATATTAGATTACTTGGCAGTCGTATTGCGCTGCTTATGATCGAAACGTGACGGTAGACAGGTTGTTTTTATGAGGCGGCACTGGGCGGTAGGCCTGCTGGCAGTCCCTGTGATGTTAATGGCCTGGGGCAGCCTGAGGGCCACGATAACGCCGCTGGGCTATTGGATGGCCTGGGGGTTGTGGGCAGTTGCGACCATGGCGGTTATCCGCCCGGGGCGATTCTGGTTCGGCTGGATCAGG
>JAKDMO010000045.1 GCA_030452305.1 Alcaligenaceae bacterium | reverse complement strand
AATTGCTGGTCTTGGTCGCAATCGGCGGCCCCCACCGGGTGCGCGGGGGGCCCGCCCACCACGATGATGCGATCCGGCTTGAGCTCGCGTGCCCGATCAAGCACATGGGCGAGCATCGGACGGCCTGCGATCGGATGCAGAACCTTGGGCAGGTCCGATTGCATGCGTTTGCCCAGCCCGGCAGCCAGGATAATGATATTCAGCATAAAAACTCGGGATTGGACAAAAGAAATTCGATCAGGTGGCGCGCCGGGTGGTCTTTCGGGCGGCTTTTTTGGCCGGAGCCGCAGTTTTCCTGGCGGTTTTCCGTGCAGCCTTGGCGGCGGGAGCCGCCTTGACCGGTGCGGCATCGGCAGCATCGGCCGTGCTTTGCAAGGTCGCAGCAGTCGCCGCCGCCAGGGTCTGGAACTGCTGCTGCACCATGTTCCACCAGTCTTCGGCGGCCTGCGCATAGGGCTGCTGGTCTGTGGAATCAGCCTCGGCACCGGGCTCTGGATCGGGTCTGGCTGCAGACGCGGATTCGGGTTCGGGGGTCGCCTGGCTGCCTGCGCTGAAGTCCTTGGGGACGCCGCTGGTGGCAAAGGCACGCAGTGTGGCCAAGGTGGAACGCTGGATTTCCATGCCCTGGATGGTGTTGCCCAGCATCGACAGGTTCAGGCGCAGCCAGCTTTCAACGGCCTGCAGTTCGGCAATGCGGCGTTCGAGGTCCTCGACGGACATCATCGAGGCGGCGACCGAATCCATCTGCCCGCCTCCCGCCATGCCCTGCCAGGCCTGGCGCATCATTTCCATACCTGCAAACACAGGATTGTCGGCTGCCTCGCCGGTTTGCCCGAAACCCGGCAACACGAATGGATTGCTTGTGTCCTTGTTCATGATGCGATCCTCCTGGAGGTCAATACGATACAGGAGCCCTCATTCTACGGGCGTGTCGGCGCCTGCGCCAGCCGCACGCATCCGCAGGCCGTCGAGTATGGCCAGCTCAGCCTCCAGCGAGAAGCGTCCGTTGCACAGCATGCCCCAAAGCTGCGCAATATCGACACATCGAATCTCGGAGACCTCACCGTCGATATTCGTGGGCGAGACCGATGCATCGAGCACACAATCACTGAGCAAAAGGTTTTCAACCTGATAACCCTCTGGCAAGCGTCTGTGCATGCGCAGTACCGTGCGCAGCGGGCCGTGATTCATCAGATCGACCGCCTTCAGGCCGGCCTCCTCGTAGCTTTCGCGCAGCAGCGCGGCATCCAGATCCTCTCCGGCTGCAGCCAAGCCGCCGGCCAGCGTGTCCCACAGTCCGGGATCAGTGGGCTTGTCGAGCGCGCGGCGTGCAATCCACATGCGCCCATCGGGCGACCAGGCGTTCAGATGCACAGCCTGAGTCAGCATGCCCAGCGGGCGCACAGCAGCACGCTCGATTCGGCCGAGCACACGGCCCTCGCCCACCACATCCAGCAACTCACCGCGCCACGCGCGCAGGCAGCCGCCATCGCGCAGTGCGAAGGCGATCTGTTCAAGTACGGCATTGAGCGGTCGCCCCTGGCCGGGGGCCGCCGTCAGGTGCACCGCCTCGTCCTCGACATGGACGCCCGGCATACCGGTCATCACTTCGGTGGCCCGCTGGGTGGCCCAACCCGCGACACGCGAGGACACCGTCAGCGGTCGCGCGCCGGGCGGCGGCAATTGCTGGGCACGCCGCGCGAGCCCGGAAAACCGGGACGCCAGATCGGATGAGGAAGGTTCGGCACTGGGCGATTTCATCGGGCAATTGTAGTGGATCGGATGCCGACCCCAACAGACATGCGCATGGAAGACCATACCGGCAGCCGGGGAACAATCCACACAAGCCGCGCGCCTTCGTTATAATTCCCGCATTCCGCACCAGGGAATTGTCGCAGGCAATGCCCGAATTTCCATATTAATGCCTGCGATCCAATAATTGTGTGGTCGAGGTCGCATCTGGTTCAAGCCGCTTGATCCAGGTCAAGAACCTCGCATAAACACATCACAACTAGAGGTCAGCATGAAGAAGGCGAGAGGGTGGCTTGGCATGGGTGCACTGCTTGGTGCAGGCGCGGCCGGTGCTCAGGTCAAGGACATGCCCGGAGGTCCGGCAGTCAACCAGCTAAACCTCCACGAGGGGGTCACGCAGATCGCACACGAAATTTATGATCTGCACTGGATGATCATGATCATCTGTACGGTGATTTTTGTCGGTGTCTTTGGCGTGATGCTTTACTCGATCATCATGCACCGCAAGTCGCGCGGCTACAAGGCGGCCAAGTTCGAGGAAAACATCGGTATCGAACTCACCTGGACGATCATCCCGTTCCTGATCATTATCGGCATGGCCATCCCCACGACCCGTACCGTGGTCGCGATGAAGGACACCAGCAGCGCCGACCTGACCGTGAAGGTCACCGGGTATCAGTGGCGTTGGGGCTATGAATACGTCGATGGTCCGGCCGCAGGTGTCGAGTTCCTGTCCACGCTGGCCACCCCTAGCGACGAGATCAACGGCTTGGCACCGCGCAGCAATACCTACCTGATGGAAGTCGACAAGCCGCTGGTCGTGCCGGTCGACAAGAAAGTGCGTGTCGTGATAACCGCTGCCGACGTCATCCACTCGTGGATGGTGCCCGATTTCGGGGTCAAGCAGGACGCCATCCCCGGATTCCTGCGCGATGCCTGGTTCCGCGCGGAAAAGATCGGCACCTATCGCGGGCAGTGCGCCGAGCTGTGCGGCAAGGACCACGCCTACATGCCGATCGTGGTGAAGGTCGTATCCGACGAAGACTATGCCAAGTGGTCCGAGGAACAGAAATCCGCCATGGCTTCGGCCACCGAAGACCCGAACAAGAAATGGTCCAAAGAAGAGCTGGTCGCCAAGGGCAAGGAAGTCTTTTCCACCACCTGTGTGGCCTGCCATCAGGCCAATGGCGAAGGTATTCCGGGTACATTCCCGGCCTTGAACGGCGACGAGAAATTCGTACTGGCACCCATGAAGGGGCAGATCCTGACGGTGCTCAACGGTCACCCCGGCACCGCCATGGCAGCCTTCCGCGATCAGCTCAGCGACACACAGATCGCCTCGGTCATTACCTATACGCGTAATGCGTGGGACAATGCCGGCAAAGGCCCCGACCCGGTTGTACAACCTTCTGACGTGAAGGCGCTACGCTAAAGCGCCCGCCACCCACCAGACCAGAGACATCAAATATTTCCGCGGCCCGCCGAACCGGCTCCGCGGCACAGCAGGAAGGAGTTCACCATGAGCAGTGTCACTGCCGATCACGTTCCGCCCATCTCCGGGCATGAGGACCACGCCCACGAGGCACCGAAGGGCTGGCGCCGATGGGTCTTTGCGACCAACCACAAAGACATCGGCACGATGTACCTGATTTTTTCGTTCTGCATGCTGATGGAGGGCGGCACGCTCGCCCTGCTGCTGCGCACGGAACTGTTCGAGCCGGGGATCCAGTTCTTCCAGCCCCAGTTGTTCAACCAGTTCACGACGATGCACGGGTTGATCATGATTTTCGGGGCCATCATGCCGGCCTTCGTAGGCTTTGCAAACTGGATGGTTCCGTTGCAGATCGGCGCATCCGACATGGCCTTCGCACGCATGAACAACTTCAGCTTCTGGCTGCTGCCTGTGGGCGCCACGCTGCTGACGGCATCGTTCTTTGTACCCGGCGGTGCCAACGCTGCGGGCTGGACGATGTATGCGCCGCTGTCGCTGCAAATGGGCCCGGGCATGGATTTCGCGATCTTTGCGGTCCACATCCTCGGGGCATCGTCCATCATGGGGGCGATCAACATCATCGTGACCATCCTGAACATGCGCGCCCCCGGCCTGACGCTGATGAAAATGTCGCTGTTCTGCTGGTCGTGGCTGGTCACCGCCTACCTGCTGCTGGCCGTGATGCCGGTGCTGGCCGCCGCCGTCACCATGCTGCTGACCGACCGCCACTTCGGCACACACTTCTTTAACGCCGCCGCCGGCGGGGATCCGGTCCTGTACCAGCACGTGTTCTGGTTCTTTGGCCACCCCGAGGTCTACATCATGATCCTGCCGGCCTTCGGGATCGTGTCGCACATCGTGCCGGCCTTCGCGCGCAAGAAACTGTTTGGCTATTCCTCGATGGTCTATGCCATCTGTGCCATCGCAATCCTGTCGTTCCTGGTCTGGGCGCACCACATGTTCACCACCGGCATGCCCGTGACCGCGCAACTGTTCTTCATGTACAGCACGATGCTGATCTCGATTCCAACCGGGGTCAAGGTCTTTAACTGGACGGCCACGATGTGGCGCGGCTCGATGACGTTCGAGACCCCGATGTTGTTTGCCATCGGCTTTATATTTGTGTTTACGATCGGGGGCTTCACAGGCCTGGTCGTGGCTCTGGCGCCAATCGATATCCAGGTCCAGGATACCTACTATGTGGTCGCCCACTTCCACTATGTGCTCGTGGCCGGATCGCTGTTCGCCCTGTTTGGCGCCACCTACTACTGGCTACCCAAGTGGTGCGGCTACATGTACGACGAGCGCCTGGGCAAATGGCATTTCTGGATGACGATGATTTCGTTCAACGTCACCTTCTTCCCGATGCACTTCCTGGGTCTGGCCGGCATGCCGCGTCGCTATGCAGACTACGCTGCGCAGTTCACCGACTTCCACCAAGTCGCCACGATCGGTGCATACTGGTTCGGCCTGTCACAGTTCCTGTTCCTGTATGTCGTACTGAAGGCATACGCAGGAAAGGGGGCGAAGGCTGCTGCGAACCCATGGGAAGGCGCTGAAGGCCTGGAATGGACCGTGCCCTCGCCGGCGCCGCACCACACCTTTACCACTCCGCCCGTTTATAAGGCTTCGTAAGACAACATGACACCAGAAGAACGGCGACGCAATATCCGCACGGGAATCATCCTGGCAGTTATCGCCATCGGGCTGATGGCGTGGACCTTCATCCGCGCCTTCGTCTACGGGGTGGGCGCATGAACGAACCCCGCCCCGGCTTCCTGCGCACGCTGAAAACCGTGGCCTGGGGATTCCTGGGCCTACGCAAGCGCTCTGGCTACGACGACGATTTCGCGAAGCTCACCCCGGGGCACCTGATCCTGGCGGGATTGCTTGCCGGGGCAATATTTGTAGGTGTGTTGATACTGATCGTTCGTCTGGTGACGGCATAATCATGAAAAAACAAAATACTCAACATTGGAATATCAGGAGATCAAGATGAGTGCAGGTCAACTGGCCCAAGGCACGGCGCCGCATTACTTCGTGCCCCCACAGTCCGCGCATCCGATCCACGGCAGCATATGCCTGGCGGCCACACTGATCGGCGCGGCCCTCTGGGTCAATAGCTTCGCAATAGGCCCCTGGCTCTGTATGGGGGGCATCCTGTGCCTATTCATCGTACTGTACGGCTGGTTCGGCGACGCCATCCACGAATCCGAAAGCGGGCTGAACAGCGGGCATGTCGAACACTCCTACCGCTGGAGCATGATCTGGTTCATTTTTTCCGAGGTCATGTTCTTTTCCGCATTCTTCGGGTCGCTCTGGTACACGCGTGAAGTCACCACACCGTGGCTCAGCAACCTCGATCACCAGACCCTGCTGTGGCCACACTTTACCGGCACCTGGCCGAACCTGGGGCCTGCAGGCATCATCGAACCGTTCAAGACCGTGGGCCCGTTCTGGTTGCCGACCATCAATACCGCCCTGCTGCTGTCTTCGGGCGTGACCCTGACCATCGCTCATCATGCCCTGCGCCATGCGCATCGCGGCCGTACGATCTTCTGGCTGGCCCTGACGGTCATCCTGGGTTTCGCCTTCGTGGCCTGCCAAGCCTATGAATACCACCACGCCTATACCGAGCTGGATCTGCGCTTTACCTCGGGTGCATTCGGTGCGTTGTTCTATATGCTCACGGGCTTTCACGGCTTTCACGTGATCCTGGGCGCGACCATGCTGACGGTCATCCTGATGCGCCTGATTCGCGGCCACTTCACCGCCGACCACCACTTCGGTTTCGAAGGCGCCGCCTGGTACTGGCACTTCGTGGACGTCGTGTGGCTGGGTCTGTACATATTCGTATACTGGTTCTAGGAATCAAGCCCGGCAAAAGAGGGTCGGCCCGCGCCGGCCCTTTTTTACGAACCGCTCACCGTACGCAGGCCGGTGCTGTCGATCCAGCCCAGCCAATGCGCCACCAGCAGAAAGACAAACAACAGCACCGACAGGCCGATGCGCCAGGTCAGCGCCCAGGCCATGCGATCGGTGGTGCCATGATCGCGCAGCAGATACTTCCCGGCCGAAGCCAGGCTGCCCACCACGCACAGGAACAGCAAGACGATTACGATCTTCATGGCCACCCTCGCGAGAAATTGGAAATTTTGCAAAAATGACTGTGCAGCGCCCCATTCGAACCGCCATCGCCCTGATCCTGCTGGGCGCGCTGGTCGCCGTCTGCGCCGGCGCAGGATTTTGGCAACTGCGACGGGCCGCCGAACGTACAGCCCTAGCGCAAGCCATCGAGGCCGGGCGCCAGGCACCGCCCATCACGCTTAACACTGCCCAAGCAGACGGCGAAGACTGGCATAACGGCCAAGTTACCGGTACGTGGCTGCATGATCTCACTGTACTCCTGGATAATCGCAACCTCAAAGGGAAGCCCGGCCTATGGGTGGCCACCCCACTGCAATTACGCGATGATCCACACCATGCCGTACTGGTGCTGCGCGGCTGGGTGGCCCGGCCGATCGCCGGTACCCCGCTGCCCGAATTGACTCCGCCTGCAGGCGAGCAGACCGTGCGGGGCACAATGCTGCACCACGTACCCCGGATTTTTGACCTGGGATCGCTGACGGGAAACCACGCAAGCGACCTGCCCGGAAAACTGCCCACACCAGACGCCATCCCCCCCCGCGTGCAGAATTTGCCACTGGGCGATCTGGCCACAGCAACCGGGCTGTCCTTTCTGCCGGTCATCCTGGAAATGGCGCCTGTGGCCAATTCTCCGCTGATTCAGGAATGGCCCGGCCCATCCCTGAATGCCAGCCGGAATTACGGTTATGCCATCCAGTGGTTCAGCTTTGCCGCGATTGCGGCCATCGCCGCCCTGGTGCTGATTTGGCGCCTCAGAACCAGGCGCACAACTCCATCCACCCCGAACGAGGACCTCAAATCATGAGCAGCACCCCCCGCCACCGACGATCCATGTGGCCGCTGATCGCCCTTTTGGCGGTCAGCCTCGCGCCGGTGATTTTTGCCCTGCTGGCCTATTATGTGCCGTCGCTGGGCCTGCGCCCCGACGGCTCTTCGAACTACGGGCAGTTGATCGATCCGCAACGCCCCATGCCCAAAGCTGCGCAACTGGCCTTGACCGATGCCCAGGGCCAGACCTACGACTTGCAGACCATGAAGGGCCAATGGCTGCTGATCAGCGCCGACCAGGCGGCCTGCCCGGAAACGTGCGTGCGCAAACTTTTCATACTGCGCAATTCGCACGCCAGCCAGGGCAAAGAGGTCGAACGCCTGAACCGGATCTGGTTTGTTCTGGATGACGATAGCGTCCCCCCTGTGCTTGAAACCTCATACCAGGGCACCATCGTGCTGCGCGCCGACCCGACACAGCTCGCCCAGTGGCTGGCACCTGGCGCAACAAACCCGGTGGCAGCGCTTGAAAAAGGTATGTGGATCGTCGATCCCCTCGGTAATTTGATGATGGAATTCCCGGATGACTCGGAACCCGAACGCGTACGCGATGATATCCGCACCTTGTTGAAAAATTCCCATATCGGCTAAATCATGCCAAGTGCGATCCACGCTCGCTACCGCAAGCTTGTTTTCCTGACCTGGTTCCTGACGCTGGACCTGATCATGTTCGGCGCATTCGTACGTCTGACCGACTCGGGGCTGGGCTGCCCGGACTGGCCGGGTTGCTATGGCCACCTGACACCGATCGGTGCCGGCGCACATATCGAGCAGGCGCTGGAGGCCATGCCCTACGGCCCGGTCAGCGCATTCAAAGCCTGGGTCGAGATGATCCACCGCTATGCCGGATCGATTCTGGGCATGATGATTATCGGCATCCTGTACATGGCCTGGCGCCATCGGCGCATCCTGGGTCAGACGCCGCGTCTGGCCGCCGTGGTGTTCGTCGCCGTGTGCGTGCAAGGCGCGTTTGGTGCCTGGACGGTGACGCATCGGCTGATGCCTTTGGTGGTCAGTACGCACCTGGTCCTAGGGATGAGCCTGCTGGCGTTGATCACCTGGCTGGCTGCCCGGGAAAAGCCCCACGACCCGGTACCCACCCAGGCCTTGCGCTATCGGCCCTGGATGATCCTGGGCTTTGTCGTGCTGTTCATGCAGCTGGCGCTGGGTGCATGGGTCAGCACGAATTATGCGGCGCTGGCCTGCATGGATTTTCCGACCTGTCACGGCCAGTGGCTACCCCCCATGGATTTTTCAGGCGGATACTCCCTGGTGCGAGGGCTGGGGCTTTTACCCTCGGGCGACATGATCTCGCAGGAAGCACTGACGGCCATACACTGGACCCACCGTAATTTCGCCCTTGTGGTGTTTGTGATCCTGGGCGCCTGTGGATGGCGCTTGCGCCACGTGCCGGGGCTGGCCGGCCCGGCCCAGTTGCTGCTGGGCCTGCTGGTGCTGCAGTTGCTCACCGGACTGACCACGATCTTCTTTCAGTGGCCCCTGGCAATCGCCGTCATGCACAACGGCGGTGCGGCAGGCCTGACACTGGTATGCACTACGCTGCTGCTGCGCTTATCCCGAGCCGGCAAACCGACTAGAATACCGCTATGAATACCGCCACCGCCTCGTCGCAATCACTGCTGCGCCAATACCTCGTCCTGACCAAACCACGCGTCACCCAGTTGGCCGTATTCTGTGCAGTCATCGGCATGTTCCTGGCGACACCGGGGCTGCCCGATCTGACCCGGGTGGTTGCGGCCACGCTGGGAATCTGGCTGCTGGCCGCCGCTGCGTTTTCCATCAACTGCCTGATCGAGCGCGAGGTTGACGCACGCATGCTGCGCACCTCGCGGCGCGGCACCGCCAGCGGCGCGATCGCCAGCCATCAGGTGCTGATGATGGCCGGGGTGCTGGGCGGCGCGGGCATGCTGATCCTGTATTGGTGGGTGAATCCGCTGACGATGTGGCTGACCTTCGCCACATTCGTGGGCTATGCCCTGATCTACACGGCAATCCTCAAGCCTCTGACGCCTCAGAACATCGTGATCGGCGGGCTGTCCGGCGCGATGCCGCCCGCCCTGGGCTGGGCGGCCATGGCCGACGCGGTGCCGGCCGAGGCCTGGATCCTGGTGCTGATCATCTTTATCTGGACCCCGCCGCATTTCTGGGCCCTTGCCCTGTACCGCAACAAAGACTATATCCAGTCGGGGTTGCCCATGCTGCCCGTGACCCATGGCATGCGCTTTACCCAGTTGCATGTGCTGCTCTACAGCATCGTGCTGTTTGCCGCGACGCTGCTGCCCTTTGTGATCCGCATGAGCGGGCCGGCCTACCTGGCCGCCGCATGCCTGCTCAGCGGCCGTTTCGTATGGCAGGCTTGGCACCTGTACCGCGATTACAGCGATGCGCGCGCGCGCAAGCTGTTCCACTACTCGATTCTGTACTTGGCGTTGCTGTTCGGCGCCCTGCTGGTTGATCACTGGATCGGCCTGCTGCTTTGATTTTGAAAGGCATTGCCATGAAGTTCCCATTTCGCCCACAACGCCGCACCCTGGTTGCGGGTGCGCTGTGTGCGCTGCCTCTGGCCCTGAGCGCGTGCACCCCCGAGGCCTCCAACAAACCGCTGCCCTTCAAGGGCAGCGATATCACCGGATCGGGTCTGGGCAAGGGTCTGGATATGATCGATGGCGACGGCAATGAGCGCACGCTGGCCGATTTCAAGGGCAAGGTCCTGATGATTTATTTCGGCTACACACAGTGCCCGGACGTCTGCCCCACATCAATGGCACAGGTGGCTCTGGCTATCGAAGCGCTCGGGAACAAGGCCGACGATGTACAGGTCATTCTGATTTCCGTCGACCCGGATCGCGATACCCCGCCCATCATGAAGGCCTACGCACACCTGTTCAACCCAGACTTCATCGGCCTGACCGGTTCACACGAACAGCTAAGAAAAACTGCGCAATCCTTCAAGGCCTTTTACTCAAAGGAACCGGGCCCGACCCCTGAGCAGTACACGATGAGCCATTCCTCGACCTTCTACCTGATGGATCGCGATGGCGAGGCACGCGCACTGGTCCGGGCGGATTCCTCGCCCGAGGACATGATCCACGATATCGAGCTGCTGCTTTAGTGTCCTGTTTGGTTAATTCGAATACTTAACTTCGGCGCCTGGACTCGCCATGCAGCGTTGCAAATCCTCGCGATAGCCACTGCTATCGCTGCGGTTCGCGCCTTGCCTGACAAGCCCATGCATCCGAATTTCAGTGCACAACTAACCACAGGACACTAGGGTACCCGGGCCCCGTATTGCACCGCCAGCTCCTGAAGGGCGGTCGGCTGCTGCGGCACACCGGTTTCCTCGTGAAGAATCTGCGCCACACGAGACGCTGCCGCGTGGGCCAGCGCAGCATCCAGGAACAGCATCCGATGCCGCCGGGCCAGTACGTCTTCTACCGTGCACGCGTATTCGTAGCGTGCCGCAAACCTGACCATCGCTTCGCTCAAACCTAGCCCCAGCATCGCCTCGGTACCGGGCAGCTCGGCCAGAAGCGAGGCCTCGGTTCCATACAAATGTGGCCCTGGCTGGGCATGCAGGGAACCCCCGCCATGTTTCAGATCGCTTGCCCCGAGCAATGGAAAATCGGTGGTCCGGCACGGCGGCAGATGCTGAAAGTATGAGGCCTGCACACAACGATCCAGTACATCCTCGGCCATGGCACGGTACGTTGTCCACTTGCCGCCGGTAACGGTCACAAGGCCTGCCGGACTGATCTCGATCGTGTGTTCCCGACTGATGGATTTGGTGGATTCCTCATCGTCTGCAGGCGGACGCACCAGAGGCCTCAGGCCTACCCAAACGCTGCGGATATCAGCACGCGTGGGCGCCCGTGTCAGGACATGGGCAGCCTCTGACAGGATGAAATCGAGCTCCTGCTGAAACGGCAAGGGGTCACGCGGAGTATCCTCGCGCGGCGTATCGGTCGTACCCAGGATCAAGCGCCCCAACCAGGGCACCGCGAACAGCACCCGGCCGTCACTGGTGCGAGGTACCAGCAAAGCCTGATCGCCTGGCATGAAACTGCGATCAACCACCACGTGGACACCCTGACTGGGCTGGACCAGGGGCGCGGCCTGCATGCCCGGACCTCGCGAGCCCATGCTGCGGATCTGATCCACCCATACCCCGGTCGCATTGATGACGCAGCGCGAGCGTATCGTCCCCTGAGCCGTCCCTGCCGCATCCCGCCATTGAACGCCGCTGATACGGCCGCCCTCATGCTGCAGACCGACGACGGGGCAGTAGTTCAGCAACTGGGCCCCCTGGGCTGCCGCAGTGCGCGCCAGCACCAACGCCAGACGCGCATCGTCAAACTGACCGTCCCAGTACCGGACGCCCCCATACAAGCCTTGGGGGCGCACACCCGGCAATGCGGCCTGCGTCGCTGCACGGCCGAGCCAGCGGGTAGGGCCCAGGCTGTCGGACCCGGACAAGGCATCATAGAGTTTCAGCCCGATGCCATAGAATGGAACTTCCCAGGCCTTGTATCCCGGCACGACAAAAGCCAGGGGCTGCGCCAGGTGAGGTGCATTGTGCAACAGGGCGCGACGCTCGTGCAGCGCCTCGCGCACCAGACCGATATTTCCCTGGGCCAGGTAGCGCACCCCGCCATGAACCAGCTTGGTCGCCCGCGAGGATGTCCCACCGGCAAAATCATGGGACTCAAGCAATACCACCGACAGCCCGCGCAAGCTTGCGTCCAGGGCAATCCCCAAACCTGTCGCCCCACCGCCGATGATGACCATATCGGCCTCGGTCGTGGTGCCCAGCCTGCCCAGCAGACCTGCCCTGTCGGTGCCGAGGGGTTGGGCAGGTCGGGATTCAAATGTGTCCATTATTGTTGATACAGTATCGCTTGATGTAAATTATGATACCCAATCCCCGACAGCTCAGACTGCTTTCCTCGGTACAGGCCTCTGGATCACGCACCCTGATCACCGATACTCAAGGATCCAAAGCATGAGCCATCTATTGGCCTTAGACCAAGGCACCTCCAGTACCCGCAGCATCGTATTCAACCGCCAGGGCGATATCGTCGGCCTGGCGCAACGCGAGCTGACGCAACACTACCCACAACCGGGCTGGGTCGAACACGACCCAATGGAAATCTGGTCAAGCCAGCGAAGCACCATGAGCGCCGCACTGGCTCAGGCCAATATCGGCGCCGAGGCGATCACAGCCATCGGCATCACGAACCAGCGCGAGACCACGATAGTCTGGGATCGCAAGACCGGCGAGCCCATACACAAGGCTATCGTCTGGCAGGATCGCCGTGCCGAGCCGGCCTGTGCGGTGTTGCGTGAAAACGGCTTCGAATCCCTGATCCAGCAACGCACGGGCCTGCGTCTGGATGCGTATTTTTCCGCCACCAAGCTGCAATGGATACTGGATCATGTCCCCGGCGCGCGCGCCCGTGCACAAGCCGGCGAGCTCGCATTCGGGACTGTTGACAGTTGGCTGATCTGGCAGTTGACCGGTGGCCGCCATCTGACGGACGTCAGCAATGCCTCCCGCACCATGTTGCTCGACATACACCGCAATGCCTGGGATACAGACCTGCTGGAAGCCCTGCAGATCCCACTGGCGATGATGCCCGAGGTGCTGCCATCGGCAGCCGACTTCGGCAGCACCCAGGTCGAACTGCTGGGCCGCGCAGTGCCAATCCGCGGGGTGGCGGGCGACCAACAAAGTGCGCTGTTCGGACAAGCCTGCTTTCAGCCGGGCATGGCCAAGAACACCTATGGCACTGGGTGCTTTATGTTGATGCATACCGGACAGAAATTCCAGATATCAGACAATGGGCTGGTCACAACCAGCGCGGCACAAACCTCGGAGGGGGTCGAATATGCTCTGGAGGGCAGCGTATTTGTCGGAGGCGCCGTCGTGCAATGGCTGCGGGACGGCCTGCGCGCATTCGAACACAGCAGTGATGTCGAAGCCCTGGCCCGGTCTGTGCCTGATGCGGGCGGTGTATTCTTCGTCCCCGCCTTCACCGGACTGGGTGCGCCCTACTGGGATGCTCAGGCACGCGGCACCATCGCAGGTCTGACGCGCGGCACCACAATGGCCCACGTGGCACGCGCCGCGCTAGAGAGCATCGCCTACCAAAGTGCAGCCCTGCTGCAGGCGATGGGCCGCGACGCCCAGACGGCCGGCGCAGCACCCATGACGTCCTTGCGGGTTGATGGCGGCGCCTGCGTCAATGACTTGCTGATGCAGTTTCAGGCTGATCTGCTGGGCATTCCGGTGCAACGGCCCACCATGGTGGAAACCACAGCGCTGGGAGCAGCCTTTCTGGCTGGGCTCGAGGCCGGCCTCTATCAGGACAAGGAAGAAATTTCCGACCTCTGGCGCCTCGATCGCCAGTTCGACCCGCTGATGCCGCGCGACCAGGCACTGGCATGCATGGATCGCTGGGAGCGTGCCGTACGCCAAGCCCGCACGCTGTGAATCGCCTGCCTGTTTGACGAACCCCCCAGGCAGAGCCGTTCACTGGTCAAATAGACCGCTGGTCAGACATTATCGGACGCGGGATCCGACACCCCCGACCCGAGGTCAGGCAGCGGTTCGTGCCGGCGCTCACCTGACTGGAATTCTTCCCAGACTTCTTTGGCGCGCATACGGTGGCGGGCAACCGCCTCAATTTTTTCACGCAAGGCGGCGTCGTGTTCGAGCACGGTATTCAGATCGCGTTCGCGCAGCGCCAATAAGCGGCTGTAGCCCAGCGAACGCACCCGCGCTTCGAAGTCGGTATGCGTAATCAGTGCCATTTCCCCAAAGATCTCACCACTGCCCAGTTCCGCCGTGGTGCCATCGGGCAGATCGAGCACTACGGCACCCGAGGCCACAAAGTACATCACGCGCGAACGCCGGAAGCTCATCGAGATTTCCTGGCCGGGCACTGCCAGCCGGGGCCTGAGCAGCTTGGCCATCCCGGTCAGCGCGGCCTTATCCAGATCGGCAAACATCGGCACGCGCTTGATCAGGTCATCGGCACTCATGGTGATGTCCAGGTGTGCCGGTTTGTCCAGATAGTCCCAGCGCCGGGTGACCTGATCGATCAGATCGGAATAGGTTTCACCGCTGATCAGGTTGTGCGAGAGCATGTCGCGATAGCGCAGGCGTTCGGTGGCGCGCGCCATGCGGGCCAGATAGGCTTCCTGCAGCCATTGGGCGTAGGCCGGATACTGCAGCGCCAGCGTTTGCAGCGCATCATCCAATCGGGTGAGGCGGTGCTGATGAGCCTCGACGATGACGCGGGTCACCTCGGGACCCAACAGCGGCTGGATGTCGGTTTCGGCAAAACGGATCAGGCGGCGTGCCACCGACCATTTACACATCAGGTTGGTGAAACGCTGGGCCAGTTCGTATTCCAGCCATCGCTGGAAGCCGAAAGAAAAATACAAACGCAG
>JAKDMO010000222.1 GCA_030452305.1 Alcaligenaceae bacterium | reverse complement strand
CCAAAACTCTAATCGCTGGTGGCAAGGTTTTGCTGCTCGATGAACCCTCGAACGATCTGGACGTCGAGACCCTGCGTGCCCTCGAAGACGCTTTGCTGGAGTTCGCCGGCAGCGTGCTGGTGATCAGTCACGACCGCTGGTTCCTGGATCGCATCGCGACCCATATCCTGGCCTTCGAGGGGGATTCCCGTGCCGTGTTCTTTGACGGCAACTATCAGGAATACGAGGCCGACAAGGTTCGCCGCCTGGGCGAAGA
This sequence comes from Alcaligenaceae bacterium, assembly GCA_030452305.1. Classification (GTDB taxonomy): domain Bacteria; phylum Pseudomonadota; class Gammaproteobacteria; order Burkholderiales; family Burkholderiaceae_B; genus Castellaniella. Next base: position 3,472 of record JAKDMO010000222.1, on the reverse strand, counting down.
AGGCGCCAAGCCGCGTCGCCTGCGCTACAAATCACTGAAATAAGAGGCCGCTATGCTCAGTACACGCGATTCCATGCTTTTAGTCATTGATATGCAGGAAAAACTCTTGCCGGCCATCGAGGACACTGATCGCTTGGTGTTGTGTGCCTCACGCCTGGCCCAGGCGGCCCGGCTACTGGGTGTCCCGGTCTGGGCCACCGAGCACTGGCCCGAGAAAATCGGGGCGACCCACGCCGATATCCTCTCGCACGTCGATCATTGCGTCTCAAAGACCTATTTCGACGGCTGCCGCGAGCCGGGGTTCACCGACGCCTTGCCGCGTGGGCGGGGCAAGGTGTTGTTGATGGGCACTGAGGCCCATGCCTGCGTGTTACAAACTGGCCTCGGCCTGGCCTCGGCGGGCTACGAGCCGATTCTGGTCAGTGACTGCGTGGGCTCGCGTCGTGCGGCGGATCGCGAGGCCGCCAGCCAGCGCTGGCGCCATTTCGGGCTGGAATCGGTCACCCTTGAAATGGCCATGTTCGAGTGGCTGGAAACCCCGGCTCATCCGAAATTCCGCGAGGTGCTTGCGCTGGTCAAATAAGTCGTTCTATCGATCTGCGGCGATACAAATGTAGCGTCGATTAACAAAGTAACTGCCCCTGCAGCTTTATCTGCTGCATGCTGTTCGTGTACCGTGTAACTACTGATTGACTGGAATGAGGTACCTATATGACGACAATGCGAATGATCGGTAAATTATCTGCGGCGACCCTTCTGGCCGTAGCGCTCGCCGGCTGTTCCTCTTGGGACAACATGAGCCACCGCCAGAAATCCACCGTGACAGGCGCAGGGATCGGCGGTGTGGCCGGTGCAGTCGTGACCAACGGTGGCATATTGGGTACCGTGGGCGGTGCAGCCATTGGCGGGATCATTGGCGACCAGGTCGGAAAGAACAGATAGAAACTCCTTGCGATGGGATTGTGCGCGCCTTCGGGCGCGCTTTTTTTGGGTAGTACACTGACAGCCTTCTGTGTATTGCCCCTGTATCTCCATGCTGCTCACCCTGCTCAATATCGTCATGCCGGTATTCGTCGTGACAGCCGTCGGCTATGCCTTCGGCCGGCGTCAGGCCCGCCTGCCGCAGATGGATTTCGTCAACCACGCGAATGTGATGGTGTTCTGCCCGGCGCTGGTGTTCTCGGCGCTGCTCGAAAACCCGGTGGACTTGCTACATGCCTGGCCCCTGGTGGCGGGGGGCGTACTGCTGATCGTGCTGCCGGGGATTGTCCTGGCCCTGATACCGTCGCCAGGCGTGGCCAGAAACGCCTTTCTGGTGCCCGGTATGTTTCGCAATACCGGAAACATCGGCATTCCGTTGATGATGCTTGCCTACGGCAAGGACCTGCTCGGCGATATCGTCATTCTGTTCGTGCTGTCGAACCTGCTGCATTTCTCGCTGGGCCTGTTCCTGCTGTCCAGGAGCGTTGGGCGATGGATGTGGCTCAAGAACCCGAATGTCTGGGCTGCGGTGCTGGGTGTGCTGTTTGCCTCACATCAGGACTTGGTGCCCCAGTTCCTGCGCACCTCGCTCGATCTGCTGGGTCAGATTGCCATCCCCCTGATGCTGTTCAGCCTGGGGGTGCGCTTGTCGCAGGATCGGATCACCGATGCCATGCCGGCGCTCAGGATCAATTTGGTCTATCTGGCGGCCGGGGCGGTGTGCCTGCCCTTGGTGGTCTGGCTGCTGCCGCTGAGCCCGGAATGGACGCGCATGTTGGCATTGTCGGCCCTGCTGCCGCCGGCGGTACTCAATTATCTGCTCTGCGAGCAGTACAAGGTTCAGCCCAGGACCGTCGCCAGTGTGGTGCTGATGGGCAATCTGATGTCTGTGGCGATTATTCCGCTGGTGGTGTGGCTGACCCTGATCTGGATATGATCCTCCAAACTCAGGGACAACTGAACTGACCCGCTCAGGTGCGTGCTTCGGCCTGCGGCATTTCGATCTTGACCTCGAGCACTTCCAGAGAGTTCTGGCGATCCAGATTGACCTTGATATCCTCGGGATCGATGTGCACGTATTTCGAGATCACATCGATGAGTTCCTTTTGCAACTGAGGCAGGAAGTCGGGGGTGTTGCGCCCGGCGCCGCGCTCGTTGATCAGGATGAGCTGCAGGCGGTCCTTGGCAACGCTGGCCGAGGTTTTCTTTTGGCCACGGAGAAAACTGAGAAACGACATATTATTTCCCTCCGAACATGCGCTTGAGCAGGCCGGGTTTTGCGTAATCGACAAAGCGCAGCGGCTTTTCCTCGCCCAGGTAGCGCGAGACCACGTCGGTATACGCCATGGCGACGTCGCTGTCGCGGATATGAATGGCCGGCACGCCTTGATTTGAGGCCTGCAGGACGGTTTCGGACTCGGGGATGACGCCGATCAGGCGAATGCGCAGGATGTCTTCGATGTCTTTCAGCGACAGCATTTCGCCGTCGGCCACGCGCTTGGCGTTGTAGCGCGTCAGCAGCAGGTGTTCCTTGATGGGGTCCTCGCCGCGCTCGGCGCGCCGCGACTTTGCCGATAGAATGCCCAGGATCCGGTCGGAGTCGCGTACCGACGAGACTTCCGGGTTGGTGACGACCAAGGCGTCATCGGCGAAATACGAGGCCATCAGGGCGCCGGTTTCGATCCCTGCGGGTGAATCGCAGATGATGTATTCAAAATCCATGGTGCCCAGGTCATCCAGCACTTTTTCCACGCCTTCGCGCGTTAGGGCGTCCTTGTCGCGGGTCTGGGAGGCAGGCAGAATAAACAGGTTTTCCAGTTGCTTGTCCCGAATCAGCGCCTGGTTCAGGGTGGCTTCACCCTGGATGACGTTGACGAAATCGTAGACGACGCGTCGCTCGCAACCCATGATCAGGTCCAGATTGCGCAGCCCGACGTCGAAATCGATGACGGCGGTTTTGTGGCCGCGCATCGCCAGGCCTGCAGAAAAACTTGCGCTGGTGGTTGTTTTGCCCACCCCGCCCTTGCCGGAAGTCACTACAACAATTCGCGCCATGACGATTTGTTCCCTTATTGTGTTGTGTAGGTCTGGTTTACGTAAATCACGTAATCGTAAAGCAAAATGCCCGGGCATACCCCCCGGTTACTGTATTCGAGCGTGTCCCATGGCTACAAATTGCTGGTGTGGCGCTGCAGGGGGCGGATCTTTAGCGTTTCACCTTCGAGCTGTACCTGGGCGGGCTGGTTGTGCAGGTTATCGGGCAGCCGGGTTTCCACCACCCGGTAGACCCCGGCGATTGCCAGTAGCTCGGGGTCAAGCTGTGTGGTCAGGATCAGGGCCTGGGTATCGCCACGTGCGCCGGCCATGGCCTTGCCGCGCAGCGGCCCGTACACGTGGACATTACCGTCGGCAATCACCTCGGCACCCTGGCTGACCATGCCGATCACGATCAGGTCGGTGCCCTTGGCATAGACCCGCTGGCCCGACGGCT
>JAKDMO010000221.1 GCA_030452305.1 Alcaligenaceae bacterium | reverse complement strand
GATATACGAGGGTTAAAGGTCAGGCCCGAGAGGCCAGCCGTGCGTGAGCGGGTTCACACCAAAGCTGCGTAACATGCGCGCCAGAGCAATAAGGGGCAGGCCGATGATGGCGGTGGGGTCATCCGAACGCATGGATTCCATCAGGGCAATGCCCAGGCCTTCAGCCTTGGCGCTGCCGGCGGTGTCAAAGGGTTGTTCGCGCCTAAGGTAATGTTCGATCTGGGCGTTGTTCAGAGTCCGAAACAGACACTCTGTAGGTACGCTGCGCGTATCGGTACGCATGCCGTCTGTCACGCACAGCGCACTGTGGAACACCACCTGTTTGCCGCTGAATTGCTGTAGTTGCGCGCGGGCCCGCTCGAAATTTCCAGGTTTGCCGATCGGGTGCCCTTCGAAGTCCGCAGCCTGATCCGATCCGATGACCAGTGCGCCGGGATGGTGCCGTGCGATTTTCAGTGCCTTCGCCTCCGACAAGCGCAGTGCGAGCGCTTCGGGGGTTTCGTGCGGCAGTGGGGTTTCGTCCAGGTCGGGGCGCTCGACCGAAAAGGGCAGGCCAAGGCGTTCGAGCAACTGGCGCCGGTAGGGGGAACTTGAGGCAAGAATGAGACGCATGAGGGGTTTGGCCGGGCGTGTGAATTGACTGGAAAACCGTAAGCACAGTATTATCTAATGTTTTCCCAGTCATTGAAACCGCCGGTTATTGAAACCCCGGTTATTGAAACCCCGGTCATTGAAACCCCGGTCATTGAAACCGAATACGACGATCTGATGCATCACACTATCAATGCGCTTCATTTTGCGCGTCATGGTCAGACGATCGAGGGCGAGGCGCCAATGTCGGGTTTTTCGAGGCTGCTTGACGGCTTGCCCAAAGACCAGGGCGGTAGTGTAATCTGGCGCCTGCAAGGGCGGCGGGATGCGCTAGGGCGTCTATTCCTGGATGTGCAGGCCGACGGCACGATCGTATTGGAGTGTCAGCGCTGCTTGCAAGCCTTGATCTGGCCTTTATCGGTACGCAACGAGTTGCGCATGCTGGCATCCCGGTCAGAGGTCGAGGCGATGGATGCGCGCGAGGCCCAGGGCGAGGCCGATGACGAGGAATATATTCTTGCCTCTGCGTCGCTTGATGCGATAGATGTGGTCGAGGACGAACTTATTCTGGCCCTGCCTTATGTGCCGCGCCACGAGGTCTGTCCGGACCAGGTCGAACCAGAGCCGGGAACCGAGTCCAGGGGGCCTTCGCCTTTCGCTGCGCTGGGCCGGTTCAAGAAGAACTGATTTTATTTAACTTGCGGGCTTTCGCTTACAATAGGCGACCCGATTACAGGAGTCACCATGGCTGTTCAGCAAAACAAAAAGAGCCCGTCCAAGCGCGGTATGCATCGTTCGCACGATTTCATCGCCGCGCCTGCCACGGCGATCGAACCGACTACCGGCGAATTGCACATGCGCCACCATATCAGCCCCAACGGTATCTATCGCGGCCGCAAGGTCCTCAAGACCAAGAACGACGAGTAATCCGCATATCTGACGGACCGCGAACCCAATGTCTGACAGCAGGATAAGAATCGCCGTCGATTGCATGGGCGGGGATCATGGCTTGTCGGTCACCATACCGGCGGCAATCGAGTTCACGCGAATGCATTCCGATGCCGTGTGCCTGCTGGTGGGCGACGAAGCCCAGATCCGCCAGAGCCTGCACCAGAACGGTGTGGCGCCCGGCAGCTTCGAGATCCTGCATGCGTCCGAAGTCGTGTCCATGGACGATTCGGTGGAAGTCGCGCTGCGTCGCAAGAAAAACTCTTCGATGCGCGTGGCTGCCCAGGCGGTCAAGGACGGCTTGGGCGATGCCTGCATTTCGGCGGGAAACACCGGGGCCTGGATGGCTATATCGCGTTACGTGCTCAAGACCCTCGACGGGATTGATCGGCCGGCGATCGCCACTTCGATTCCGAACCAGAAAGGGGGGGCGACCACGGTCCTGGACCTGGGCGCCAATGTGGATTGCAGCGCCGAACATCTGCTGCAGTTCGCCCTGATGGGTTCGGCCCTGGCCTCGACCGTAGAGCGGCACAGCCGTCCGTTGGTGGGCTTGCTCAATATCGGCGAGGAAGTCATCAAGGGCAACGAGGTGGTCAAGCAGGCCGCTGTGCTGCTGCGCGATAGCGGCCTGAATTTCTATGGCAACGTCGAGGGCGATGACATCTTCAAGGGCACGGTCGATGTGGTGGTGTGTGACGGCTTCGTGGGCAATGTCGTGCTCAAGTCCGTAGAGGGTTTGGCAAAAATGGTCGGCAGCATGATGCGCGAGGAGTTCCGCCGCACGCCGCTGACGATGCTCTCGGGCCTGATTGCGATTCCCGTCCTGAAGCGTTTCCGCTCGCGCGTGGACAATCGTCGCTACAATGGAGCCGCATTGCTGGGCCTGCGGGGCATTGTCATCAAGAGCCACGGTTCGGCCGACAGCTATGCGTTTGGCCATGCACTGCAGCGTGCTCGCGAAGCAGTAAAGACAGGATTGCTTGAAGGTACGACGCAAAGCATTGATGCCTTGCGTCAGAATGTGCACGCTCTTTAGTGCCACCCTTTCGGATTGAATATGCGCTACGCCAAAATAACAGGTACGGGTGGCTATCTACCGCCACGGATCGTGAGCAATGACGAACTGGCCGCCGATATGGCGACGCGCGGGATCGAAACTTCGGACGCATGGATCACTTCGCGTACCGGAATACGTCAGCGCCATATCGCCGACCCGGGGGTGACGACCAGCACGCTGGCCACCCATGCGGCCCGGGCGGCCCTGGACAACGCCGGGATGTCCGCTACGGATATCGACCTGATCATTGTTGCGACGTCCACTCCCGATTTCATCTTTCCCAGCACGGCTTGCCTGGTTCAGGCGAACCTGGGGGTTGCGGGCGGTGCGGCCTTCGATGTGCAGGCCGTCTGTAGCGGCTTTGTCTATGGCCTGGCCACAGCAGATGCCTTCATTCAGGCGGGGCGTGCGCGGCATGCCCTGGTGATTGGTGCCGAAGTGTTCTCCGGCATTCTCGACTGGAATGATCGGCGCACCTGTGTGCTGTTTGGCGATGGCGCGGGTGCTGTCGTGCTCAGCGCCGCCGACGAACCCGGCATACTCAGCGCAAAACTCGATGCCGATGGCAGCCAGATGAATATTCTGTGTGCTGCCGGGAACGTCGTGCGCGGGCAGGTGACGGGCGATCCGTTCCTGCGCATGGACGGGCAGGCGGTATTCAAACTCGCCGTCCAGGCCCTGACCCGCTCGGCCCATGAGGTCTGCGACGAGGCGGGCGTATCCATCGACCAGATCGACTGGATGGTGCCCCACCAGGCCAATATCCGCATCCTTAATTTCATCGGTCGCAGGCTGCACCTTCCAGAGGAAAAGCTGGTCGTGACGCTCGACAAGCATGCAAACACGTCTGCGGCCAGCGTGCCGCTGGCGCTGGATGTCGCCCATCGCGACGGGCGGATCAAGGCCGGCGATCTGGCCTTGCTACAAGGGGTGGGCGGAGGCTTCACCTGGGGTTCGATTCTAGTCAGAATGTAGGCGCATATGAAGATTGCTTTCGTATTTCCCGGGCAGGGTTCACAGTCCGTGGGCATGCTGGATGCCTGGGCGGGTCATGCCGGAGTACAACAGACGCTGCGCGAAGGCAGCGACGCACTGGATCAGGATTTGGGTGGGCTGATCGCCCATGGGCCGGCCGAGG
>JAKDMO010000044.1 GCA_030452305.1 Alcaligenaceae bacterium | reverse complement strand
ATGCCCACCGAATCCGCCACCCCCACCCTGCTGCCGCGCCGCACCGACAAACAGCGCATCCACGACAACAAACTAAGCAAGCGCCTGGCGCGCCAGACCAGTCATGCCATTGCCGACTTCAACATGATCGAAGACGGCGATAAAGTCATGGTGTGCCTATCGGGCGGCAAGGATTCCTATGGCCTGCTCGATATCCTGCTGACCCTGCGCGCGCGGGCGCCCATCGATTTCGACATTGTCGCCGTGAACCTCGACCAGAAACAGCCCGGATTTCCCGAGCACGTGCTGCCCGAGTATCTGGAGCGTCTGGGCGTACCCCACCATATCGAAACCCGCGACACCTACTCGATCGTCACCCGCCTGATTCCGGAAGGCAAGACCATGTGCTCGCTGTGCTCACGCCTGCGACGCGGCATTCTGTATCGCGTCGCAGGGGAACTGGGCGCCACCAAAATCGCACTGGGCCATCACCGCGACGACATTCTGGCGACATTTTTCCTGAATCTGTTCTACGGCGGGCGCATGAAAGCGATGTCGCCCAAACTGGTTTCGGACGATGGCCGGAATGTCGTCATCCGACCCCTGGCGTATGTACGTGAACGCGATCTTGTCGCCTACGCGCGCCTGAAGGAATTTCCCATCATCCCGTGCAATCTGTGCGGCTCGCAGGAAAACCTGAAGCGCAAGGAAGTCAGCCGCATGCTGACCGAGTGGGATCGCCTGTTCCCGGGGCGTACCCTGAATATCTTCAGCGCCCTGTCGCACGTGGTGCCCACCCACCTGATGGATCGCAAGCTGATGGATTTCGGCACGCTGCATGCGAGCGGCCTGCCCGATGAAGGCGGCGACAAGGCGTTCGACGACGAGCCCTTTGCACCACCGGCTTTCTCGGAAGACGAAGACGAGTCCGCAGAGCTGAGCGAGCTTACCGTCGCTCGCCCAGGGGTGCGGCCCGTCTGATCGGGACCTAGCGTCCTGTTTGCTTAGCTGCGCACTGAAATTCGGATGCATGGGCTTGTCAGGCAAGGCGCGAACCGCAGCGATGCAGTGGCTATCGCGAGGATTCGTAACGCAGCATGGCGAGTCCATGCGCCGAAGTTCAGTCTGACCATGCCCGCAGGAACGCCAGCAGCACCTGCGCGGAATTGTCGGCAGCGATACCCATGAATGCATGCATTTCGTTTTCGCCCTCACCGCCCCCGGCCAGATCGCTGAGGGAACGAAATACGATGAACGGCACATCGTTGCTGTAAGCCACCATCGCGAACGCGGCGCTTTCCATATCCAGCACATTCGCATGGAAGGTTTTGTATACGTACTTGCGAAAATCGGCGTTATCCACAAAGGCGGTGCCCGATACACCATTGCCGCCCACACGCAGGACCGGGCGATGCTCCAGGCATTGATCCTGCACATCGCAGGCACGCAAGGGCACATTCCGGATGCTGCGCGCCACGGCCAGCATGTGCGGATCGGCATCGAACCAGAACATGCTGCGGATGTCGGGGTGGGTGGCGCTGCGCACGCGCACATCGCGCGGCTGCATCATGCCATAGGGCGCAAACTCGAATTCGCCCTTGGATTGCGGTGCGCGGAATTGACCGGGTGTCGTTTCGCGCATCATCACGACCTCCAAATACTGGCCCCAACGCGCCGCCACGCTGACGTCACCGATGTGCAGATCAGGATTCACACCGCCCGCGATCCCACTGAACACCAAATGCGTGATGTGAAATCGGTCCAGCACCCGTTGGGTGTTCATCGCCGCGTTCACCATGCTGATCCCGCTAAGCAGCAACACCACCGGCTGGCCTTCCAGGGTTCCCGTCGTGAACCTTACACCGCCATCGGAATAGACCTGTGTCTGCTGCAATCGCTCGGTCAGCAAGGACAGCTCGGGCGCGAAGGCCGACATCACCGCGATGCGCGGAGTATCGTCGAATACCGGCGCCGCACGGGCGACCGGGGCCAGCGCGACCAACAACATGCAAACCACCCACAAACGGCGCAGCACACTACGTACACAAGCAGCCATGACAACCTCCGGAAAATGGCGGCGCCCCGCCATGTTGAGTTCCCCTATTCCCCTTTGATTCCTTCCAGTCGCTCAAGCTCGATATCCGCATGCAGGGGTTCAATCTCGGGCAGCTCGCGGTTGGCCTTTGCAGACAATTCTGCAAACCGACTGACCTTGCCGTACAGCCCCTGCTGACCCGCGACGGCGACGACGGTCTGGTTGTAGTGGTTGCCCGCCGCGTTCAGGGTATTACCCAGCCGCTGCAGGCGTTCGGCCACCACGGCTACCTGGTTGTACAGGCCGCCGGCCTGGTCGCTGAGCGCGCGGGCCTGCTCGTTGCCGCGCGCAATCATCCACAGGTTGGCGACCGTTTTCAGAATGGGCATCAGGGTGGTGTGTGACACCATGATGACGTTGCGCTGATAGCCGTAGTCGAATAGCTCGCGATTGTGCTTCATGGCCTCGATGTAGGCGGGTTCGATAGGCATGAACATCAGCACGAAGCTGGGGCTTTTCATGCCGATCAGGTTGCTGTAGTCCTTCCGGCCCAGATCATCGATGTGGCGGCGCACGGCGCGCACGTGGGCATCCAGTGCCTCGGCCTGCGCAGCCTCGGTTTGTGCACTGACGGCTCGTTCGTAGTCGATCAGCGAAACCTTGCTGTCGATGATCATGTGCTTGCCATCGGGCAGTTTGATGACAAAATCGGGCTGGCGCCGATTGCCGGCTTCGTCGCGAAATCCGGCCTGGGCTTCGTAATGATCGCCCGCCACCAGGCCGGCCAGTTGCAGGGTGCGTTCGAGCTGGATCTCGCCCCAGTTCCCGGCGGTTTTCTTTTCGCCCTTCAGTGCACTGGCCAGGGTATTGGCCTCGGCACTCATTTTCAGGCCGATTTCCAACACGCGCCGGATTTCGGCGCCCAGTTCCGTCTGGCCGCGCTGCGAGGCGTCGTGGACCTCGTTGACCCGCTTCTGGAAACCTTCGATCTGCTCGCGAAAGGGGCGCAGCAGGCCATCGATGGATGCCTGGCCGGTCTGGGCAAAGGCCTTGGTTTTCTCGTCCAGAACCTGGCTGGCGAGACTTTGAAATTCGGTGCGCAGGGCCGCCCTGGACTGCTCGAAGGTCTGTTTCAGTTCCTCGATTGCCGCCAGCTTTTCCTGATGGGTTGCGCGCAGTCGGACCAATTCGAGTTCGAGTGTGCGTTGGGTGCCGTGCGCCTGGTCCAATTCCTGATTCAGGGCCTGCAGGCGGGCTAGCCCGCGGGCCAGTTCGCGCCGCCGGCCGGCCCACCCCAGGATCAGGCCCGCCAGCAGCCCGACCAGCAGCAGGCTGGCCGCCAATGGGTTCAATGCGCTCACGCGGATTCCTCGCAAAAACAATGGCGTGCAGGCAGGCTTATCCGGTATGCACGGTTCTACGGCCACCACGACCCAAATTCACAGGCAGGCCATTGGCGTTGGTTTCCACGAAGTATGGCACATGATCCAGCACGTAGTTTCGCAGGCCCTCGATCAGGCGCATCGCCTCGTTCGACAGGCTGCGGCCATGCTGCGAGACGACACCCACCATGTAGGGGATGTGCACATTGACCGGCCGCAGCGCGACACCATCCAGCGGTATGCCGTGGGTCGTGAACGGATCGACCAATGCGACGCCCAGGTGGGCGCGCACCATGGCCAGGGCCGCCTGATGGCTGCCGACCTCGATATGCCGGGGCGCATCGGCGGCCTTTACCAGGGCAGAAGCCAGGTGATAACGCAAGCGGTAGGATGCCGGCAGTGTGATGATCGTATCTCCGATCAGATCTTCGAGCCTGACGGTATCCCGGGTGGCCAGAGCATGGCCGGGCGGCACCGCCAGCATGCACGGTGCCTGGCCACACCAGTGCACCTGGCAGGCCTCGTGCTCAATGGGCAGATTGATCACGCATAGATCCGCATGCCCCTCGATCAATACGGCTGCCACCTCGTTGTGGCTGACTTCCTCGACCATGAGCTTCGATTCGAACAGGGGCTCCACACTATCCACGCGTTGCAGCACCTGCGGCAGAATGCTGCACATCATGTCGCTGGTGGCAACAATATGCAGCGGGCTCGTGAGGCCGCGGGCAATATCGCGGCCACGGGCCTCAAGCAACTCCAGATCGGCCATCACCCTGCGCACGTCCTGATAGAACTCGGCCCCCTGAGGCGTTAGAGTGATACTGGGCCGTGTGCGGGTGAACAGCGAAAACCCCAGTTCATCCTCGAGATCACTGATCTGACGGCTGACGACAGGTTGCGAGCGTTCCAGCAGACGGCCGGCGGCCGTGACGCTGCCGGACGCCACCACTGCGGTCAATGCTTCGAGCTGACGGATTTCCATAATTCCCCGGTGCGAAAAGTCATTCAAACGGCCTCGCGCCCCGCAGGACGTCCGGACTCAGGTGAATATACATTATGTAATAAATTCTGCCTGGATTTTTCAATGTAAGCGCCTGTCGGCCCTTCGCCCAGCGTGTACACTCGACCTCGACAGGCGGCACATTTTTGCGGGTTGTCGCAGCATGACGGACCACCCCCAACTGGGTACACTCGATATGTACCCCAAAATAAAACAGACAACAATACGGGCGGCCGCTGCGCCTCCTGCCGCCCCGGGCTGCCCCACCGGAGAACCCATATGACGATTACGCAACCCTACATCACGTTCCATGACGGGCGCCGCACGCCCCAGCTCGGTTTCGGAACCTGGCAGATCAGCAATGCAGACGTGCCCGGTTCCATCCACGCAGCCCTCGAGGCCGGGTATCGCTCGATCGATACCGCCCACATCTACAAAAACGAAGCAAGCGTGGGCAAAAGCATTGCACAGTCAGGCATTCCCCGCGAGGAACTGTTTGTCGCCACCAAGGTCTGGAACACCAGTCACGGCCATGAAAGCACCAAGGCGGCGCTGCAGGAAAGCCTCGACCGCCTGCAGATGGACTACGTCGATCTGTACTTGATTCATTGGCCCGTGCCCCAGGAAAAACGCTATGTCGAAACCTGGGAGGCCATGATCCAGTTGCGCGATGAGGGGCGCGCCAAATCAATCGGCGTGTGCAATTTCAATATTCCGCACCTGCAAACCCTGCTGGACAAAACCGGCATGATCCCGGTCGTCAACCAGATCGAACTGCATCCATATTTCCAGCAGGACGCTCTGCGCGCCTACCATGCCGATCACGAGATCATCACCGAGGCCTGGAGCCCGCTGGGCCAGGGCACCCTGATGGACGATCCGGCCCTGTCCATGATCGCACACAAACACCAAGTCAGCGTCGCGCGCATCGTGCTGGCCTGGCATATTCAGATCGGCAATATGGTCCTGCCCAAATCCATCACCCCCAGTCGCATCGCCGAGAACATCAATGTCTTCAATCTACACCTGGATGACGCCGACATGGCGCAGATCACCGCACTGAATCGCGAAGACGGCCGGATTGGGGGCGACCCCGATACCTTCCACCTCATGACGGACTAAGCCGCAAACCACGCCGGGTACGCAGACCCAGCCAAATCGCTGCGGCAGGCGCCAGGGTGAACACGGCATACACCACCACAGCCGCGCTCTGTGCGCCGGCCAGCCCACCCGGTTCCGTAAACCCCCCGATATTGGCCGCCATGCCGGCCACGCCGGCACCCAGGGCCATCGCATACATCTGCAAGGTCGTGATCGCAGCCGAGGCGATTTCCTGTTGGCCCTTGGGTGCATGTCGAAAAACGCCTGTCATGAGGTGCGGCCAGCACAGTCCCACGCCCAGGCCCACCCCGAACAGCAGTGCGCTCAGCACCCAGGCCTCAGCGCTTTGCGCGGGCATGTGGATGGCCAGGGCCGCCAGCGCAGCAAACGACACCAGCGGCCCGGCCACGAATATGCGACCCACCATGACAGGCCCCCGGCCAGAGGTGGCTAGCGACCCGACCGACCAGCCCGCTGACATCAGCGCCGACAAATACCCCGCCACCAGCGGCGTTTGCCCATGAATGACCTGCAGGAAGTACGGCACAAAGACCTCGGTGGTGACACCGATGCTCATCAGGCCGATCATGGCATACAGGCGACCCAGCGGGCTGCGCAGCGACCAGGCCCCCTCGGGCAGGAAGCGCTGAGCCGCATGCCGATCCAGACGTGCAAGCACCACCACCAGGACCAGACCGAGCAGCACGCCGGCCAACTGCATGAGCACACTTGCCGACAGACTGACCGCCGACACCACCAGCACCGAGCCGACCAGCAAACCGATACGGCCAAAGGGCACACTGACCCGCGCGCCACGATCGCGGCCCACCGCACCGATTTGCGTCATCAGCAACACTGCCAGCAACACACACACGGGCAATACCGCCCAGAATGCCCAGCGCCAATGCCCGCCCTGGGCAAACATGCCCCCTATGGCCGGTCCGATCAGCGTCGCAATACCCCACATGCTGGAAATCAGGCCCATGGCGCGCGCCCAAAGCCGTTGATCAAACACCAGCGGCACCGTAGCGTAACTGAGGCTGAGCAGCAAGCCGCCCCCCAGGCCCTGCCACGTGCGCCAGAACAGCAGCCAGGGCATGGACGGAGCCATGGCGCACCCTGCGGTGCCCAGGGCAAACACCCCCAGCGCAAGCAGGAAAACCATCCTCAGGCCCAGCCGACGTATCCCGATCGGCGCGCACGAGGAACCCAGAATCGATGCCGCTACGAACAGGGTGGTATTCCAGGCGTAGTATTCCAGCCCACCGATATCCTGTACCACTGATGGCAGGATGGTCGTGGCAATAAAGATATTGATTGCATGTAGGGCCACGCCGCCGGCCAGGGCAAAACTGCGCAGGCCATTGCGCCCCCATAGCAATTCATGCCAGGACGACGAGGCAGTCTGCATTTGGATCTCAAAGAAAAAGCGGGTCAGAGACCCGCATTGTATGCCGGGTGCGGGGCGCGACGCGCCCCGCACACCTTACTTCAGCAGATTGCGCAAGGCATATTGCATGATGCCGCCGTGGCGGAAATAGGCGGCTTCGCTGGGCGTATCGATGCGCACCTGCGCATCGAACTCGACCCCACCCGCCTTCACGTGCACGGTTTCAGGTGAACCACCGTCATTGAACCCCGTCACACCCGTGATGGTGAAGCTTTCCTCGCCGGTCAGCCCCAGACCGGCTGCGGTCTGGCCATCTGGGAACTGCAAGGGCAGTACGCCCATACCGATCAGATTCGAGCGGTGAATGCGCTCGTAGGACTCGGCGATCACCGCCTTCACACCCAACAGCACCGTGCCCTTGGCCGCCCAGTCGCGCGACGACCCCGACCCGTATTCCTTGCCGGCCAGAATCACCAGCGGGGTGCCGGCCTTGATGTAGTTGCTCGACGCATCGAATATCGTCGCCACCGGGCCGCCGGGCTGAGTAAAGTCGCGCGTCCAGCCGCCCTCGGTGCCTGGGGCAATCTGGTTGCGCAGACGAACATTGGCAAAGGTTCCGCGGATCATGACCTCGTGATTGCCCCGGCGCGAACCATAGGAGTTGAAGTCCTTGGGCGCGACGCCCTGGGCCTGCAGGTATTGGGCGGCGGGCGAGTCCTTGGCGATTGAGCCGGCCGGGCTGATATGGTCGGTGGTGACCGAATCACCCAATAGCGCCAGTACATTGGCCCCGGAGATATCGGCCAGCGGCTCGGGCTGTGCCCCCATGCCCAGGAAATACGGCGGCTGGCGCACATAGGTGGAATCGTCCTGCCAGCGGAAAATATCGCCTTCAGGGGTGGGCAGGTCGCGCCATTCATCACCGCCTGCGAACACATCGGCATAGCCTGCGGCATACATATCGGCTGCAACCGAGGCATCAATGACGGCCTGGACTTCGGCACTGGTGGGCCAGATGTCCTTCATATAGACATCCTTGCCGTCCTGATCCTGCCCCAGCGGGGAATTGAACAGATCGATGTCCATGGTCCCGGCCAGCGCATAGGTCACCACCAGGGGCGGCGACATCAGGTAGTTCATTTTGACCTCGGCGTGGATGCGGCCCTCGAAGTTGCGGTTGCCCGACAGCACCGAGGCGACAGCCAGATCATTGGCGCGCACGGCCTCGCTGACCTCGGGGATCAGGGGGCCGGAATTGCCGATGCAGGTCGTGCAGCCATATCCCACCAGATTGAAGCCGAGTTCTTCGAGGTAAGGGGTGAGGCCCGCCTTTTTGAAGTAGTCGGTGACCACGCGGGATCCTGGGGCCAGGCTGGTCTTGACCCAGGGCTTGCGACGCAGGCCTTTGTTCACGGCATTGCGCGCCAGCAGCCCCGCAGCGACCATCACCGCCGGGTTCGAGGTATTGGTACAGGACGTAATGGCTGCGATAACGACCGCCCCATGATCGATCTGGACATCGGTGCCATCAGCCATTTTGAACGAAGCCGGATTGCTGGTCGGTGCGCCGGGCAGCGCGGCCAGCGATTTGGCAAAAGCAGGTTTGGAATCGGACAGCGAGATCCGATCCTGCGGACGCTTGGGGCCGGCGATGGACGGCACCACGGTGGACAGATCCAGTTCCAGGGTTTCCGAATACGCGGGCTCGTGATCGGGATCGTGCCACATGCCCTGCGCCTTGGCGTAGGCCTCGACCAGCGCCACCTGCTGGTCGCTGCGGCCCGTCAGGCGCATGTATGCCAGGGTTTCGTCATCAATCGGGAAAATTGAAATGGTCGAACCGTATTCCGGGCTCATGTTGCCGATGGTGGCGCGATTGGCCAGAGGCACCGACGCCACGCCAGGCCCATAGAATTCGACGAACTTGCCCACCACACCTTGCTTGCGCAGCATCTCGGTAATGGTCAACACCAGGTCGGTCGCGGTGGCCCCTTCGGGCAGCGAACCGTGCAGTTTGAACCCCACCACACGCGGGATCAGCATGGAAATCGGCTGGCCCAGCATCGCGGCCTCGGCCTCGATACCGCCCACGCCCCAGGCGACGACACCCAGGCCGTTGACCATCGGGGTGTGCGAGTCGGTGCCCACACAGGTGTCCGGATAGGCCTCGGTGCCCCCATCGACCTCGCGGGTGAACACGCCGCGCGCAAGGTGCTCCAGGTTGACCTGGTGAACAATGCCGGTACCCGGGGGTACAACCTTGAAATCATTGAATGCGGTCTGCCCCCAACGCAGGAACTTGTAGCGTTCCACGTTGCGTTGGTATTCGATCTCGACATTGCGCCGGAACGAGTCATTATGGCCAAAATCATCGACGATGACCGAGTGATCGATCACGAGTTCGACCGGGGCCAGCGGGTTGATCAGGGACGGATCGCCGCCCAGCGACTGCATGGCCTCGCGCATCGCGGCCAGATCGACGACGGCGGGTACACCGGTGAAATCCTGCAGGATCACCCGCGCCGGTGTGAACGAGATCTCGCGACTGGGTTCGGCGGCTGGATCCCAGCTCGCCAGGCCACGGATGTCTTCGTCGGTGACATCCAGTCCGTCTTCGGTGCGCAGTAAATTTTCCAGCAGAACTTTCAACCCGTACGGCAAGCGCGCCACATCGAGGCCCTTGTCGGCCAGGGCCGACAGACGATAGATCTGGTAGGTTTCGCCGTTGACGTCGAGTTCGCCGCGCGCACCAAAACTATTTGGGTTACCCATTGCATTTCCTCCGGAAAAAATTTGCCCTGTAACTGCTGTCAGCCATACAGGTAATCTTACACGCATTGACGCGCAACACACCCGATCCACACGCGCCCAAGGGTTAAGCGCGCCTGATCGACCCGACCGCATTACACTGGAATGCAGTCAATCATGCCACCCTGACGGAGCCATCATGAGCCACCCCGAATTCTTTGAGTCAGCCCCCGGGATCACGGTCTACGATCCGCTGGCCGAATTACTTGGCGCCAGCAGCGACGGCGTCATCCACTATCGCTACACCGACGCCGTCAAGCTCGCCGGGCACTCGTGCCCCACCGTTGCAGGCGCCTGGCTGATGACGCAAAAGGCCTTGCAGGCCCTGTATCCCGACAGCCTGCCTGAGCGCGGCAATATCATGGTCTCATTCGCCGACGATGCGCGCAATGGCGTGACCGGCGTCATCGCCAATGTGGTCAGCCTGCTGACGGGCGCCACCGTGGATACCGGCTTCAAGGGTCTGGCGGGGATGTACAGCCGCTGTGACCTGATGGCCTTCAACGCCGATGTCGCCGGGGAAATCGCCTTTACGCGCCGCGATACCGGTGACTCGGTCACCGTCAGCTACAGCGCGCGCGAAGTGCCGCCCGCACCCATGACCATGCCCCTGCTACAAAAAATCCTGGCCGGCACCGCCAGCCCGGATCAACACCTCACGTTCGCCCAGGCCTGGCAGGACCGCGTCCGCCGCATTCTGGAATCAGCCGACCTGCCCGGCCTGATCACCCTGACCTCAAGCCCGGCCGTCCACGCCTGATTGGTCGGAATCCGCAGCCACATCCTGTGTAGGCACATCGGTGGAACGCCGGAGCCCGTGATATTTGCGCTTGGCCTCGTACATCCGGGTATCGGCCGCATGCAGCGCATCGTCCAGCCGGCCCGGCTGAGCGTGGATCGCCATACCCATTGAAACACTCAGGGGCGGTTCGCCATAAAACTGGTTGTTCAACTCGATCAATTGGTGAATGTTTTCCAGAACGCCCTGGACCTCGACCTCGTCGGAACCTGGCAGCAGAACCATGAATTCGTCCCCGCCTATGCGCGAGGCGTGCGCGGGTCGATCAATGGCCTTGCTCAGCACCTCGCCCAAGCGCCGCAGCAGGCCGTCGCCCGCAGCATGACCCTGTAGATCGTTCGTCTGCTTCAGATGGTTCAGGTCCAGCGCAATGATTCCAACCGGGCTGATGCGCTTGCGCTCGAGCCGATTGACCTCATCGACATAAAAAGAGCGGTTCTTCAGTTGGGTCAGGACGTCGTGCTTGCCCAGGTATTCCAGGTACGCCTCGGCCTTCTTGCGCGCGGTGATGTCGGTCATCGCCAGCAACACCATTCCCCAGGTGTCTTCGTAGCCTTCGAAGACCGAAAACTGCATGTGAATGTGTAGCTGGTCACCATTCATGGCGTAATTGATGACCTCGCGCTGCTGAAACAGCCGCCCTTCCCAAAGGTCGATAAGCTGCTCGGAAAATGAGTTCAGCATTTCTCCGCGAAACATATCGTCAAGCCCCGCGAGCAACTCTGCAGCGCTGTGCGCCTTATACATCTTTAGCGTATGGCGATTGACGCTGAGCACACGGATCTCGGCCAGGCACTGCGCCACAAAGTCCTGGTGCACGTCAATGAATGTACGGAAATCCGTGATCCCGCGCTCGCGGACTTCTGCCAGAAGCTTGCGGACCTGGCTGAAGTCCTCGACCCACAGCGACACGGGGGCTTGCTCAAAGAATTCGCGCGCGAGTTGCTCGCTAAGCTGCGTCTGGCGCTGGGCGTCCTGCAGGCCGGTGACATCCTCGACGGCGACCAAGACACGGTCCCACCGGCGCACATGATCCGGCAACACCACGGCCTTCAAGGAAATATCCATGCGCCGGCCATCCAGCGCGTAGTTGACGCTGCTGCTCTGAAAGCCCTCGTCGCCGACCCATAATTGCTCGAGTTCGCCGATATAGCCTTCCAGCATGTCGTCACGAAAGACATCATGCAGCCGGGCGGACAATTCGTCGAATGACGAGGCCCCGTACATGGTGAGGGTCTGGCGGTTTACGCGCACCAGATGGATCACGCGGGCACACTCGGCCAGGCGGGTTTTGTCGTCCAGCAGCCATTCACGCAGGTCGGTTACGCCTTGCGCGCGCCAGCCCTGGAACAACTCGTACACGGCGCTATAGTCCTCAAGCCACAGGGACATCGGTGTGACTTCAAAAAAATCGCTCAGCCCGAAAGTATCGGATGCGTTGAACATGTCCGGAGTGTCGTGCCCTGGCTTCATGGAGCCTCGATAATGTGAGATATTTGTACTCTACCCGAATTCTCTCCTGCTCGCCCATCATCAGTTGGCCGGCCCCCGCAGAATCCTATCGCACCTGGGCGCGCATACAATTGTTGTAGACAATTTCACCCAGATTCGCTACAAGACCTTAGTAGCAGAAAGGCCTTAACTAGTAACAAAAGGGGAAGGCATATGGCGGTGTCAAAGCATCTGATTTCAAAAGCCGCCTCGACACGCATTTCAATCCAGTCTCTGATCGCCTGTGCCATCATCTTTAGCATGCTGCTGCTGGGTGGCGTGCTGTCCTGGAAAAATTACAGCAGCGTGCAGCAAATCATGGTGTCTGCAGCCGGCGAGTCGGCCGCACAACTGGGCCGGACCCTGAACGAACGCGCACGACGCCTGATCGACCCGCCACAGAACGTGATCCGGCTGCTGGCCTACGACCCCGTGACCCAGGCCCACACGTTGGCCGAACGGCTTGATCGCCTGCCCATCCTGCGGGAAAGCCTGAACGCCAACGAGATGCTCAGCGCCATCCTCGTGGGTTATAAAAATGGCGAGTTCATACTGCTGCGTGAATTGAGCAATCCGGACGCCCGGCAAAGTGTGGCCGCGCCTGACGAGGCCCAATTCCTCGTCCAGGTCATCAGCCTCATTGACGGCGAACTGCTTGGGGAATGGCGCTACTACGACCGTAACCTGGTACTGCTGCAGGCCGAGGCCAAACCGGACTACCACTTTGATCCCCGCACGCGGCCATGGTTCAAACGCGCCATCGGCCAGGCCGACACGGTGATGACCCGACCCTATGGGTTCTACACCACGCACCAGGCCGGGGTGACCCTCGCGCAGCGCAGCGCCCATGGTGACGCGGTCATCGGCATGGACGTGGCCCTCAGCGACCTCAGCGTCAGCATCAAAGACCTGCGCGTGACCCCGAATACGAAAATTGCGGTGGTCAATCGCGTCGGCACGGTCATATCGTCACCCGATACGCCGCAACTGGCCACCGAACGGGCAGACGGAGGGCTGAAGCTTCCGACCATCGCAGAGCTCGGTGTCCCCAGCCTCAAGCAACTGTTCAAGCTGTCCCCAGAACGCAACGTACCGCTGCTCTACCAAGCCAACGGCCAGAGCTGGTACGGAATGCGCGCCCATCTTTCAAGCTTCACCGCGTTGGGCGCAGAACTGCTGATTGCCGTCCCCAAGGCCGAAATGCTGACCGCCGCCCGACGTGCTCTGGCCGAAGAACTGCGCTGGGTTGCAGTGATCACGATCGTGCTGCTGATACTAGGCTGGCTGCTGGGCCACCAGATCGGCAAGCATATGCGGGTGCTCTCGAACCGGGTCCAGGCGCTGTCAGCCTTCGATTTCCGTAAGCAGGCAAACACCCGGCCATCCCGGATCAGCGAAATCCACGAGCTTGGGCAGGTGCTGGACCGCATGTCGTCCACCATTCATAGTTTCCAGGATATTTCCCTGACACTCAGCCACGAAACCCACTTGGACGGCATGCTGTGCAAAGTCCTGGAACAACTGGTCATCGCCACAGCCGTCGAGGGTGGCGCGGTCTACCTGGCTTCGGACGACGGCGGCGGCACGCTGCGTCTGGCGGCACGCCACGGCGATACCTATCCGCGTATCCTTGCGCTGGATGCACACGACAGCCAGAAACTGGCAGATCATGTCACACAGGCGCTCGGCGGCGACCAATATCTGGCGGTCGCACTGGATGACCGCAACGGGAAACTGCTGGGCGTTCTGGTCCTGAATCGACCCGACACGGTCAGTGCGGCTGACGGTTCCACACCCCAGGCATTCCAGAGATTCGTCGAAGAAATATCCGGCACCGCAGCCATTGCGATCGAGACCCGCCAATTGATCGAGGCCCAGCAACGCCTGATCGACGCCATCATCGAGCTGCTGGCCAACGCCATCGATGCAAAAAGCCCCTATACGGGTGGCCACTGTGCCCGTGTGCCGCATATTGCCGAGCTGCTGCTGGATCATGCCATCGAGGCCGATAGCGGCCCGTACGCGGGCTTTACCATGGACGAGGCCGGGCGCTATGAGTTCCGTATCGCGGCCTGGCTGCACGACTGCGGCAAGATCACCAGTCCGGAATCGATCATAGACAAGGCCACCAAGCTCGAGGCCCAGTACAACCGCATCCACGAAATCCGCACGCGCTTCGAAGTGCTGTGGCGCGATGCCGAGATCCAGTTCCTGAAGGACGTGGCCCAGGGCGACAACCCCGAGACGCTGCAGGCCACGCTTGAACGCCATCGCCAGGCCCTGCGCGACGAGTTCGCGTTCCTTGCCAACGCAAATATCGGCGGCGAGCAAATGAGCGACGCGGACCTGGCACGCGTCGCCCGGATCGGCGCACGCCGCTGGTGGCGCCACTTTGATAACCGCATCGGCCTGGCCGGCCACGAAATCGCGCGTTTCAACGGCATCCCGGCGCAAGCGCTGCCCGTCGAGGAACGCCTGCTGGCCGATCTCCCGGAGCACATCGTGCCCTGGGACGGGCTGCCCCCACCCGTCGCCCCCGACGATCCACGCAATGTCTGGGGCTTCAACATGAAGATCCCGGACAACGCCTACAACTATGGAGAGCTGTACAACCTGAGCATTCGGCGCGGCACCCTGACCAGCGAAGAGCGCTTCAAAATCAACGAACACATCGTCCAGACAATCATGATGCTCAACAGCCTGCCATTGCCCGAACATCTGAAAAAAGTCCCCACCATCGCCGGCAACCATCACGAGAAAATGGATGGAACCGGCTACCCGCGGCGTGTGCACGG
>JAKDMO010000220.1 GCA_030452305.1 Alcaligenaceae bacterium | reverse complement strand
CTGAGTACGAACCCGCAGCCGGCGGCTTCGGCCGCCCCGACGCACCCTGCGCCGGAACCCCCGCCACAGCCGGCTGCACCAACGGGTCCCGAGCTCGTCGAGCTGGCCCAGATCCTGGTCGAAGTACCGGATTTTGCATCGAACGATATGGTGGCCGAGAAACGCGCCAAGGCGGAATCGCTGCTCAAGGCTGTGCGCTCGGGCAAGGATTTTGCGGGGGTTGCCGCAGCGTCCTCTGACGGACCTCAGGCGCTTCAGGGTGGCGATATGGGAATACGCCCGCTCGCCGACTGGCCGGATCTGTTCATCCAGGCGGTCAAGACTCTGCCGCCCGGCGAGGTCACTGGGATTCTTCAAAGTGGTCGGGGCTTTCATATCCTGAAGGTCTTGCGCCGCGGTTATGCCCAGAAGCCCGGCGCAAAGGCTCGCCCGGCGTCGCCGCCGCCCGCAGCGGCACAGCCCGCTCGTGCCCCGGCCGCACAGCCTTCGGGTCCGATGATGATCACCCAGACCCATGTCCGCCATATTTTGATCAAGACCACCAAGGTGGTGTCCGACGATCAGGCGCGTGAGCTGTTGCTGAAGTTGCGTCGCCGGATCGAAAACGGCGAGAGTTTCGCCGAGTTGGCCAAACGTTATTCCGAGGACGCGACTGCACCCCTGGGCGGGGACCTGGGCTGGCTGTCGCCGGGCGACACCGTGCCGGCCTTCCAACAGGCGATGGATGCGCTGCAGATCGGACAGGTCAGCGAGCCGGTGAAGTCGCGTTTTGGTTGGCACCTGATTCAGGTTGAGGCGCGCCGCACGCAAAATATGGAAAAGGAATATCAACGCATGCAGGCGCGCCGCCAACTGATGCAACGTCGTATCGGCCCGGCCTACGAAGACTGGATCGATCAGCTGCGTGGCAAGGCGTATATCGATAATCGGCTCGATAAAAACACCCAGATGCCGAATTGACCATGGCCCATCAGGCGCGCAAGCGATTTGGGCAGCATTTTCTGCATGATGAAGCTGTCATCGAGGCAATCGTCCGGGCGATCAACCCCAGGGCGGATGAGCACATGGTCGAAATTGGTCCGGGGCTGTCGGCCCTGACCGCGCCGCTGATGGCGCGTCTGGATCACCTGACCGTGGTTGAGCTCGACCGTGACCTGGTGGGCAGGCTGCGCCATGCATGGCCTGAATCACGCCTGCGGATCGTGCAGGGCGATGTGCTGGGCGTCGATTTTGGCGACATAGCCGGGGGTGGGGCGCTGCGAATCGTGGGCAATCTACCCTACAACATTTCCACTCCGCTGCTGTTCCATTTGATGCGTTGGGCCGATCAGGTGCGCGACCAGCATTTCATGTTGCAGCGCGAGGTCGTGGATCGCATGGTGGCGCGCCCCGGATCGAGCCATTACGGGCGCCTGTCGGTCATGCTGCAGGCACGGTACCGGATGGTCAGCCTGTTTGACGTCCCGCCAGAGGCCTTTGATCCACCGCCGCGTGTGGTATCGGCGGTCGTGCGCATGCGCCCGCTTGGCGCCGATGCCATACGGCTACCGCGCAGTCAGGCCGCCTTCGAGCAGTTGGTGGCGCGCGCCTTCGAGCAACGCAGGAAAATGGTGCGCAGCAGCCTGGGCGCCTGGGCGGCGTCGCTGCCCTGGGAGGCCCTGGGCGTGGCCCCGACCGCGCGGCCGCAGGAACTGTCGGTGACCCAGTTCATGGATATGGCCGACGCCCTGACCGAGGCCGGGGTGCTACCGCAGGCCGGACCGGGACGCTAGTCCTCGCGGCCGGAACGCTGGATCAGTTCGATCTTGTAGCCGTCCGGGTCCTCGACGAAGGCGATGACGGTTGTCCCGTGTTTCATCGGGCCGGCGTCGCGCACGACGTGGCCGCCTTTTGCCTTGATGCGGGCACAGGCATCGTAGGCATCCTCGACTTCGATGGCGACGTGGCCGTAGCCTGTGCCGATTTCGTAGGTGTCGGTGTCCCAGTTATGGGTCAGTTCCAGGACGGCGCCCTCGGATTCGTCCTGGTAACCCACAAAGGCCAGCGTGAATCGACCGTCTGGATAATCGTTCTTGCGCAGCAACTGCATGCCGAGGATGTCTGTGTAGAACATCAGGGATCGATCGAGATTGCCCACGCGCAGCATGGTGTGTAGTAGACGCATTGTGATTCTCCGTAAGCGTGCCGTTTGGCCGATATCAGATCAGCGGCAGGGTGGCAGGTCGATGCCTGCGCAGCGCGTCGCGCGCGCATTTGAAATCGGGGTACAACTGCTCGAGTTCCCGCCAGAACTCGGGGCCATGATTCATGATACGCAAATGTGTGACTTCGTGGGCGACAACATAGTCGATGATCGAGGGGGCGAAGTGGATCAGCCGCCAGTTCAGCATGATGCGCCGGGCGCTGCTGCATGATCCCCACCTGCCGCGCGCCGAAGACAATCGCCAGCCCGCGATCGTGCATCCTGCCAGGCTCAGATAGCGATCCAGGCGTTGGGCGAAATCCGTTCGGGCGCGCTGCTGCAGCCAGGCGCCGGCGCTGTCGCGGATGCGTTCGGCATCCGCATCGCCAGGCAGCGGCAGGCTCAGTGTGTCTGCGGGCGCAGGTTGACTGGCATCCCCGATGTAGCCCGCATCCTGCGCACCGTCCAGACGAAGGCCGATACGCACGCCCAGGTAGGGGATACGGCCCCCGGCCCGCCATTGGCCTTCTTGAAGGGCCAGCAGGCGCAGATTCTCTGCGTGATCTTCGAGCTTGCGACGAATCCAGATGGCCTTTTCCTGTATGGCCTGCTCGACCTGCGATATGGTGATCCAGTTTGGCGCCTGAATGCACAGGCCCTCGTCGTGGATCGACAGGCCGATGGTCTTGCGTCGGCTGCGGCGCAGCATGTAGCCCAAGGTGTGCCCGCCCAGTTCGATTTCGCGCCATTTTGTACCGGGAGGCAGGTGCCTGGGACGCGCAATCGGCCAGTCGGCTGTGGTGTTTCGATCGGAATCGGGTCGGGGCGCCGCACTGTGCGCAGGGTGCAGTGCGGGTGTCCTGCCGCCGGGGCTGGGCGCAAGCTCAAACAGTTCCAGTTGGCGGGTCGTCATAACGCTCTGGGTTCAGACGGCGCATCTCGCCCTCGATCCATTCCTGGACTTGCGCATTCAACTGTGCCGGCCGCAGGCCCTCGGATGGGATGATCGGGCCGAAGGACAGCGTCACGAGCCCCGGTGTCTTGATGAACGAATTGCGCGGCCAGCACTCGCCCGCATTGTGCGCGACCGGGATCACCGAGGTGCCGGTCTTGCAGGCCAGGATGGCGCCACCCTGTTTATAGCGCCCGATCTCGCCGGGGGCGACCCGGGTGCCTTCTGGAAACAATACAGGCCAGCGGCCTTCGGCCAGGCGTTGTCCCCCGATCGAGACCACTTGTTCGAAAGCCTCGCGGCTGCGTGCGCGGTTGATCGGAATCATGGACAGTAGTGCCAGCCCCCAGCCAAAAAAGGGAATTCGGTGCAGTTCCTTTTTGTAGACGAAGACCGTGTCGCGCGGCATCTGGGACATGAAATACAGGGTCTCCCAGGCCGATTGGTGCTTGGACAGGATGACGAGGCGGCTGCCCGGTTCGGTGGGCAGGCGGTCGGCTCCCAGAATCTGATAGCGAATGCCGACGATCCATCGTGCGCCCCACAGCGCCATGGCGGGCCAGCAGGTGATGATGCGATAGCGCCACGATAGCGGCAGCGGCGCACATAGCGTGCTGAGCAAGGCCC
>JAKDMO010000043.1 GCA_030452305.1 Alcaligenaceae bacterium | reverse complement strand
CGGATCAAAGCTCAGCGTCAGCAGGCGCTCCGGGTCTTCGTGGCCTCTTGAGTGGATGGCATGCTGCATCCACGACTGGCCGGACATGCTGCTGCGGCAGATGGTCTGGCACTGCAAATACACGAGGGTCACGAAAGTCACCTTCGCACCGGGCACGCCATATCTCGTTAGCGAAAAGGGATCAGACCCGGAGTCAACCAGTGCCAGCTCGGGCAGTGAGCGCGGCATGCGTTCGAGTTGTGCGCGCCGAACGCCGTCGGCGGTCACGGCGGCAAACCCTGAGGTCACCGCCGCAAAGGCGGACAAGCCAAGAATCAGGGTCAGGACGAGTGCCAGACCGGAACGGATATACGGCATGCACACCCCTCAACCGGAAGACGCCGGGGCAGCCTGCATGCGCAGCGCGTCTTCCCCGGCCCACGGCTGGGTCTGCGCTTGTGTGGCTTTGCGAGTGGCCCCGACCATGTCGGCATCAACTGGCGAGCCGCCATTGCCCCATTCGCCACGTATGAAGGTCAGCAAAGCGGCGAGTTCCGCATCGTCGAACTGCGTGCCGAACGCCGGCATCGCACCGTTGTACGTGCTGCCCGACACGGTGATGGGCCCCGTCATACCGTGCAGGACGATCCGGGCCAGCACATCAGGATCGCCTGTGACCCACTCGGATCCCGCCAAAGGGGGAAATACACCAGGCACGCCCTGGCCGGTGGCCTGATGGCAGGCCTGGCAGGCCGCCGTGAAGATCTGCCGGCCATCGATAGCCTGATTGTCACCCTCGGCACTCGCAGCAAGAACGCTGGGGTCGCGCTGATCACCCAGCGCGGGAAGACTATTCGGGCTGGAAGCAAAAATATAGTAGACGGCCCACACCACCAGGGCTGCGATCACGCCCAGCAGCACGCGGGGAACAGGATTGTGCAGCTCGTGCGGATCCGCGTTCTCGGAGGCACGGGTTTGCTTTTTCACGCTCATGGCTGCCCGCCTCCTGCGGAGCCCGCCGCCCGCGACAGCCGCGACGCCTGCTCTGTGGACAGAACCGGATAGTTGCGGTTCAGGCTGAGCAGGTAGGCCACCAGATCCATGGCCTCGGGTTTGGGGACCACCACCTTACCCTCGGCGACCGTGCCCGGCGGCAGGTAGAGGATTCGCTCGCCTTCGGCAAGCTGGTCCTCATCCTTGATGTCGAACAAAAACGGATAGGCCGGCATATTGCTGCCCGGCGTATAGGCACGCGGCTGGAACAAGTGCCCGAGGTGCCAGTCTGCGCTGGGCTGGCGCACACCGATATTGAACAGATCGGGGCCCGTGCGCATGGTGCCCAGCAGTGGGGGGTCGTCATAGAAGTAATCTGCAGCAACGGATGCCCGGCCCCATCCGCGGCTGGCATCGGCGATGCCCGCCCCTGTTGTGCTGGGCTGCTGGGTATGACACGCGATGCAGGCATGCGCCTGATACACGTGGCGGCCCCGAAGCTCCTGGCTGGTATAGGGCTTGAGTTCGGCCGGCGGCGGCTCGTTCTTGAGTTGCATGAACGGCACCACGATCATGGCTGCCGTGGCAAGCGACAGCGTCACCATTGCGCCAATAATGAGTTTGAGTTCGTTTTCCATAATGCCTTACGTATTCGAAGGGGTGATTGCGACCGGAGCCGAAAGCGGACGTTCAGTCACCGAGAAGGCGCCCGATCGCAGGACAATCAGCACCACGTGGAAGGCAAAGACCAGATGGCCCAGCGTCATCAGGGCGCCACCTAGGGACCGCCCCTGCAGCCACGGCATCGTGACCGCCACGGATTCCATGAACCCACGCGCAGGATCCAGTAAGGCCAGACCCTGGAGCACGCCCCCGATACTGAGCGTCACCATGTAGACGCCGTACCCGGCCACCACTAGCCAAAAATGCCAGGCGATCAGCTTCGGCGCCGGCCATGGCGTATTCAAGATTCTGGGCATGACAAAGTAGATGCCGCCAAACACCACCATCGACACAAACCCATACATGCCCAGATGAGCGTGCGCGACCGTGAAGTGTGTGAAGTGCGTGACGGCGTTCAGCGATCGCAAGGCCTCAAGCGAGCCCTGAACCGACGCGACGGTATACATCATTGCGCCGAACACGATGAAACGCAGCACCGGCGAATGACGCAGCGCACTGAAATGGCCCTTGAGGGTCAGATGCTGGTTCACCGAGAACGCCAGGACAGGAATGATCATCATCACGCTCTGAACGATCGACAGCGTGATCAGCCATTCAGGGATGGGGCCGCCGATCAGATGGTGGGCCCCTACCTGTCCGTAGAAGAACGCGAGCGTCCAGAAACCCAGCAAAGACAGGTTGTAGGACTGCACCGGGCGGCCGATGACCTTGGGCAGGAAATAATAGATGGCGGCGATCGACAGCGGCGTATAAAACAGACCGAGCACGTTATGGCCGAACCACCAGTTCATGGTGGCCATCTCGACGCCAAAGTGCACACCCGGCACCTTGGCAACGATATACAAGGTGGGAAACCAGAACAGGGCCGCGCCCATGTACCACACGGATACGTACAAATGACGTGCCTTGCGACGTGTGAGCATCAGGGCCATGGGCAAACCGACCAGCATCCCGCCCACCGCGAACAGCACACCGATCTGCCACGGAATTTCCAGCCATTCCAGTCCGGCATTGATGCCGATGGCCAGCCCCCCCATACCGGCAATCAGCGCCGCGTTCCAGAGCAGTGCGCCAAAGACGACCAGGCGCCCTCCCAGGAGTTTGGTCTGCAGCAGGCGGGGCATGAGCCAGATCGATATGCCCAACAGGCCCAGGGGAGCCCAGCCATAGGCCACGCCATTCAGGTGCATGGTGCGCAAACGCCCGAAGCTGAGCCACGCATACTCCGTGAGCAAGTCCGGCCAGTGCAGCTTCATCGAGGCAAGCAGACCGGCAAACGACGCCACGATCAGCCAGACGACCGAACAGCCGATCAACACAAACGCGGGAAATGCGCTGGAGCGATCGGCATCTTCGCGTGCGGCCATCTCGGCCGATGAGGTCTGCGCACCATGGTTGGCGGCCAGATTCGAGTCGGATAGTTCGGCCAGAGCCTGGCGCTGTTCGGGCCCGGCCGAGGGCTCTTCGGGGCGGCCAATTTCACCCGCTGAAAAGATGGTGCGTGCGCCGCCCGACTCCACGTCGAACAATCCTTTGCGCAACGACCATATGAAAGCGAAAAGTCCAACGATAGACAGAATAAAGGTAGCCAGTAACAAGGCTGTTGGGTTCATGGGATTCCTTGGGTTCGCAATGGCACCATGCGCGATGCCATCCATATCTGCAAGCATGGCCAGCGTATCTGATACGGATCAAATTAGAAATAATCAGTTTTATAAAAAAACACCGTATCAGTTTTCTAATCGATCAGCGATTAAACACAGTATCGACAATTGCTTCAATGCGTATAATCAGCTCAGATACATATCCGTACTTATTTTTATTAAAACCATATCAATTGACATACGGAACCTCGGCACCATAGGCTAATCAAGGACTGAATGCCATGAAGCTCTACGAAACCCTGGCTGCCGAACTGGCGGCCTCCATTCATTCCGGGTCGCTACGCGCGGGCGAAAAACTGCCCTCGGTACGACAGGTCACCAGCAATCGCGGCGTCAGCGCCTCGACGGTATTCCAGGCCTATTACCTGCTTGAGGCGCAAGGCCTCATCCGCGCGCGAGACCGGTCCGGCTACTACGTTCTACATGGTGCACGCCTGCTGCCACCCGAGGCTGATACGCCCTCGCAGCCGGAAGGCGGGGCGTCCCCCCTGGACATCAGCGAGAAAGTCTTTGAAGTCCTTGAGTCAGTCATGGCCAGGGAAGTCGTCCCGTTCGGGTCGGCGTTTCCCAGCCCCCTGCTCTTTCCCCTGGATAGACTGGGGCAGGCGATGGGCAGTGCCACAAAAAACCTGGACCCGTGGAGCACCGTTGACGACCTGACCCCGGGCCATGCCAATTTGCGGCGCCAGATCGCCTTGCGCTACCTCGCCGCCGGGCTGCATGTCCATACGGACGAGATCGTCATCACGAATGGTGCCCTTGAGGCCCTGAACCTGTGCCTGTCTGCGGTCACACAACCGGGCGACGCCGTCCTCATCGAAACCCCGACGTTCTATGCCGCGTTGCAGGCGATCGAAGCACACCAGCTTGAGGCCGTTGAGGTACCGACCCACCCACGGGAAGGCATTCAACTGGAAGCCCTGGAGCAGGCCATCGAACGGCATCGGCCAAAAGCCTGCTGGCTCATGACAAGTTTCCAGAACCCTCTGGGCAGCCTGATGCCCGACGCAAAAAAACAGGCCCTGGTCGAAATGCTCGCTCGGTATGACATACCACTCATCGAAGACGACGTGTATGGCGAGCTGTACTTCGGCAACAAACGGCCGGCGCTTGCCAAGAGCTTCGACACAAGCGGAATCGCGATGCACTGCGCATCGTTTTCCAAAAGCCTGGCGCCTGGCTACCGCATCGGCTGGGCGGCACCGGGACGCTACACCCGGGCCGTCGCCCGCCACAAACTGACCACCACCCTTGCAAGCCCCATTCCCACCCAGATGGCGATTGCCCACTATCTGGAAAAAGGCGGCTATGACAAACACCTGAGACGCTTGCGCAAGACCC
The DNA here is from genome assembly GCA_030452305.1 of Alcaligenaceae bacterium. Taxonomy (GTDB): domain Bacteria; phylum Pseudomonadota; class Gammaproteobacteria; order Burkholderiales; family Burkholderiaceae_B; genus Castellaniella. The sequence continues at coordinate 10,158 of JAKDMO010000043.1, read as the reverse complement.
TGCAGGCCCAGCAAACCACCTTTGCCCAGGCGGTCGGCCATTATTTCCCGCCAGGCACGCGGGCGACACGGCCGGCCGGCGGCTACTTTCTATGGGTGGAGATGCCTGCGGGCGTCAATGCCCTGGACATCCACAAGCAGGCCATATCGCACGGCATCAGCGTCGCACCGGGGCCGATCTTCTCGGCCAAGCGCGCATTCTCGAACTGCCTGCGCCTGAACTACGGCCATACTTGGGACGCCCGAAGCGAAGCGGCCGTCGCAACGCTGGGGCACCTGGCAAAGCTGGCCATGAAATAAAGATCACCGCCCTGATCCATCAGGCGGCACCGCTTGCGAGCTTGTCCCCGAAAATTTCAGCTTGAAATTGCCGATTTTTTCTCTATACTTATTTATCTGAATTACTTATACGATGACTTATGACAAGAGGCCTGTGCCACGCAGTCAACGCAGCGCCTTGATGTCATCGTATAAGTAGCCTTTGAACACCAGCGATGAATCGCAAGCAACAGGCCTTTTCAAAATGACCTTAGCCGCCACGACACAGACCGCCGATACCCCACGGATCACTCGCATGCAGGTGATCCCCGTCGCGGGGCACGACAGTATGCTGCTGAACCTGTGTGGCGCGCACGGGCCGTATTTCACCCGAAATCTGGTCATCCTGCATGACAACTCGGGCCGCACGGGCATGGGTGAAGTGCCGGGCGGCGAAGGCATCCGTCAGGCTCTGGAACGCACCCGCGACCTGGTGACGGGCCAGCCCATCGGGCATTACAACCAGGTGCTGAACGCCATCCGACACGGTTTTGCCCCTGGCCGCGCTGCGCACCAGGCGACGGTGCACCAGGTCACCTCGGCGAGCGAGGCTGCGGTGCTCAAGCAGCCGCACGAGATCAATCTGCGCATGGACAACGTCATCACCGCCATCGAGGCCGCTCTGCTGGATCTGCTGGGCCAGTACCTGGGCGTCCCGGTGGCGGCCCTGCTGGGCAATGGCCAACAGCGCGACGCAGCCCACATGCTGGGCTACCTCTTTTATATCGGCCCGCGCGGGCGCACCGACCTGCCCTATCCCGTCGATGTCGGAGCAAAAGCCGACTGGTATCGTCTGCGCAACGAGGAAGCCATGACGCCTGCGGCGATCACACGTCTGGCCGAGGCCTCGGCGGATCTCTATGGCTTCAATGACTTCAAACTCAAGGGCGGGGTCATGTCCGGCGAGGACGAAATCGAGGCGATCAGCGCGATCAAGCAGAGATTTCCGACAGCCGGCGTGACGCTGGACCCGAACGGTGCCTGGTCACTGGCCGAAGCAATCGATCTGTGCACGGGGCGCGGCGATGTGCTGAGCTATGCCGAAGACCCCTGCGGCCCGGAAAACGGCTATTCGGGCCGTGAGGTCATGGCCGAGTTCCGCCGCGCCACCGGTATCCGGACGGCCACGAACATGATCGCCACTGACTGGCGCCAACTGAACCATTCCCTGAAACTCGACGCGGTGGACATCCCCCTGGCCGACCCGCACTTCTGGACCATGCAGGGCTCGGTGCGGGTCGCGCAGATCTGCGACGAATTCGGCCTGACCTGGGGCTCGCATTCAAACAACCATTTTGATGTGTCACTGGCAATGTTCACACACGTCGCGGCGGCGGCACCCGGCGACATCACCGCCATAGACACCCACTGGATCTGGCAAGAGGGCCGCGAACGCCTGACCGCCGAGCCGCTGCGCATCGTGAATGGCGCAGTGGCCGTGCCCGAGCGGCCCGGCCTGGGTATCGAACCGGACATGAACCGCATCGCGCAGGCCCACGAGCTGTACAAAAAAATCGGCAGCGGCGCGCGCGACGATGCCGCAGCCATGCAATTTCTCGTTCCGGGCTGGACGTATGATCCCAGGAAACCCAGTCTCGGGCGCAAGCACAAGGAGCCAATTTGAACCAGACGACACACCCGGCCGGCGGGGCACCGACCGTAATCGATATGCAGGTCATCCCGGTCGCCGGGCGTGACAGCATGCTGCTGAATCTGTCGGGTGCCCATGGCCCGTATTTCACGCGCAACATCGTGATCGTGCGCGATAACGCGGGCCATACCGGCTTGGGCGAGGTGCCGGGCGGGGAAAAGATCCGCCAGACCCTCGAGGACGCGCGCGCACTGGTGGTCGGCCAGACCCTGGGCGAGTACAACGCCATCCTCAACGCCATACGCACGACCTTTGCCGATCGCGACGCCGGCGGGCGCGGCCGGCAGACTTTTGATCTGCGCACCACGATCCATGCCGTGACCGCAGTGGAATCGGCGCTGCTCGACCTGCTCGGCCAGTTCATGAACGTGCCTGTGGCCAGCCTGCTTGGCGAAGGCATGCAGCGCCGCGAAGTCGAAATGCTGGGCTACCTGTTCTACATTGGCGATCGCACGCGCACAACCCTGCCCTATCGCGACGAATCGGATTCAACAGACGACTGGTTCCGTGTGCGCAACGAGGAAGCCTTGAGCGCGGATGCCGTCGTGCGCCTGGCCGAAGCCGCCCATGCCCGCTATGGCTTCAACGACTTCAAGCTCAAGGGCGGCGTGCTGCAAGGCGCCACAGAAATGGAGGCCGTCACCGCTTTGGCCGGCCGTTTTCCGCAAGCGCGCATCACGCTGGACCCGAACGGCGCCTGGTCGCTGGCCGAGGCGATCGAGCTGTGCCGCGACAAGCATGGCGTACTCGCGTATGCCGAGGATCCCTGCGGCGCCGAAGCCGGCTACTCCGGGCGCGAAGTGATGGCGGAATTCCGCCGGGCCACCGGCCTGCCCACGGCCACCAATATGATTGCGACCGACTGGCGCCAGATGGCGCATTCGATTCAGCTACAGTCCGTGGATATTCCGCTGGCCGACCCGCACTTCTGGACCATGCAGGGCTCGGTGCGCGTCGCGCAACTGTGCCAGATGTTCGGCCTGACCTGGGGCTCACACTCGAACAACCATTTCGATATCTCGCTGGCCATGTTCACCCATGTCGGTGCGGCCGCACCGGGCAAAGTTACCGCGATCGACACGCACTGGATCTGGCAGGACGGCCAGCGCCTGACGCGTGCGCCCCTGGAAATCAGGGACGGCCGCATCCGGGTGCCTGAGCAAGCCGGCCTGGGTATCGATATCGATATGGCCGAGGTGGAAAAGGCGCACGAGGTCTACAAGACCATGGGCCTGGGCGCGCGCGATGACGCCGCAGGCATGCAGTTCCTGATCCCTGGGTGGACGTTCGACAACAAGCGCCCCTGCCTGGTCCGCTGAGCCTCTGTGGGCACGCAGCGAGCGTGCCGCCTCAGCCCGCCTTGCGGGCGGCGCGCTCTTTTTCCACGCGCTCGGTGACATCGCGCGCCATGGCGACCGAACCCACTGCCACACCCTGCTGATCCTTGACCAGGGCGAAGGTCATTTCGACGTAGATCTTTCCGCCGCCCTTGTGCACCCCACGTGTCAGCGTCGGGCGGCCCTGCAGGGTGAGTTCGCCGCTGTCGATGGCTGCGTTGAAACCCGCCCAGTGCGCGGCGCGCAAGTGCTCTGGAATGATGATGTCCAGACTCGCGCCCAAGGCCTCGGCCTGGCTGAAACCGAACAGCCTGGCCGCCGCCGGGTTCCAGGTCTGGATATTGCCGGTACGATCGGCGCAGATCAGGGCATCGGCGACCTGATCCACGATCCACTCGGCCGGGATGGCGGTCTGGCTCATGGGGTGTTTGCCTGAGGTTTCATATTGAAGCGGATGCAGGTCGGCTTATTTGGCGAACAACTGGCCCATGTCCTTAAAGGCCTTGAATTCCAGGGCGTTTCCACAGGGATCCATCAGGAACATGGTCGCCTGCTCGCCGACCTGGCCCTTGAAACGCACGCCGGGCTCGATCACGAATTTGGTATCGAAGGACCTCAGACGGTCGGCCAGCACCTCCCATTGGGCCCATTCGAGCACGATGCCGAAATGCGGTACGGGCACGTCATGGCCGTCGACCGGATTGGTGTGCGCATGGTCCTGAGATGGGGTCTTTGCTTGCTCGTGGATGACAAGCTGATGGCCGTAGAAATTGAAATCCACCCACTGGGTGCTGGAGCGGCCTTCTGTGAGGCCGAACACCTCGCCGTAAAAGCGGCGCGCGGCGGGCAGGTCATAGACGGGAATGGCCAAATGAAAAGGGGACAAGCTCATGAAAATTCCTTGATAATCAAAGGGCTATGCGGCCGGGGCTATGCCTGGCCTGCAGAGTTTGGTATATCTCGGATATTAATCCATTCGGCCAAGGCGCGATCAGGCCGGTGGCCCATAATGGCTGACGCCACACAGCCAATCAGTTGTCGCGCCCCGAACGTTCAGCCTGGCTGCGATCCACGATCCGGTCGAGCTCGAGCTTTCCCAGATCAGTCAGGACGGCAATCACCGGAGAAGGCCAGGCCGATTCCGAAACCGTCTTTTGAGGGGCGGGTTCAATCAGCCCCTCGGCCTGCAACTTTGCGAAAGCATGCTTGTTCTTGTGCCACGGAATTTGCCGCAGACGTACAAGCTCGAGCGTCTGCCACAGTTCCACATTCAATACAGTCATCGCCGTTCCTCCCCATATCTCGGTGCCCAACCAGCGGGCACTGGTTCGATTCCGGGCCTGACGAAATCGGCCGAAACCGTCACAGCAATCAATCCACTATACAGTACGAGCGGTCGGCGGGCGGCCCGCTACGCCCGTACTGACGGTATAAAATCCGGAATCGGCCGATTGTATTGTGCAAATGGCCACACTTCGGCCGGCGCGAACGACACCGACCAATTCACCGGAACGGGATCACGCTCATGACGCTCGCCAGTCTGCTCGGCCTGCTGATCGGCATCGTACTGGGACTGACCGGCGCGGGCGGCGGCATCCTGGCGGTTCCGGCACTGGTGCTGGGAATGGGATTCCAGATGGCCCAGGCTGCGCCGATCGCCCTGATCGCCGTGGCACTGGCCTCGGGCCTGGGCGCCATCGCGGGACTCAGGCGCGGGATCGTCCGCTATCGTGCCGCCCTGCTGATGGCGGCCATTGGATGCCTGACCTCGCCCCTGGGCCTGATGGCGGCGCATCACATCCCGAATGGTTGGCTCATGACGATTTTCAGCGCGGTCATGGTTCTGGTGGCCTACCGCATGATTTCCGGCGCGCGCCGCACCGGCCGCCAAAGCCAGGAAGCGGTCGAGGGCAAAAGCTGCGTGCTTTCACCCAGTACGGGCCGATTCCTGTGGACGGCGCGATCCGCCTCGGTCCTGGCCGGGATCGGCGCGGTGGCGGGTCTGATGACCGGCATGCTGGGCGTGGGTGGCGGCTTTGTGATCGTGCCCGCCCTCAGGCACTACAGCAATGTACCCATGCACGGCATTGTGGCCACATCGCTGATGGTGATCGCATTGGTGGCTGCGCGCACCGTGGCCGGCTCGATACACACCGGCGTCACCCTCACACCCGTCACCGGCGCATTCATCGTCTGTATCGTCGCCGGAATGTTCTGCGGTCGCCTGGTCGCCAGGCGTGTGTCGGGCCGCGCCCTGCAGTATGGTTTCGGCTCGATTTCGGCCCTGGTCGCCGTACTGATGCTGGCCCGCGCCTTCCTGCACCTCGTGCCCTGAGGCGCCAACGGGCGACGCCATCGGCCCCGGTTCGTGCGATGATATATCCCTTCATGCTTCCACAGGGATGTTCATCATGAGCCATCACATCGCAGTCATCGCGGGCGACGGAATCGGGATCGAAGTGGTGCCCGAGGGGCTGCGCGTACTCGACGCAGCCGCCACGCGCTTTGGCATCGATTTTCATTTCGACGAGTTCGACTGGAACAGCCGGCGCTACGTGCGCGAGGGCGCCATGATGCCGGCCGACTGGCAAGACCAGATCGGCGGGCACGAGGCGATTTTCTTTGGGGCAATCGGCTGGCCGGAACTGGTGCCCGATCATGTGGCCCTGTGGGAGTCCCTGTTCTTGTTTCGCCGCCGCTTCGACCAATATATCAACCTGCGCCCGGTACGTCTGATGCCCGGCGTGCGCTCACCGCTGGCCGACCGCAAGCCTGGCGACATTGATTTCTATATTGTGCGCGAAAACACCGAGGGCGAATATTCCAACAGCGGCGGGCGCCTGTTCGAAGGCACGGATCGCGAGGTCGTTATCCAGGAAAGCGTCTTTACACGGCATGGCGCACAACGCGTACTGAAATTTGCCTTTGAGCTCGCGCAAAAACGCGGCAAGCATCTGACGGCGGCCACCAAATCCAACGGCATTTCGATCTCGATGCCATGGTGGGACGAGCAGGTCGCCGAAGTCGCAGGGCGTTACCCCGACGTACGCTGGGACAAATACCATATCGACATCCTAACTGCCCATTTCGTCCAGCACCCGGACTGGTTCGATGTCGTGGTCGCCTCAAATCTTTTCGGCGACATCCTGTCGGACCTGGGGCCGGCCTGCACGGGTACCATCGGCATCGCCCCTTCGGCGAACCTGAATCCCGAGCGCAGCTTCCCATCGTTGTTCGAACCTGTGCACGGGTCGGCACCGGATATTGCGGGCCAGGGCATCGCCAACCCGATCGGCCAGATCTGGAGCGCGGCAATGATGCTGGATTTCCTGGGCTACCCGCAGGCTTCGGACGCAGTGATCCAGGCCATCGAAACCGTACTGACCGAAGGCCCGCGCACGCGCGACCTGGGGGGCACGGCGAATACGCGCGAAGTCGGCACCGAAATCGCGCGCCTGGTCGCCGCCGGCTGAGTGCCGCCACACGACATCCATTTCGCACAGCACGGCCAATCCATAACAGACACATTCAGGACATTCACATCATGACAGGACAGGTCTTTATAGGGGGTGCATGGCGCGCCCCGTCCTCGGGCTCGACGATTCCCGTGATCGACCCCGCCACGGGCGAAACCTTTACCGAAATCGCAGACGGCCAGGCCGCCGATATCGACGCTGCGGTGCACGCCGCACGTCGGGCACTGAACGGCGCATGGGGCACCACCACAGCGCTGGAACGCGGCCGCGCGCTGACACGGCTGTCGCAAAAGGTGCTCGATAATTTCGAGGAACTGACCGGGCTGGAATCACGCGACTGCGGCAAGACCCTTGCCGTCGCCGGCAACGACATCCGGATGCTGGCGCGTTATTTCGAGTTCTATGGCGGGGCGGCCGACAAGGTCCATGGTGAAACCATTCCCTATCTGCACAATCACGTGGTCAGCATCGTGCGCCAGCCCTATGGCGTCAGCGGCCACATCATCCCCTGGAACTACCCCACCCAGATCCTGGGACGCTCGGTGGGCGCCGCCCTGGCCATGGGCAACGCCTCAGTGATCAAGCCGTCCGAAGACGCGTGCCTGTCCATACTCAGGCTGGCCGAGCTGACCGTCGAGGCGGGCTTTCCAGATGGCGCCTTCAATGTGGTTCCGGGCTATGGCGCCACGGCGGGTGCTGCGCTGATAGCCCACCCGGACGTCAATTTCGTCTCGTTCACAGGTTCGCCCGAGGTCGGCACCCTGGTTCAGCAGGAAACCGCCAGGCACCACGTCAAATGCGTGCTGGAACTCGGCGGCAAGTCGCCCCAGATCGTATTTTCCGATGCGCGACTGGAGCGTGCGATTCCGGCCATCGTCAACGGCATCGTCCAGAACGCGGGCCAGACCTGCTCGGCAGGCTCGCGCCTGCTGGTACAGCGCGAGATCTACGACGAGGTGGTCGAGCGCGTCGCCGACCGGTTCCGCAGCCTGCGTACGGGGCCACAGTCGATGGACCCGGATTGCGGCCCCGTCATCAATCAGAAACAGTACCAGCGGATTCGCAGCTTTATCGAGGATGCCGTGGGCAGCGGCGCGCGCATCGCGGGCCAGGGCGCGCTGGCGCCTGATTTGCCCCCTGGCGGCTTCTACATCCCACCTACGCTGTTCGCGGATTTGCCGCGCGACCACGAACTGGCACAGCGCGAAATCTTTGGCCCAGTGCTGGCCGCCATGCCATTTTCCGATGAGGCCGATGCGATTGCCCTGGCCAATGACACCGAGTATGGCTTGGTGGCCGGGATCTGGACTGAAAACGGTGGGCGCCAGCAACGCCTGGCGCGGGCCATCGACAGCGGCCAGGTCTTCATCAACTGCTATGGCGCAGGCGGCGGAGTCGAGCTGCCCTTCGGCGGCTTCGGGCGCAGCGGCCACGGCAGGGAAAAGGGCTTTGTGGCCTTAGAGGAAATGAGTATTTCAAAGACCATCGTGCAGAACATCGAGGCCTGATCCACACGCATCGACTGCCTCCAGGATTGGCGGGGTATAAAGCATTCCGCCCTCCTGTCGTAAATGGATAGGTGTGACGTTAACCAGCTGAAAGGCGTACCGGAACCCGGCCGCGATCGGTATCAAGATCAAGACCGCAGCCGGGCTTTACGCCGTCGCAGCCATCCGGTTTCAGTCCAAACCGTATTCACGAGGTAGTCATGAGAAATTTCAAGATCGGTGCCCGGCTCTCTTTGGGCTTTGGCCTGCTCATCGTCCTGCTGCTGATCATGTCCGGGATCGGGGCGTGGCGCATGCTCGATACCCAGAAAAGCTCTGCAAATCTGCAGGAACGCCAAACCATCAACGCAGCGATCCTTCAATGGGCGCGCCAGGTCGATGTCAATGCAAGTCAGACCCTGGCGCTCGCAAACGTCAGCAACCCGGATATCGCCGAACGCTTCAAGCAGGGCATGATTGATTCGGACGCCCGAGCATCGGGAATCCGCAGAACACTCGACGCACGGATCCACAATCCCCGCGCCGTCGCACTCTACCAGACGGCGCTGGCGACTCGCCAACAATACATGCAGGGCAGAAAGCAGGCATTTGCCGATCTGGAAAGCGGCAACTATGCCGCAGCCGACCAGTTCTTCAACAAGGAAATGCCGGAGATCACCAAAAAATACATCGGTGACATCGACCAGTTGGCCCGCTACCAGAATAAACTGGTCCACACCTTGTTTGCCGATGGCGACAGCCGCAACCAGCTGGGCCTGATGACCCTGCTCGCAGCCACCATTCTGGCCCTGATCATCGGCCCGCTGCTGGGCTACCTGATCACACGTTCGATCACCCACCCCCTGCGCCACGCCGTCACGGTCGCCGAGGGCGTGTCCAGGCGCGACTTGCGCCAGCGAATCGTCCCGCAGGGCAAGGATGAGGTCAGCAGCCTGGAGCACGCCCTCAGGAACATGGTACGCAGCCTGCAGGACGCGGTCGGCGAGGTGCGCACCGGCGCCAATTCCATCGCCACGGCGGCGGCCCAGATCTCTACCGGTAACCTGGACCTGTCCTCGCGCACCGAACAGCAGGCCAGTTCGCTCGCCCAGACCGCCGCCACGATGGAGGAACTGACAGCCACCGTGCGCCAGAACGCCGATAACACCCACCAGGCCAACACACTGGCCGCCTCTGCGGCCAAGGTCGCCGGGGAAGGCGGTTCGGCCGTCTCGCAGGTGGTCGATACGATGAGCGAAATCACCCACAAGTCCAAGCAGGTGGCCGACATCATTGGCGTGATCGACAGCATCGCCTTCCAGACCAATATCCTGGCGCTGAATGCCGCCGTAGAGGCCGCCCGCGCCGGCGAACAGGGCCGGGGCTTTGCCGTGGTCGCCTCTGAAGTCCGGGCCCTGGCCCAGCGCAGCGCCACCGCCGCCAAGGAAATCAAAGGCCTGATCGACGCCTCGGTGGGCGCCACCACCAAGGGCAACGAACTGGTCACCCGCGCAGGTGCCACGATGCAGGAAATCGTGACGGGCATCAACCGCGTCACCGATATCATGGGCGAAATCAGCGCCGCCAATCGCGAGCAGACCACCGGCATCGAGGAAGTCAACTCAGCGGTCACCCAGATGGACGACGTCACACGCCAGAATGCCAGTCTGGTCGAGGAATCGGCGGCAGCCGCCACCAGCCTGCAGGATCAGGCCAACACCCTGGCATCCCTAGTCGAAACCTTCCATCTGTCCGGCTCGACCGGCGACCCGGAACCGGCCGCTACAAGCTCGACCACACAGGCCAAGCAGTCGGCATCGGCCGAAAATGGCCGGGCGCGCATCCCATCGATGCCGGAAAAAGTCGTCAGCCCGCCTCGCACGCCGCTGG
>JAKDMO010000219.1 GCA_030452305.1 Alcaligenaceae bacterium | reverse complement strand
CCCGGCGGCCTCTCCAAGCCGGGCCTTCGGGCCCGTGCCTGAGCCGGCCGCCCCTGTTTTTAGTGTCATGTTTGCCTGGTTCAAATTTCAGCGTGTAAACCAAGCAAACATGACACCAGCTTTCCGGGTGTAAAGCATGGATATCCTGATACAACAATTGATCAACGGGGTGACCGTGGGCAGCGTCTATGCCCTGGTTGCTCTGGGCTACACCATGGTCTACGGGATCATAGGCCTGATCAACTTCGCCCACGGCGATGTGGTGATGGTCGGTGCGATGCTGGCCACGACGCTGGTCATCAGCCTGGTTGGGGGCAATGTGGACGGCGCCTCGGCCTGGACGCTGGTGGGCGCTGCGCTGGCGGCCTCGATTCCGCTGTGCATGGCCTTGGGCTGGGTGGCGGAACGCTACGCGTACCGGCCCTTGCGACGCGCCCCGCGCCTGACGGCGCTGATCACCGCGATCGGCGTATCCATCATCATTCAGAATGTCGCGATGATGGTGTGGGGGCGCAATTACCTGAGTTTTCCACACGTGATCGAGCCTGTGGTCTACAGTCTGGGCGGTGCACGGATTACCGTGCTTCAGATTCTGATCATTCTGGGTTCGATCCTGATCATGGCCGGCCTGCTTCTGGTCGTCCACCGTACACGGCTGGGCACCGCAATGCGCGCAACTGCGCAGAACCCCGAGGTGGCCGGACTGATGGGGGTGAACATCAATACGGTGATTTCTGCGGCGTTTCTGATCGGTTCGGCACTGGCCGCCGTAGCCGGCGTCATGGTCGTGACCTATTACGGGGTCGCGCAGTACACCATGGGCTTCATGTTGGGTCTGAAGGCCTTTACCGCAGCCGTGCTGGGCGGCATCGGCAATCTGGGCGGGGCGATGCTGGGGGGCTTGCTGCTGGGCGTGATTGAATCGCTGGGTGCGGGCTATATCGGTGATCTGACCAATGGTGTCTTTGGCAGCAATTACCAGGATGTGTTTTCCTTCATCGTACTGATCCTCGTGCTGGTTTTCAGGCCCTCGGGTCTGATGGGTGAACGGGTAGGAGATCGCGCATGATTTCGACCACCAAAAATATCGTACCCGTCAGGGTATGGCTGGGGATTGCGCTGTGCGGCGTCGTGCTTGCGATTCTGCCGTTTGCCCTGGGGCAGTTTGGCCAGAGCTGGGTGCGCACCGTGAACTTTGCGCTGCTCTATGTGATGTTGTCCCTCGGGCTGAACATCGTGGTGGGCTTTGCGGGCTTGCTGGATCTGGGTTATATCGCCTTTTACGCCGTCGGCGCCTACGCCTGGGCCTTGCTGGCTTCGCCCCATTTCGGCCTGCACCTGCCGTTCTGGGCGATTATCCCGGCCGGCCTGGTGCTGGCTGCGTTCTTTGGCGCGATGCTGGGGGCGCCTACGCTGAAGCTGCGTGGCGACTATCTGGCGATCGTGACCTTGGGCTTCGGTGAAATCGTGCGCATTTTCATGAACAACCTCGATGCGCCCATCAATATCACCAATGGTCCGCAGGGAATCAATCGCGTCGATACCTTTTCGATCGGCAGCTTTGCCTTTGGCAAGTCCGAGCAATTGTTCGGCTTTCGGATTACCGGGCCGGAAAAGTACTACTACCTGCTGTTGCTGGTCACGATCGTAATCGTGATTGTGTGCGCGCGATTACAGAACTCCCGTATTGGCCGGGCCTGGGAGGCCGTGCGCGAGGACGAGATCGCAGCCAAGGCCATGGGTATCAATACGCGCAATATCAAGCTGCTGGCGTTTTCCATGGGTGCGACATTTGGCGGTGCAGCCGGTGCGCTGTTTGCATCCATGCAGGGTTTCGTCAGTCCCGAAAGTTTCAGCCTGACCGAATCGATCCTGGTGCTGTGCATGGTCGTTCTGGGCGGGTTGGGCAATATTCCTGGAGTGATCCTGGGGGCGGTACTGTTGTCGATCTTTCCCGAGGTCTTGCGTGCGGTGGTTGTCCCGCTGCAGCAGAGCCTGTTTGGGGAAGTCGTGCTTGATCCGGATGGTATCCGCATGCTGATCTTTGGCTTTGCGCTGGTTCTGGTGATGATCTTTCGCCCGGCGGGCCTGTGGCCATCCTCGGTCAGGCGTCGGGAACTGGCCCAACCCGAGAGGAAACAGGCATGAGCACGACACCTCACGAGCACCCGGATCACGGCAGTGACCTGCAGCTGGTGGCCAATAAGCTGAGCAAGCGCTTCGGCGGGCTGCAGGCGCTGTCCGATGTCAGCTTTGCCATCCGCAAGGGTGATATCTACGGGCTGATCGGCCCCAATGGCGCGGGCAAGACCACCTTATTCAATGTAATGACCGGTCTGTACATACCCGAGTCGGGTACCTGCAATTTCATGGGCCGGGAGTTCACGCGCCTCAAGCCGCATCAAATCGCGCAGGCCGGCATGGCTCGTACGTTCCAGAACATCCGCCTGTTTGGGGCGCTGAGCGCACTTGAAAACGTGATGATCGGGCGCCATGTGCGCACCCACGCCGGTCTGTTCGGCGCGGTGACCCGCAATCGGCGTACGCGCGACGAGGAAGCCGCCATTCTGGCGCGCTCGCGCGAGTTGCTTGAGTATGTCGGGATCGCTGATCGTGCCGACCACATGGCCAGTGCGCTGCCCTACGGGGATCAGCGGCGTCTGGAAATTGCCCGCGCACTGGCCACGGATCCAGCCTTGCTGGCACTGGACGAGCCCGCAGCGGGCATGAATGCCTCTGAAACCCTGGTGCTGCGCCGTCTGATCGAAAAGATTCGTGATGACGGCGTGACGGTGCTGCTGATCGAGCACGACATGAAGCTGGTTATGGGCCTGTGCAACCGGGTGCTGGTGCTGGAATACGGCAAGGTCCTGGCCGAAGGCGCACCGGCCGAAGTCCAAAAGAACCCGAAGGTGATCGAGGCCTACCTTGGCGCGGGTGCAGCGACCGAAACGGCGAGGAACGAGATATGAATCAGTCAGAGAACCTGCTGGATATCAGCATGCTGAGCGTGTCGTACGGCGGCATTCGCGCGGTCAAGGAAATCAGCCTGGGGGTCGGGCACGGCGAATTGGTCTGTCTGATTGGTGCCAACGGTGCCGGGAAAAGCACTACCTTGCGCGCCATCTGCGGATTGGCGCCGGTCGCAGGCGGGCAGGTCACGTATGACGGCAGGCCGATCGCCGGGCGCCCCGTGCACGAACGGGTGCGCGAGGGGCTGGTGATGGTGCCCGAGGGGCGTGGCATCTTTGGCCGGCTTACGATCGAGGAAAACCTGAATATGGGGGGCTATACGCGCCGCGACACCGCCGAGACCCGGGCGACGATCGAACATGTGTTCGAGCTGTTTCCGCGTCTGGCCGAACGCCGCCGTCAGTCGGCCGGCACCCTGTCGGGGGGCGAACAGCAGATGCTGGCCATGGGTCGCGCCATGGTGTCCAAGCCGCGCCTGCTGCTGCTCGACGAGCCGTCCATGGGGCTGGCGCCGTTGATGGTCGAAAAGGTGTTCGAGGTGATGCGTGCCGTGGCGGCCGAAGGCGTGACCATTTTGCTGATCGAGCAAAACGCCCGCCTGGCCCTGGAAGTCAGCCAGCGGGGCTACGTCATGGAGTCGGGGCGGATCATCCTCGATGGCCCATCGGGTCAACTGCTGGATGATCCCAAAGTGCGCGCCGCCTATCTGGGGGAGGAACTGTCGGCCTAGCCTCTGCCCGTGCTGCCGAAACCCCCGTCGCCCCGGTCGCTGCCCGAGAACTCATCGACGATGTCGAATTCGACCTGCTGCACCGGCAC
>JAKDMO010000218.1 GCA_030452305.1 Alcaligenaceae bacterium | reverse complement strand
TGAACGAAATAGGTATAAATACGGATGAATGAGCGGTTCTGCCGGGTTGGAAAAGGATTCCGGATAAGGGATATCGGTACAATCACCGACATTCCTGTTGACTCTTTCCCGCCTGCACGCCATGTCCCACTTGATTTTGCAAAGCCCCAATCTTCTACCGGCGGATGTCGAACGCATTGCCGCAGTGGCCGGTGCCTCGGGTGTTCAGTTGATTGGGCCGACGAATGTACGCGTCTTGGATGTGAATACCGATAGTCTGGACGAGGTGCGTGATTTTTGCGTACAGCGGCGTATCGACGCCGCATGCCTGGACGAGCTGGTGCCGTTTCGCAGCTGCAAGCTGCTGGCGATGGACATGGACTCGACGCTGATCAACATAGAATGCATAGACGAGCTTGCCGATGCGGTGGGTCGCAAGGCAGAGGTGTCAGCTATCACTGAGGCTTCGATGCGCGGGGAAATCCCGGATTTCAAGGAAAGTCTGCGTCGCCGGGTGGCCTTGCTGCGCGGTGCGCCTGAATCGGCACTGCACGCGGTCTTTGATACGCGCTTGGCGCTGAACCCGGGGGCCGAGCGCCTGATCGAGGTGGCGCGGGCTTCGGGGCTGCACACTGTACTGGTATCGGGCGGCTTCACCTATTTCACCGAGCGCCTGCGCCGGGGTCTGGGGCTGGCCGAGGCGCATGCCAACACGCTGGAAATTGTGGATGGCGTATTGACCGGGCGTGTGCTGGGCGAGATTGTGGATGGCCAGGCCAAGGCCGACCTGGTGGCTGCTGCGGCAGCCAGGCTGGGGGCCGCGCCCGATCAGATCATTGTGGTGGGTGACGGTGCAAACGATCTGCGCATGATGGCGCACGCGACGTATTCCGTGGCATACCGGGCCAAGCCGGCTGTGCGGGCTCAGGCGCGCTTTGCACTGGACTACAGCCCCCTGGATGCCATTCTGAACTGGTTCAGGCTGGCGGGCGTCCGTTAAGGCGCTGCAGCGCCCCGCGCACGGTGCGCAGCCGACCCGGCACATCCACTGTGCCGCCATAGCTGATTTTCAGCCGATCGGGGCCGTTCAGGCGGATGTTGCGATCCTGCTGCACCAGTTCGATGATGCTCAGGGGCTCGACGTTGGGTTTGGCCGAGAACTGGATCGAGGCCTGGGTTTCGCCTGCGTCGATCTTGATCACCCCCATGGGTTCGGCCAGCAGGCGCAGGCGATGCAGGGCCAGCAGGGTGTGGGCGGCCTCGGGCAGCTTGCCGTAGCGGTCGATCAGTTCCTCCTGGATCAGGATCAGGTCGTCGTCGTGCGAGGCGTGTGACAGGCGCTTGTAGAGTCCCAGCCGGGCATGGACGTCGGGGCAGTAGTCCGGGGGCAGCAGTGCGGGGGCGTGCAGATTGACTTCGCATTGTGCATCAAAGGGCGTGTCGAGCTCGGGCTCCTCGCCGGATTTCAGCGCTCGGATGGCCGTGTTCAGCATGTCGCTGTACATGGAAAAGCCGATTTCCTGGATGTTTCCGGATTGTGATTCGCCCAGCACTTCACCGCTGCCACGGATCTCCAGGTCGTGCATGGACAGAAAGAACCCGGCGCCCAGTTCCTCCATGGACTGGATGGCTTCGAGGCGTTTCTTTGCGTTGCTGGAGATCGCGTCCTCGCCGGGGGTCAGCAGGTAGGCATAGGCCTGGTGGTGCGAGCGCCCGACCCGGCCGCGCAACTGGTGCAGCTGCGCCAGGCCGAGCTTGTCGGCGCGGTGGATGACGATGGTGTTGGCCGTGGGCACGTCGATACCGGTTTCGATGATGGTGGTGCACAGCAGTACATTGCTGCGCTGCTGGTAGAAGCCCTTCATGACGTCTTCCAGTTCGCGTTCCCCCATTTGGCCGTGGGCGACAGCGATACGCGCCTCGGGCACCAGTTCTTCGAGCTTGGCGCGCCGGTTTTCGATGGTTTCGACTTCGTTGTGCAGGAAATACACCTGGCCGCCGCGTTTGAGTTCGCGCAGCAGCGCCTCGCGTATGGTGCTGCCGTCCTCGCGGCGCACAAAGGTCTTGATGGCCAGGCGCTTTTGCGGTGCGGTGGCGATAACGGAAAAATCGCGTATGCCTTCCAGTGACATGCCCAGGGTGCGCGGGATGGGTGTGGCCGTCAGGGTCAGCACATCGACCTCGGCGCGCAGGGCCTTCAGGGCTTCCTTCTGGCGCACGCCAAAGCGGTGCTCCTCGTCGATCACGACCAGGCCCAATTGCTTGAAGCGCACGTCCTTGGACAGGATCTTGTGCGTGCCGATCACGATGTCCACGGATCCGTCGGCCAGGCCGGCGATGGCCTGGGCGGTTTCCTTGTTTGTGCGAAAGCGCGAAAGCTCGGCGATGCGTACCGGCCAATCGGCAAAGCGGGTGCTGAAGTTCTGGGCGTGTTGCTCGGCCAGCAGCGTGGTGGGGCACAGCAATGCGACCTGGCGGCCGTTCATGACCGACAGGAAGGCGGCGCGTAGCGCGACTTCGGTCTTGCCAAAACCCACATCGCCGCAGACCAATCGGTCCATGGGACGGCCCGAGGTCATGTCCTCGATCACGGCAGTGATGGCGACCGCCTGGTCGGGGGTTTCCTCGAAACCGAAGCCTTCGGCGAAGGCCTGGTAGTCGCGGGCGGGTAGTTTGAAGCGGAAGCCCTCGCGGGCGGCGCGCTGCGCATAGAGCGCCAGCAATTCGGCTGCCGTGTCCCGCGCCTGGCGTGCGGCCTTGCGGCGTACTTTTTCCCATTGGCCGGAGCCCAGGGGGTGCAATGGGGCGTGTTCGGGGTCGGCGCCGCTATAGCGCGCGATCACATGCAGTTGCGACACGGGTACGTACAGGGTGGCGCCTCGGGCGTATTCCAGGTGCAGGAATTCCATCGAGCCTTCGCCCAGGTCCATATCGATCAGCCCGCGGTAGCGGCCAATACCGTGCTGGGCGTGGACGACGGGGTCGCCTTCGCGCAGTTCGGCCAGGTCGCGCACCATGGCGTCCACGTCGCTGGCGTGTTCCTGACGGCGTCTGGCTCGGGCGGGGCGCCGCGCCTGGCTGGGATATAGATCGTTTTCGGTCAGCAGCGTCAGGCCGTCGGCGGCCAGGCCGAACCCGGCGGCCAGCGGCGCGAGCACCAGGGCAAAATGCGTGTCGGCCTGCAGGAAATCCTGCAGGGTGTCATAGGCGGCATCGGGCGGCAGGCTGTATTCGGACAGCATGTCGGAAATGGTTTCGCGCCGCCCGGCGGTGTCCACGCACAGCGCTGTGCGCCGGCCCTTGGTGTCCAGGTGACGGCGCAGGCCGGCCAGCGGGTCGTCTGCCCGGCGGTTGACCGCTACGTCGGGGGATGCCAGGAAATCGGGGTGCGCGCCTTCGGCAAGGCTCAGGCGCGCAAAGGGCTTCAGCCGTGCAAAGAAGTCCTCCTCGCCCAGGAACAGCGTGTCGGGTGGCAGGACGGGGCGTTCGCGATCCGATTTCAGGAATTGCCAGCGACTGCGTGTGTCGTCGGTGAACTGCCGGATGGCGGCGGACACATCGCCCAGGGTGACGGTCAGTGCGCGTTCGGGCAGGTAGTCGAACAGCGTCGCCGTCTGGTCAAAGAACAAGGGCAGGTAGTATTCGACGCCGGCAAAGGCGATGCCGTTGCCGATGTCCTTGTAGGGCAGGGCGCGCGAGGGATCGCCCTCGAATACTTCGCGGAAACGTGCGCGGAAATGGTTGCGGGCGTCTTCGTCCATGGGAAATTCGCGCCCGGGCAGTAGTTCGATTTCCCGCACCGGGTACAGGCTGCG
>JAKDMO010000217.1 GCA_030452305.1 Alcaligenaceae bacterium | reverse complement strand
ACCTGGCGTGTGCAATACAACGCATT
This sequence comes from Alcaligenaceae bacterium, assembly GCA_030452305.1. Lineage (GTDB taxonomy): Bacteria > Pseudomonadota > Gammaproteobacteria > Burkholderiales > Burkholderiaceae_B > Castellaniella. The sequence goes on along the minus strand of JAKDMO010000217.1, from coordinate 3,771 downwards.
AACCCGCCAATGGCGTGTGGGCACGGGTGATCTGTCGCTGCCGGCCACCACGCTGGACGAGGCCCTGGCTCTCGTCAAACACATACGTGACTGGGATATCACGGCATCCAGCAATCTGGATACCGACACCGAATACTCGGGCCGCATACGCTTGCGGCTGGACACTTCACGCCTGGCCCGGCCGTTTCAGGTCAACGCCCTGAACAGCAGTGCCTGGTCCCTGACGACACCATGGAAAAAGTTCACGTTTTCAGTTTCCGTCGGCGAGCCCCAGCGCTGATGCGCTGGATGCTGCGCGCTGCGCTGATCGTCGCTTCGATCAGCGCACTGGCATTGCTCGGCCTGCTGGTGTGGTCCACCGGCAACGCTTCGCGCTACGCCCAGCAGTACGATGTGCTGCTTGTACTCAACGGCGTGCTGGCCGTCGCGCTGATCTCGTGGGTCCTGATCCTGACAGTGCACCTGCTGCGACAGATCCGTCGTCGGCAATTCGGCGCACGCCTGACTGCGCGCTTCGCCCTGTTCTTTACCCTGATCGGCATACTGCCGGGCATATTGATCTATGTGCTGTCGGTCCAGTTCATGTCGCGTTCGATCGAATCCTGGTTCAACGTGCGCGTGGACAGCGCCCTGGAGGCCGGCCTGAACCTCGGGCGTGCTGCGCTGGACACCCAGCAGGCCGAACTGAGCGAGCGCGCCCACGCCATCGCCGCCCGGATCAACGATGTGAGTGATGCCGAAATCGCCATGCTGATCACCCCGCTGCGTGAGAACCATAGCATCGCCGAGGCCATGGTATTCACCGGCAATGGCCGCCTGATCGCGTTTTCCTCATCCGCCTACGGCCAGCTGCTGCCCGACATGCCACCCTCAAGCGTGATGAATCAGCTTAGGGTGGCACAAGGCTACGCCGCCGCAGAGGTCGATACACCCGACACAGGGTCCACGATGACCAGCAGCAGCCTGCACATCCGGATCGTCGTCCCCATCGGCACCGCCGATCACTTCAGCTCGGCGCTGGGCAACTCGACACTGGGCGTCAGTTCGGATACACGTTGGCTGCAGGTTATCCAGCCGGTGCCCGAATCCATCGCACGCAATGCCGATCAGGTCCAGCAGGGTTTCCGCGACTATCAGGAATTGGCCCTCTCGCGCCTGGGCCTGCGCAAACTCTATGGAATCACGCTGACCCTGGCCTTGATTCTTGCGGTATTCGCCGCAATCGTCGCGGCGCTGGCCGTTTCCAGACGTCTGGTGCGTCCCTTGCTGACCCTGGCATCGGGCACCCAGGCTGTGGGCGTGGGCGACTACCGGGCCCTGCCCGAGCCTCCCGAGAAGGACGAAATTGGCCAGTTAACCCGTTCGTTCAACGCCATGACACGCCAGCTCGAAGACGCCAGGCAAACGGTCGATCGCAACCGCCGCCAGCTCGAGCAAAGCAATCTGTATCTGGAATCGATTCTCGCCAACCTGTCCTCGGGCGTGCTGGTTTTTGACGAAGCCTTTCGTGTCACACAGTTCAACAGCGGCGCCCAGAGCATCCTGCACATGGACCTGCGCACCGTTACAGGCCGGCCCCTGGAAATCGTGGAAGGCGCGCTGCCCCTCGCCCAGCACATCCGCGAGGCCTTTGCCTCGCACGCCGCTGTTGGATCGTCACGCCCCTACTGGCAGCAGCAGTTCGAAATCGAACTCGAGGACACGACCGACAACGAACGCAAAAAACACGTGGCCACGCTGCTTGCCCGCGGCACCCGCCTGCACATGAACAACCATGGCGACGGCTATCTGGTCGTGTTCGACGATATCAGCGAAGTGATTTCCGCAAACCGCACCGTAGCCTGGGGCGAGGTCGCACGCCGCCTGGCCCATGAAATCAAAAATCCGCTCACGCCTATCCAGCTCTCAGCCGAACGCCTGGCCATGAAGCTGGGTGACAAACTCGATCCGAGCGATGCAGCCATGCTGACGCGGTCGACGACCACCATCGTCAATCAGGTCGCCTCGCTGAAAAGAATGGTCGATGATTTCCGCGAATATGCCCGCACGCCTCCGGCGCAGATACAGGCCATCGATCTGAATGAACTGATTACCGAAGTCCTGGTCCTGTACGGTTGGGATCCAGCCGAGGGAATGAGCCGCGAGGATGGCCGCAGTGTACATATCGACGTCTATTTCGCCGAGCAACTGCCCGCCATCGAAGGCGACCCGGCCCAACTGCGCCAGGTCATCCACAACCTGCTGGCCAATGCGCGCGACGCGGCTTGCCAGCACCGCTCGGTCTCTGAGGCGCGCATCGCCGTGCAGACCAAGGATCTGAGGATCAGCGAAGAACACGGCGCGACCGGCCACGGCGTGCGCTTTACCGTGTCGGATAACGGCCCAGGCTTTGGCCAACAGGTCCTCAGTCGGGTGTTCGAACCTTACGTCACCACCAAGGCCACAGGCACAGGGCTGGGCCTGGCGATCGTCAAGAAAATCGTCGATGAACATGGGGGACGGGTCGATGTTTCCAATCGGCCCGAGGGCGGTGCGCGCATCTCGATTCTGTTCACACAACTGGCCGGATCGGGGCGCTCACTGGACGCGACAGATCAAGCACACGATAATACGGAAAAGCAATAGAGAGGTGTTATGGCCAGAATCCTGGTTGTCGATGATGAAATAGGCATCCGCGAGTTGCTGTCGGAAATCCTCTATGACGAAGGTCACACGATTGAACTCGCCGAGAATGCCGCCCAAGCGCGTGAATCGCGACTGCGCGGTCGGCCCGATCTGGTCCTGCTGGATATCTGGATGCCGGATATCGACGGCGTCACGCTGCTGAAGGAATGGAGCAGCCAGGGGTTGCTGAACATGCCCGTGATCATGATGAGCGGCCACGCCACCGTGGATACCGCCGTCGAGGCCACGCGCATCGGCGCGGTGGATTTCCTCGAAAAGCCGATCACCTTGCAAAAACTGCTGAAGTCAGTGGCCTCGGGGCTGGCCCGCCCGGTGATTCCGGAATCGATGCGCGCGCGCACCGAACGGCCGATCGATCCTGTCTTTACACAAACCCCTGCGCTTGCCCAATCTACCGACCCCGCGCAGCCCGCAGCCGCCCCAAAGCCCGACTCCTCGCACTTAGGCAGCATTTCCCTGGAACAGCCCCTGCGCGATGCGCGCGACGAATTCGAGCGCATTTATTTCGAATTCCATCTGGTACGTGAAAATCACAGTATGACCCGGGTTTCCGAGCGTACCGGACTCGAGCGCACGCACCTGTATCGCAAGCTCAAGCAGTTGGGCATCGATACCTCGCGCAAGAAAAACGCCAGTTGAAGGTTGGCTGACGGTTCAGGGTGCCGACCAGCCCTGCATGAACTGCGCCACAGTCTGGCGCCGCCCCCCTGCCTTTTGCAGTGCCACGATTCGCAGCACCCCGTCAGCGGTCGCGATATCAATACCTTCGGGGGTGGCGCGCACAAGCGTACCGGGGGCAGCACCCTGTACCGCGTCCACGGCCAGCGCCCCCCAAACCTTCACAGGCAATTCGATACCCGGCAGATGCATGGTGGCCCCAGGAAAGGGATCGAACGCCCGCACGCGACGCGCCAAGGTCGCCGCATCCAGGCTGAAATCCAGCGCCGCCTCGGATTTCTGAAGCTTTTCGGCATAAGTGACGCCTTTCGCAGGCTGTGGCATTGCATCCAAGGCCTCGCCCGCCAGCAGGCGGGCAAGGATTTCCAGCACCCCACCAGAACCCGCCAGCCCCAGCGTATCGTGCAG
>JAKDMO010000216.1 GCA_030452305.1 Alcaligenaceae bacterium | reverse complement strand
CAGGCTAGCGAGGCCATCAAGCTGTTGGCGGGCTTTGGCGAGCCCCTGGTGGGCCGTCTGCTGTGCATAGACGCCCTGAGCATGCAGTGGAATACTGTGCGTTTCAGGCGCGACCCCGATTGCCTGGTGTGCCGTGACCGCGTCGGCGGATCAGCAGTGGCCACAGGGCGTTGATCCGGGTGTCCACGTACAGGTCACGCCCGTGTCGCAGGGTCGAGAACGGCGTTCCCGGGTGGTACAGGTAGACGGTGCGCATGCCGGCCTGTCGCGCACTTTTCAGATTTCCCAGCGTGTCTTCGACCAGGGTGACCTGGCCGGCGGGAACCTTCAGGCGCGCCAGCACCTGGCGCATCAGCGCAAGCGAGGGCTTGGGCCGCATGCGGCCCTGCAAAGTCATGTGCTCGATGGCCCACAGCCCATCAAAACACTGCAGGATGCCCAGGGCACGGAGCACTTCGCGCGCGTAGTCCTCTGGGGCATTGGTCAGCAGGATCTTGCGGCCTGGAAACTGACGAAATCGTGCAGCCAGGCCGGTTTCCCCGTGCACCAGGGGCGCGATCTCGAAATCGTGGCTCAGCGCCAGGAAATCCCGTGCCCTGACCCCATGGTGGCGTACCAGGCCGATCACGGTTGCGCCGTATCGCTTCCAGTAGCGCGTACGCAGGGTATTGGCCGTTTCTGTATCGACCCCCAGGCTGGTGGCGACGGCCTGTGCCATGCGCTGATCGATGGTCTTGAAAATGGCGTGCGAGGCATCGTGCAGAGTGTTGTCCAGATCAAACAGCCAGACGGGCTCGTCGGCCGAGGCCCGGCCACGACTGCGATACAGAGGACTGGGTGCGCGCACCGGCCGCATGTGGCCTAGTGCGAGCTGATCATGGTGCCTACGCCGCGATCGGTCAGGATTTCAAGCAGCAGGCAGTGCGGCACGCGACCGTCGATGATATGTACGGCATTGACGCCAAAGCGTGCCGCGTCCAGTGCCGAAGAGATTTTTGGCAGCATGCCGCCCGATATGGTGCCGTCCTGGAACAGTTCGTCGATTGTGTGCGCCGAGAGGCTGCGCAGCAACTGGCCGTTTTTGTCGAGTACGCCGGGCGTGTTGGTCAGCATGACCAGCTTTTCAGCGCCTAGTACTTCTGCGATCTTGCCAGCCACCACATCAGCATTGATGTTGTAGGCCTGGCCGCCTTCGCCGTAGCCGATTGATGAAATCACGGGGATGAACTGGTCGTCTTGCAAGGCCTTGACCACAGCCGGCTCGATGCGCGTGATGTCGCCCACGAAACCGATATCCAGCACTTCGCCTGGGTGCTCGGGGTCGGGCATGAGTTTCTTGCGCGCTTCGATCAGGCAGCCATCCTTGCCGGTGAGGCCCACAGCCTTGCCGCCGGCCTCGTTGATCATCATGACGATGTCCTGCTGGACCTGGCCGCCCAGCACCCATTCGACGACTTCCATGGTCTCGGCGTCGGTCACGCGCATGCCCTGAACAAACACGCCTTCCTTGCCGACGCGCTTGAGAGCGCGGTTGATCTGCGGGCCGCCGCCGTGCACCACTACGGGATTCAGGCCGACGAGCTTGAGCAGCACCACATCATGGGCAAAGCTGCGCTGCAGGTGTTCCTCGGTCATGGCATTGCCGCCGTACTTGACGACCACGGTCTTGCCGTGAAAGCGGCGAATATAGGGCAGCGCCTCGGACAGGACCTCAGCCTTCACCTCGGCGGGGTGAGTGCCGGCGGGCTGTTCGGTCATGAGGTCAGGGCCTTTTCAACGGTACGCAGGAATGCCTGCTCGTCATAGTTGCCCAGATAGCGCTTGATGATGTGGCCTTGCTTGTCGATCAGAAAGGCTGTGGGTGTCAGCTGCACGTCACCGAACGCGCGGGCGATTTTGCCCTGTGCATCGATCACCACGGGGAAGGGCAGATTGCGCGTTTCGGCGTAGGTTTTCACGTAATTGGGTGGGTCGTACTGCATGGCCACGGCGATGGTCTCGAAGCCTTTGGGCGCCAAGTCCTGATAGTGCTTGATCGTGTCGGGCATCTGCGCGATACACGTGGTGCAGCTGGTGGCCCAGAACTTCACCAGAACGACCTTGCCGCGTAAGTCTTCGGTGGTGACGGACTGTCCTTGTAGGTCTGTAAATGTGACTTCAGGCGCGGTCTGCGCCGTTGCGGAAAACTGCCAGGCGCCGAGGCCGGCGACGGCCACGACAGCAAGCAGACTGAATAGAATTTTTTTCATTTGATCGGCATGGTTTGTACGTCGCTATCGCTCGTTGTGGACGTACTCGATGAATCCGTGACCGGCGCGGGCTGCGACGAAGACGGCACGCCGGGCTCGGCGAGAATGCTCTCGCGTGAGACAGTCTGGAACAATTTTACGACTTTGTTCACGCCCTTGACACTAGAGGCCACAATGCCGGCGCGCTGGCCTTCCTCGCCGGTGACCTTGCCCATCAGATAGACGACACCGCGTTCGGTCGTGATCTTGATGGTGCGCGAGGGGACTTCCTTGGTTTTCACCATTTCGGCCTTGACCAGCGAGGTCAGCCAGGTGTCGTTCGTGCGCACGCTAAGCGGCGTGATGTCGCCTACGCGGATGTAGTTGTCGATTTTCTGAACCTTGGGAATGGTTTTGGTGATGGCCTCGGCCTGCTGACGGTCGGCTTCGGTGGGTACGTCGCCCACCAGCAGGACGCGGCCGGCGTAGGCCGTGGCCAGTACCCGGGCCTTGTCGCCGAATGCCTTGTTCATTTCACTGGCTACGCGCAGTTCGATGGTCTGGTCGTCGACCTGCTCGCCGGCGGTGCGTCGGTCGGTGGCCACGACGGCCGTAGTGGCTGCGGTGCCGCCCACCACAAGCAGGCCGCATGCGGATAGCGGAAGTACGCCGGCTAGGGCGAGGCTGATTTGGACGAAACGGCGTCGGGGAATGGTCTTCAAAGCGTGTCTCCTAAGAGCAGGGCGTCAATTCCGTCACACAGCGCGTGCAGCAGCATGATGTGGACCTCTTGGATGCGCATGGTCCGGTCGCTGGGCACACAAAAATGGATATCGGTTTCGTAGAGCAGGGTGTTGATCTGGCCGCCGCCCTTGCCAGTCAGGGCAATCACCTGCATCTCGCGCTCGTGGGCGGCCTCGATGGCGCGCACGATGTTGGGCGAGTTGCCGCTGGTCGATATGGCGACCAGCACGTCACCGGGTTGGCCCAAGGCGTTCACCTGGCGCTCGAAGATGGTGTTGAAACCATAGTCGTTGCCCACAGCCGTCATGATCGATGTGTCTGTGTTCAGGGCGATACCGGCCAGCGGCAGGCGATCACGCTCGAAACGACCGACGAGTTCGGCGATGAAGTGCTGGGCATCGGCAGCCGAACCGCCGTTGCCGCAGGCCAGGATGCGTGCGTTGTTTGTCAGTGCACCAAAGAGCAGATCGACCCCAGTGGCCAGGGTGGGGGCGAGTTCGCGCGCGCCGGCCTTGAAGGTGTCGATTGCATCGTCAAAGTGCGAAGTCATTCTGGAGGTCATGTCCATAGCGGGATTATCGCATGAGTGCATCAGGTGATTGATGGATGATCGTAACGATTTCAGGCGGAAAATGCGTTTTTCAGCCAAACCAGTCCCTCGTCCTCGACGCAGATCACATCGAAGCGGCAGGCCGGGGTCCGTCCATCAAAGCAGATTCGCGAGATCTGGGGCAGGAAAAACCGGGCGGCGCGCAGAAGTTTTTCCTGTTTGTGGCGGTTTACACTGGCGGCTGCACCCCCGAACCGTGGATTGTGGCGTTCACGCACCTCGACGAACACCAGGGTCTGGGC
>JAKDMO010000215.1 GCA_030452305.1 Alcaligenaceae bacterium | reverse complement strand
AGGTGCAGGGCAGGGTGCTTGCTGCCCAGGATAATGGGGCGGTTGTAGGCCGGGTTCAGCGCCTTGAAATCGTCTATCGGCATCTCGGCCAGTTCTGCGGCGACCTGGATATCGATGTCCTGCGATTTATGAACCGTGGTGAAATAGGGTGAGTTATCGACATTGGGCAGCGTGATGCCGTATTTGTCGGGCCGCGCGATGATGTTCTTGATTGCCTGGAGCTTGGGCACGTAGTTGCGCGTTTCCTCGGGCATCTTTAGGTTAGTGTAGACGGGGATGTCGCCCGCCTCGGTGCTTTTCTTGATGGCGCGCTTTACCGAGCCCTCGCCCCAATTGTAGGATGCCAGCGCCAGGTACCAGTCGCCCTGGAAATCGTACAGATAACTGAGGTAGTCCAGCGCGGCATTGGTCGAGGCAACCGGGTCGCGACGCTGGTCGCGCCACCAGTTTTGCTCTAGCTTGTAGTGGGTGCCCGTGCTGGGGATGAACTGCCACAGGCCCGAGGCGTGTGAGCGCGAATAGGCGTTGGGGTTATAGGCGCTTTCGACGAAGGGCAGCAGGGCCAATTCGGTGGGCAGACCGCGCTGATTCAGTTCATTGACGATGTAATACAGGTATTTCCCGGCGCGCTTGCTCATCAGCAATACGGATTCTGGATGGGATGCGTAGTAGTCCGTCCAGTAATCCACGCGCCCGTCGTGCAGGTTCGGGATGGCGAAGCCCCGTCGGATGCGATCCCACATATCGCGTGGGGGGTGGGTCAGGTCGATGGTGCGCGAGGTGTCTTCCGCGACGTAGGCCTGCTGGTTGGTAGCGGATTGCTGGGAGGCACAGCCCGCCAGCACGGCCAGGATAAGCAGGGCGGATATTCGCAGAAAATTCATGGGTGGCTATTTGAAATCATTTTTCCATTGGCGCAGGCCGGCGAAGATCGCCTGGGGGGAATCCAGCCGTGTCCCCACGTGGGCGGCTGCCGCCGCGCCGACTTGCGCGTGATCGAGTCGCAGGAACGGATTGGTTTGCAGTTCGGACGCGAGGCTTGGCGGGACGGTGGGCCGCCCCAGACTGCGCAAGCGTGTCACGTCCTGTGCGCGTTGCTGCAAGGCGGCGTTATCGGGCTCGACATGCAAGGCCCAGCCGATATTTCCAGCCGTGTATTCATGCGCACAGCACACCAGGGTATCCTGCGGTAAAGCCTTTAGTTTACCCAAGGATTCAACCATTTGGGCAGGGGTGCCCTCAAAAATTCTGCCGCAGCCCACCGAAAAAAGCGTGTCGCCGCAGAACACCGCCCGCGTATCGGCATCCAGCATGCCGTAGTAGGCGATATGGCCGGCGGTATGCCCCGGAATATCAAGCACCTGGAATTGCAGATCCAGACCTGGCAACTCGACCATATCGCCTTCGCGCAGACGCACGTCGCAATACGGCAGACGTTCGGTTGCCGGCCCATAGACGCGCGCCCCGGTTAGCTGTTGTAATGCTTGCACCCCACCCACATGGTCGCCGTGGTGATGCGTGAGCAGGATGGCATCCAGCACCAGACCGTCGCGCAGCAAGGCCTGGATCGGGGCCGCCTCGCCCGGATCAACGACCAGGGCATGGCCATTTTTCCGGACCATCCAGATATAGTTATCGGATAGCGCCGGGACGGGCGTCAGCGCGGCTACGGCTTGGGGTTGGGCAGTATCGTTTTTCATAACTGAGCGGGAGCCAATATGCCGCTGGACCAAACAATGTCGATCGAGTTGGCGCAATGGCTGGATACACCGGCCGGCACCATCGTACGTGCCTGGGAGCAGACACAGGTGGACGGCATGGTCAGCAATATGTTTGGCTATCATGCCATACAAATCGGCATGCCGCACTGGGACTTGCTGCAGGCCAATCGCATCCCGTACAAGTGCGCGGCGCATGGCCTGGGGGTGCCGATCGGCACGCGCGGCGGCCGCGTGGTCTGCGATTCCGAATGTTTGCCATTTGACTCGCAGTGCGTGGATCTGCTGGTGCTGCCCCATGCCCTGGAGTGCGCCAGCGATCCGCACCAGTTGCTGCGCGAAGTCGAACGCGTGCTGATGCCCGAAGGGCACGTCGTGATCACGGGTTTCAATCCCTTCAGCCTGTGGGGGGCACGCGAATCCCTGCCGGGCCTGGCGCTGCGCCTGCCCGTGCCTGTGCCCGAGCAAGTCTCGCCCAGGCGCCTCAAGGACTGGTTCAAACTGTTATCCTTCGAACCCAGCCGGGGGCGCTTGGGCTGCTACACGCCGCTGTGCACCTCAGAAACCTGGCTGCGCCGCTGGCGCTTCATGGATGCGGCCGGCGACCGTTGGTGGCCTGCCTGCGGGGCCGTCTATGCAATTGCCGCCGTCAAGCGTGTCGCGGGCATGCGTCTGGTCGGCCCGTCGTGGCGCAAGAGCAAAAACCGGCGCACACGGCATCAGGCTGCCTCACCCGCCACAAATCGTATCAAGGAACCCATCAATGGCTGAACCCCACGTGGAAATCTGGACCGACGGCGCCTGCAAAGGCAACCCGGGGCCGGGTGGCTGGGGCGCACTGCTGCGTCAGGGCACACGTGAAAAAACCCTGTATGGCGGTGAATTGGACACGACCAACAACCGCATGGAACTGCAGGCCGTCATCGAAGCCCTGCGAGCCCTGAAGCGCCGCTGTGTCGTCACTATCCACACCGACTCGACCTATGTCATGAAAGGCATGAGCGAGTGGATGGTCAACTGGAAACGGCGCGGCTGGCGCACCGCCGACAAAAAGCCGGTGAAAAACGCCGACCTCTGGCAGGAACTCGACGCCCTGGCCCAGCAGCACGAACTACACTGGAAATGGGTCAAGGGCCACGCCGGCGATCCAGGCAACGAACGTGCCGACGCCCTCGCCAACCAAGGCGCCGCCCAGGTGGCGGACACCGCTGCGTCCCTCTGAACACAGGATCACACATCATCATGCGACAAATCGTACTGGACACCGAAACCACCGGCCTGGAACCCGAACAGGGACACCGCATCGTCGAGCTGGCCTGCGTCGAAATCCAGAACCGCCAAGTCACCAAAAATCACCTGCACCTGTACGTGAATCCCGATCGCGACAGCGACCCGGAGGCCTTGCGTGTCCACGGCTTGCAGACCGAATTCCTGGCACAGCACCCACGCTTTCCCGAAATCGCCGACCAGCTCGCCGACTTTGTCCAGGGCGCCGAAGTCATCATTCACAACGCCAGTTTCGACGTCAAATTCCTGAACGCGGAACTGGTGCGTGCGGGCAAGCCAAAATTCGAAACCCTGTGCGCCAAGGTCACCGATTCGCTGATGGTGGCGCGGGAAATGTTCCCGGGAAAGCGCAACAACCTGGATGCCCTGTGTGAACGGTTCGGGATCTCGAACGCGCACCGCACCCTGCACGGCGCCCTGCTGGATTCCGAATTGCTGGGCGAAGTCTGGCTGGCCATGACACGCGGCCAGGACTCCCTGCTGATGGACGGCGAGCAGGATGGCGCCACGGGCGTCGCAGGTGGCGCCGCACCGCGATTCGATGCCTCGGGCCTGCCGGTCTTGCCGGCGGGAGCTGACGCGCTGGCGGCACACGAGGCCTACCTGGACGAACTGGACAAGGCAGCAGGCAAGCCCTGCGTCTGGCGCAGCCTGGGCGCGCCGGACGCCGCAGAGGGGGTCTGAGCGTGGTCTAGCGCCTGCAGATTCAGCGTCGATCGTGTACAATTTCGGCCTTCCCTGTGGTTCGCTGTGCACGGCCTGATCATGCATCCGCGCGAACATCACCGGGGCGGTTAGCTCAGTGGTAGAGCACTGCCTTCACACGGCAGGGGTCAC
>JAKDMO010000214.1 GCA_030452305.1 Alcaligenaceae bacterium | reverse complement strand
GGCGTCCAGGCCTTGGCAGGCAGTTTTGTTGCCGCCCCCCAGTCTGCCGGCAGGGGTTCTGCGATGCAGCCCATCCAGTTGTGCTTCAGGAAGTACGTCTGCACATACTCGGGAACGTGACCGGGGTGCTTGAAGCTGGTGTATAGATGGTCCTTGGACAGCCAGCCGCGGGTGTGGTCGGTGTTGCCCACGTTCACGGTATCCGCAAAGGGCACCAGGCCGATGGTGATGTCGCGCGGGGTTTCGCCCTCTAGAACATCGTCGCGGGCGGCGAACAGCACTTTGCTGAGGTCAGTTGCAGCCTCGCGCAGGGTTCTGATTTTTCCGTCACGGTCCATTGATCCGGTATTGTCCAGCGCCATGACCAGTTCAATATCGGCGGGGGTGTGGCGCACGGCCTGGTTTTCTGCAACCACTTGCATGGATGTGAGTTCCAGGAAGCCGGTGCTGACCAGGGGCAGGGTGCCTTCGACTCGCATGCTGACGAACTGGCCCGTGGTGTAGCCGGTGCCCAGCGGATCGTCGCTGTAGCTGATGGTCAGATCGTCGGACTCTATGGTGTTGCCCAGGTAGTTTTCCGGCATATTGCTGTGAAAATAGCCGAAGGCGTCCTCTTGCCAGCTCATGTATTCCGTTGAGCCTGGGTCGCCCATATTGGCCATTTGGCGGTTTTCCAGATTGCGGCCGGCCGATAGCGTCGCGCCGTCCAGGGCGTTTTGCAATCGGTTCTGGACCACGTTGTAGCGCACCAGATCGACACCGCCCATGGTGGTGCCCAGGATGGCCGTGAACGACAGCAGAAACAGCGGGGTGACGGAACCGCGTTGCTGGCCCAGCAGGCGGCGGAAAAATGATTTGCGCAGGGTTGGCTTCATGGTTGCCTCCGATGGGACAATTAGCCAGACTAATGACAGGGCGGTTTCGCGCCCAGTTCTTCGAAACGCGGCCGAAAGAAAAATCGGCTGTACAGCATTTTTGTGCCGCCCAGTGAGCTCCAGAATTTCGAGCTCATGATGTAGGGTTCGTACTCGTAAAAGACTTCTGCCACGATCAAGGTGTCGCCTGCTCGGGGCGGTGGGAAATCTTCGGTGTCGGCAATGCGGCTTTCAGGGCCTGCAGCGCCCTTGGATCCCTTGTAGGAGCAAGACCACGGGTCATCATCCCATTCCGCCTTTGGGTTTGATCCACTGCCGACATCTGTTTTGAAGCCGCTGATAATCAAGCCGCCGTGCGCCTCGTAATTCAGCGGAGTGAACAGATCTTGGGCGATGGTGCTGTAGGTGCAGACGGAATCCGACTGTTTGCATGAGCCGCCGATCAGTTTTGGCTGCATGGCCACCCCATTGGCCACGGCAAAGGACGCACGGGCCACGATCGCATCGGCACGAAAATACTGGTAGGTCTCGAAACTGCCCAGCAATAGAAAGATCGCCACCGGCATCAGCAGGGCGGCTTCCAGGGCGGCGACACCGCGCTGCAGGTGCCGGCGTCGGGCGGCGGTTCGGCGGTTCGTGTTCATGGCTCGTTCTGTATCAGTACAGTGCGCCGGAATTCCAGCAGCGGGATGTCCAGCCAACTAAGGATGCCGGTAAAGCTGGGGCGGTCAAAGGCAATGTGGTAGATCACCATATCGCCCCGGTCGCCGGCGTTGCAGACGGGCGCGCTCCAGTCGACGTCCTCTGCGGGCTCGCCCGGGTGGTAGAGGCGCACATCGATTTTCAATTCGTCCATGCTGGTGACCCAGGGCCCCATGGTGTCCTCTAGCACCTTGCGCACTTCCGTCGTGCAGTCGCCCTCTACGCCCAGTTGCCCCAGTCGCGACACGCGCGAGGCGGCGACCTCTAGCGTGGCGTCGGCCCACAGCGCAATCCCGATTTCCAGCGAAAAGAAAATCACCAGGATGACCAGCGGCGATACGATTGCGAATTCCAGGGCGGCCACGCCACGGCTCAGCCAACGCACACGCCCGGCCCGCGCCGCAGGGCGTCGGCGGGCTCGCAGCAGGGCGCGCGCGGCGTGCATGGTCAGTTACCCGCCGCGCCTATGCGCCGGCGGACCTCGTGATAGAAGGTCAGGTTGTCGTCCACGCTGGATCGCGGCATATCGGACAGCAGAATGCTTTCGGCCGCATCGTCACGGCCCATCATGGCGTAGGCTAGGGCCAGATTATGGCGCCCCTGGGGCAGGCCGGCAGGTACACCCATGACATCCAGCAGCACATTCACGGCCTCGCGCGGCCGGCCGTTCAACGACAGCGACAGCCCCAGGTTGCTGCGCAGCGCCGGGTCATCGGGGTGGGCCTGCAGCCCCCTGCGGTAGGCGGCTTGTGCCAGCGTGGGTCGGCCCGACAGATCGTAGGCCACACCCAGGCCGGACAGCGCCAGGGGGTGATCAGGGTGGGTCTGCAGGATGGCCTGATATCCGGCAATGGCCTCGGCAAAGCGGCGCTGGCGGATGTCCATGCGCGAGATGCCCAGCAAGGCGTCAGCCTGGCCGGGTTCGCGTTCCAGGGCGGCCTGGTAGGCCTGGCGGGCCGCCGACATGTCGCCTGCCAGATACAGGGTGTCGCCCAGGCCGAGCCAGCCCGCCGTCATGGTGGGGCGCACGGTGGTGATGCGCTGATATAGGGACAGCGCGGTGTCGATGTCGCCGCTGGCCAGTGAGGCGGCGGCGATGCGCAGTTCGCCCGCCTGCATGGCGGCGTCGTCCATGGCCGTGGGCAGGGGTTCGACCTTGGCCTGACGCATGGGCGAGCAGGCCGCCAGCGCCGCACAGCAGGCCAGGCCGCCCAGCAGCTGCACGATGCGTCGGGACTTTGGTCTGCGCAGGAATCGTATGGGTGTCATCGTGCCTCCGGTTATTTTGCCAGGGCGGCCATCAGGTTCAGGGCCGCTGGGCCCCCCGCCACGATCATGACGGTGGGCAGGATGAAAATCATCATGGGCAGGGTGATCTTGGTCGCCAGTTTGGCTGCGGCCTCCTCGGTGCGCATCAGGCGTGCCGTGCGTTCGCCCTGGGCCAGCACGCGCAGCGCGTGGCCAATGGGCGTGCCGAACTGGCGCGACTGGATCAGTGTGGACACCAGGCTGCGTATGGGGGCCAGACCCACCCGTTCGGCGAACTGGCGCAGCACAATGTTCGGATCCCCACTCAGTTGTAGTTGCCCCGAGGTCAGGGCCAGCTCGTCGGCCAATTGGGGGGCCATGAATTCCAGTTCCTCGGCTACGCGCTGCAGGGCGGCGTTCAGGCCCAGGCCGGCATTGGTGCAGACCACCAGCAAGTCCAGTGCGTCGGGAAAGCTGCGCTGGATGGCTTTTTGCCTGCGGATCACCATGCGATCCAGAACCATGCGCGGCAGCAGCATGCCCAGATAGGCGCCGATCAGCAGGCTGCCCAGGCGCAGGCCGGGGTTCGCCCCCTCCATATGCGGCCAGACCAGTGTGACGGTCAGGGCCAGCATGATCACGACGACACCGGCGGACAGGCCCACCATTATGGGCAGCGCGCTGGGGCGCCGATAGCCTGCGCTGATCAGTTTCTGCGCCATTTCGCTGCGCTGTCCGGCACTGAACAGGGGTACGGCACGGCCCACGGTTTGCAGGGCGTTGCCCACGGCGCTGCTCAGGCCGGTTCGGCTCGGCTCGTCGGGGGTCAGGCTGCCATGCGCGCGCGTGGAGCGCGTCAGGCGCTGGTTCAGGCGCGCCTGAACCCCGCTGCGGCCATGCAGGTACAGACCCACCGCGAACAGGGCCAGCACCGTGGCGGCCAGCGACAGGGCATCCAGCAGCGACAGATTCGTCCAGGGCAGGTTCATATCAGGTCTCCAGCTTCGCGATATGGCGGATTGCCAGGATGCCGACCACCAGCATGCCTGCGGCCACCATC
>JAKDMO010000213.1 GCA_030452305.1 Alcaligenaceae bacterium | reverse complement strand
CCAAACCGGATAGTCCACCCCGGACCCTTTTTGCATGATGAGGCTATTCCGGCCGGGGGTCTCGGGATAGCAGGGCGGCGACGGCGCGTTTTGGGGGGGTGCCGTCGAACAGGACGCTGCAGACTGCGGCGGTGATGGGCAGGTCAACGTGGTGTTGTGCACCCAGTGCGAGTGCGGCGCGTGCGCAGCGTACGCCTTCGGCGGTCATGCCGCCGGCCAGGATGTGCTCCAGGGATTGGCCCTGGCTTATGGCTACGCCGACGCGGCGGTTGCGCGATAGGTCGCCGGTTGCGGTCAGGACGAGGTCGCCCACGCCGGCCAGGCCGGAAAATGTGTCGGGCAGCCCGCCCAGTGCGACGCCCAGGCGCTGCATTTCGGCCAGGCCGCGGGTGATCAGGGCTGCGCGTGCGTTGGCGCCCAGTTCGAGGCCGTCGCAGATACCGCAGGCAATTGCGATGACGTTTTTGAGTGCGCCGCCGATTTCCACGCCGATGACGTCGGTGGTCGTGTAGATGCGTGCCTGTGTGCCGTGGAAGGCCGATTGTGTCACGGTGCCGGTGCCGGCGTGCTTGCCGGCGAGTGTCAGGGCGACGGGCAGGCCGCGTGCGACTTCGTTGGCGAAGGATGGTCCGGACAGTACGCCGGTGTGCAATCCATCCGATTTCGGTAGGGCGTTCTGGATGATTTCCTGAGGAAGCTGCTGCGTGTCAGGGTGGATGCCCTTGCAGGTCCACAGCAGGTGGACCGGGGCGGGTAGCTGTGCGGGCAGGGCCTGGGCAATGCGGCTGCAGATGTCGGCCAGCCCGGATACCGGCACGCCCAGTACGATCAGTCGGTCGGCGGTGGTGTCGGTCAGGATGTGCGCCATGGCCTGATCAAAGTCGGCCGTGGCGTGTAGCGCCTGCGGGAGCGTGATGTCGGACAGGTGGCGCGGGTTGATGTGTCGGGCGTCGATGGATCGGGCGACTTCGGGGTCGCGTGCCCAGATCAGCGTGTCGGCGTGGGCGCTGGCAAGCGCAGCCAAGGCTGTGCCCCAGCTGCCTGCGCCCAGTACGCTGACACGCGTCGGCTGCATGGCGGCCTAGCGCGCGCCGGGCGGAACGATGAGGCCGGAGTCCTGCTTGGCGCTGTCGTTGTCCGCTTGTGCTTGAGCAGCGCGTTGTTCGTACAGCGCTTGGAAATTCATTTCCGCCAAGTGCATCGGGGGCAGCGAGCTGCGGGTGATGGCGTCGGCGACGTTGGCGCGCAGATACGGATAGAGCATCGTCGGGCACACGATCCCCAGCAGCGGATCGAGCTGCTCGGCCGGGATGTTGGCGGCCTCGAAAATACCGGCCTGGCTCAGTTCGACCAGATATAGGACCTTGTCATTGATGCGAGTAGTGACCGTTGCGGTGACGACAGATTCGAAGACGGTCTCGGCCAGTTGCTGGCCACCGACCTGGATCGAGACTTCGACGCTGGGGGCTTCCTCGTCGAGGAAGATAGCCGGAGCGTTGGGCATTTCCAACGACATGTCCTTGACGTAGGTGCGTTGCAGGCCAAAGCTGGGGTCCTGTCCTTCGGAAGTCTGGTTTTGTTCGGGCATGGTGTGTCCTGTAATGGGAAAGGGTGCGGGCCTCAGGCCTGCAGCATGGGGGTGAGGCCGCTTGCGCGGTCCAGGGCGGCCAGTTCGTCGTAGCCGCCGATGTGGATGTCGTTGATATAGATTTGCGGGACGGTGCGGCGTTTGGTGCGCTGCATCATGAGCGCGCGCTGATCGGGGTCGCGGTCGATATGGATTTTGTGAATATCGGTGACGCCACGCTGCTTGAGCAGCATTTCAGCGCGTATGCAGTATGGGCACACCGTTGTGCAGTACATGGTGATGTTTGCCATGGTTCCTCGGGAAAAAATCAGGATTTCTTGGCCAGTGGCATGCCGCCCTGTACCCAGCTGTCGAGTCCTCCGTTGAGGCAGGATACCTGATCAAAGCCTTGCTTGCGCAGCCTGGCGGCGACTTGTTGCGCCGCGCGCCCCCGTGCGCAGACTAGAATGAGGGGCTTGTCTTTGGGCAGGGTGCCCATTTTGGCATCCAAGTCCTCGACGGGCACGTTGCGTGACTGTGGAATGCTGCCGGCCTTGAATTCCTCGGCAGGACGGATGTCCAGGAACAGGCCGTGCTCGCGGTTGACCTGCTGAATGGCCTCGTTCAGATCGATGCGACCGCCAGGGCGGCCTTTGGATAGGCTGGGCCACAGCAGCATGCCGCCTGAAATCAGGGCGATCAGCAAGATCCAGAGGTTATTTTGCTCAAGAAAGAAGTCCACGGTGGGTCCTGTAAATAGCTTTAAAAGAATTGTATGACGAGGGATTATAAAATGGACGGCAGTTTTCAACTTTTAGGTCTGTTCTATCATGCATAAACTGGTACTGATGCGTCATGGCGAGAGCCAGTGGAACCTTGAAAATCGTTTCACGGGCTGGACGGATGTGGATCTCACGGATACGGGTCGCGAGCAAGCCCGCCTGGCCGGCGAGCTGCTTCGGGAAAATGGCTTCGAGTTCGATCTGGCCTTCTCTTCCTTGCTCAAGCGCGCCATCCGCACGCTGTGGATTGCACTGGACGCCATGGATGCCATGCATACGCCGATCGGCCTTAGCTGGCGTCTGAACGAGCGCCACTATGGGGCGCTGCAGGGCCTGAACAAGGCAGAAACCGCTGCGCGCTATGGCGATGCACAGGTGCTGCTGTGGCGCCGTGCCTATGCGGTTGCGCCCGATCCCCTGGAACTGGACGATCCCCGCCACCCCAGGTTCGACCCCAGATACCGGAGCTTGCAGCCCGATCAGTTGCCTGCGACGGAATGCCTGCGCGATACAGTCGATCGGGTGGTGCCGTTCTGGAACGATTCAATCGTGGCCGCCTTGCGTTCGGGGCGCCGCGTCCTGGTGTCGGCTCATGGCAATAGCCTGCGCGCCCTGATCAAGCATCTCGACGGGATTTCCGAGGATGAAATCGTCAATATGAACATCCCCACCGGGCAACCCCTGGTTTACGAGCTGGACGATGATTTGCGGCCGCTGCGGCATTATTACCTGGGCGATGCCTCAACGATCCAGGCTGCGATGCAGGCGGTGGCCAACCAGGGCAAGGCGCACAAGGGCTGACATGCTGCCTCGCAGCCTGGGTTTGCTGCTGTGCCTCGTGTTGAGCCTGGCACAGGCTGCGCCGTCGCTTGAGTCCCGGCAAGCCGAGGCCCAGCAAGAGCGCAGCGCCCTGCGTGCGCAAATTCGCGATCTGCAGGGTCGTATCGAGGGCACTGAATCGTTGCGCCAGGACGCCGGGCTGAAGCTCAAGGCCTCAGAGGAAGCGATCTCGGACATCGGGCGCCGGCTCGACGAATTGGCGCGCAGGCATACCAGGCTGCGCGAATCGCTGAAGGCGCTGGATGCCGCCATTGCCGCGCAATCGGGCGAGCTCAAGCGCCAACAAGACGCGCTGGCTGCGCAGTTGCGTGCGCAGTATGCCAGCGGCTTGTCGCCCTGGACCGCGCTGCTGTCGGGTGATGATCCCCAGGAAATCGGTCGCGAGCTGGCCTATCTGGCCTACCTGTCGCGTGCACGCACCCAGGCGCTGGGGAATCTGCGCAACAGCATCGACAAGCTCTCGGCATTGCAGGCCGAGGCCGATGCCGGTCGCAAGGATTTGCAGGCGTTGCTGGCGGATACCGAGGCGCAGAAAAAGAATCTTCAGGCCCAGCAGGCCGAGCGCCGGAAGGTGCTGGCGGATATTCAGTCGCAGCTGCAGGCGCAGCGCGGCCAGGCCCGCGAACTTGAAACGCGTGAGCAGCGTTTGGGTACGCTGATCAAGGGCCTGGGGGGCGAGATCGAGCGCGCCGAGGCGCGCGCCCGCCT
>JAKDMO010000042.1 GCA_030452305.1 Alcaligenaceae bacterium | reverse complement strand
ATACGGTTAGTGTATAGAATTGTGGGATTTTACCGGCAGGGGCGCCAAGAGATTCATGAGTATTGTAGATAATCGCAAAGCCACGCACGATTACTTCATCGAAGAGCGCTTTGAGGCAGGCCTGGTGCTGCAGGGCTGGGAGGTCAAGGCGATCCGTGCGGGTCACGTCCAGATCAAGGAAAGCTACGTCATCGTACGCGATGGCGAGATCTGGGTTGTGGGTATGCATATCAGCCCTCTGCCCACGGCATCCACGCACATCCACCCCAATGCCACACGCACACGCAAGCTGTTGCTGAAGTCCGATGAGATCAGCAAGCTCATCGGCAAGGTCGAGCAGCGTGGGTTCACCCTGGTGCCGCTGAACCTGCATTATAAAAGTGGGCGCATCAAAATGGACTTTGGTCTGGGGCGCGGGAAAAAGCTGCACGACAAGCGTAACACCGCGCGTGATCAGGACTGGGCGCGCGAAAAAGAGCGCCTGATGAAACACGACACGCGCCGGCGCGATACCTGACGCTCCGGCCCGCAATTAACCGACCACGAAACCTTCGAGTTCCAGCAAAGCCGCCTTGCGTTCCAGTCCGCCGCCGTAACCGTTTAGGGTGCCGTTACGGGCCAGGATACGGTGGCAGGGAATGATGATGCTGATGGGGTTGCTGCCCACTGCCGTGCCTACAGCCCGGCCATGGCCCGCCCCCAGTCCGGCGTGCTCGCCCAGCTCGCCATAGGATAAGGTCGCCCCGTAGGATACCTCCAGCAGCGCCTGCCAGATTCTTTTTTGAAAAAGCGTGCCCTGGGGTGCCGGCGGCACGTCGAATACCTGGCGCTCTCCGCGCCAGTATTCATCCAGTTCCTGACGGGCCTGCTGGAACACGGCCAGAGTGTCGGCAGGCGTATCCGGCTGGACCAGGCGCAGGCCCGTCAGCTGCGGCGGGCGGGCTGCCGGCGAGGTTGGTGTATCCGCAGCAAACAAGTCGTCTGTGGTGGCTGTGGCACCGGCCCGTACAGCCTTCAAGGTACGCGCAGTGCGCCCGCGCACGGTGCCTGCCGATGGCTGGGACACGACTGCGGATACCACGGCCAGGCCGGGCAGATGCGGGCAATCGCGTTGATCCGTGAAGTACAGCCCCGTCAGGCTATGGGCATCCGCAAGCAGCAGGATATCGCCCAACGGGGATGACAGGACAGCGTAACACGGCATGGCGCAGATCAGTGCGTGACGGCCTCGGACGCCGCGAGTTTCTGCCATGTATCGACAACGGTGTCCGGATTCAGCGACATGGACAGAATGCCCTCGTCGCGCAGCCACAGGGCGAGGTCGAGGTGATCGCTGGGCCCCTGGCCGCAGATCCCCACGTACTTTCCGGCATTCCGGCACGCCTTGATGGCACGGCTGAGCATGAAGCGTACCGCCTCGTCGCGTTCGTCGAAATCGGCGGCCAGCAGCTCCATGCCCGAATCGCGGTCCAGGCCCAGGGTCAACTGGGTCATGTCGTTCGAACCGATCGAGAAACCGTCGAAATGCTGCAGGAACTGATCGGCCAGGATGGCGTTCGAGGGCACTTCGCACATCATGATCAGGCGCAGGCCATTGTCGCCCCTGACCAGGCCGTGGCGCGCCAGCAGCTCAACGACTTTTCCGGCCTGGCTGACTGTACGCACGAATGGCACCATGATTTCGACATTGGTCAGGCCCATTTCATCGCGGACTTTCTTCAGTGCCTCGCATTCCATGCGGAAGCACTCCTCGAATTCGGCCGCGATGTAGCGCGAGGCGCCGCGAAAGCCCAGCATCGGGTTTTCTTCCTCGGGCTCGTAGCGGCTGCCACCGACCAGCTTGCGATACTCATTGGACTTGAAATCCGACAGGCGCACGATGACGGGCTTGGGGTAGAAGGCTGCAGCGATCGTGGCGACCCCTTCGGCCAGCTTTTCGACAAAAAAAGCACGCGGGCTGGCATAGCCGCGGGCGGCCGATTCCACCGCCTTTTTCAGATCGCCGTCCACATTCGGGTAGTCGAGGACTGCCTTGGGGTGGACGTTGATGTTGTTATTGATGATGAATTCCAGCCGGGCCAGGCCCACGCCGGCATTCGGAATTTGAGAGAAATCGAAAGCCAGCTGGGGGTTGCCCACATTCATCATGACCTTCAGGCCGATTTCAGGCATTTCGCCCCAGCGGACTTCCTCGATCTCGGTCTCGATCAGGCCGTCGTAGATCCGGCCCTCGTCGCCCTCGGCGCACGATACCGTGACCTCGCGGCCGTCCTGCAGCACGTCGGTCGCCGTAGCGCACCCGACTACGGCCGGAATGCCCAGTTCACGCGCGATGATGGCTGCGTGGCAAGTACGCCCGCCGCGATTCGTGACGATGGCCGAAGCCAGCTTCATGACAGGTTCCCAGTTGGGGTCGGTCATGTCGGTGACCAGGATGTCGCCCGCGCGGACCTGGTCCATCTGACTGACGTCGGCGACCACGCGCACCTTGCCCGAACCGATCTTTTGGCCGATTGCGCGACCCGTCACCAGCACGTCGCCGGTCGCCTTCAGGCGGTAGCGTTCCTGGACGTCATGGTGGCCTTGCTGGGATTTGACGGTTTCCGGGCGGGCCTGCAGGATGTAGAGCTTGCCGTCGATCCCGTCGCGGCCCCATTCGATATCCATCGGCCTCTGGTAGTGGCGCTCGATGATGGCGGCATAGCGCGCCAGTTCGATGATTTCCTCGTCGTTCAGAGAATAGCGGTTGCGCTCGGAGGCAGGTACCTCGACGGTGCGCACCGCATGCCCGGTGCTGCGGTCCTCGTCGAATTCCATCTTGAGGAGCTTCGAGCCGATGCGTCGGCTGATGATGGGATAGTGCCCGGATTCCAGCGTGGGCTTGAACACATAGAATTCGTCGGGGTTGACTGCGCCCTGGACCACGGTTTCGCCCAGCCCATACGACGACGTGATAAAGATCACGTCTTTGAAGCCCGATTCGGTATCCAGTGTGAACATCACGCCGGCGCTGCCCTTGTCGGAACGTACCATGCGCTGCACACCGGCGGACAGAGCCACGTCGGCGTGGGCGAAGCCCTTGTGCACCCGATACGAAAACGCCCGGTCGTTGTACAGCGAGGCAAAGACGTGCCGGATTTTTTCCAGCACCTCGGTGATGCCGACCACGTTCAGATAGGTTTCCTGCTGGCCGGCAAAAGATGCGTCGGGCAGGTCTTCGGCGGTGGCCGACGAGCGCACGGCAAAGGAGCCATTGCCATCGGCGTCCAGCGCGGAAAATGCGTCACGTATCGCATTTTCGAATTCGGCGGGAAACGGTGTATCAATGATCCACTGACGGATGTCGGCGCCGGCATTGGCCAGTTCGCGCACATCATCGGCATCGAGCGTATCGAGCCGCTGCTGGATGCGTGCGTCCAGCCCTGTGGATTTCATGCACTCGCGAAACGCATCGGCGGTGGTCGCAAAGCCGCCCGGCACCCGTACCCCGGCGCCGGCCAGCTGACTGATCATTTCGCCCAGCGATGCGTTCTTGCCTCCTACCGAGTCGACATCCGTCATGCGGAGCTGCTCGAAAGACACTACATAAGACATAAAGACACCTTTGAAGATAGAGAAAGCTTGTTTGCATGAAACACGTGATTTTTGTGCTGTGCAGCACCCGAGGTGACGCGCGCCATGCAAACCAGCCTTGCTTGCCGGTCAGGTGACTGTTAATCTTTTGGATTGTACCGTCTCTGAGGCCTTCTGGCTCAAATAATCAATGGTTGACTCCCCCATAGAACGGACGGTATTCATCGTCTCGGATAGCACCGGCATCACTGCCGAAACCTTCAGTCACGCGGTGCTCTCGCAATTCGAGCAGATCCAGTTCGAGGCCGTGCGGTTGCCCTTCATCGATTCAATCGAGAAGGCGGATGCTGCAGCGCAGCGTATCGAGCAAAAGGCGCTCGAAGACGCGCTGCCTCCGCTGGTATTCAGTACCCTGGTCGATCCCGAGATCTCGGGCCGCATCCAGGGCGCATCATGCATTTTCCTGGACCTGTTCGGCGAATTCGTCCTGCACCTGGAACACACCCTGGGCATGAAATCCAACCGATCGGTCGGGCGTTCGCACACCAATGGGCTCAGCAAGCAATACAACAGCCGCATCGAGGCGATCAATTTCAGTCTGGCCCATGACGACGGGCAATATGTCCAGGGCCTGGAACAAGCCGATGTGATTCTGGTGGGCGTATCACGCTGCGGCAAAACCCCGACCAGCCTGTACCTGGCGATGCAATACGCCGTCAAGGCCGCCAACTACCCGCTGATTCCCGAGGATTTCGACCGGGGTGCCTTGCCCCACACCCTGCTGCCCTTCCGTCGCAAACTCTTTGGCCTGTCGATTCAACCCGAACGCCTGTCAGAGGTACGCAACGAACGTCGCCCGAACAGCACCTATGCGTCGCTGCGCCAGTGTCGCGGGGAGGTCGCCGATGCCGAACGCCTGATGCGTATGGAAAATATTCCGTGGCTATCGACTACCACCCGCTCGATAGAGGAAATTTCCACCAAGATCCTCGACGAGGTCGGCCTGGATCGCCTGACTTACTGACGGCCCGCGCCTGCCTGTTGGCGGCGTTGCTCGAACAGGCATATGGCTGCCGCAGCGGCGACATTCAGGGACTCAACGCCATCCGCCTGCGGGATGGTGATTTTCAGGCTCGCACGCGCGATCAGGCCCGGGTCCACGCCCTGCCCTTCATTGCCGAATATCCAGGCGCAGGGTCGGCCGAGGTCGGCTTCGTACAAGGGTATCGCACCGTCAAGCGTGGTGACGGCCAAGGGCACACCCAAGCGATCGTTCGTAGCCGCCTGCAGATCCAGCCGTTCGTAGATGCGCATAGCGAATTGGGCGCCCTGGCCGCTGCGCAAGGCCTTGTGCGACCAGGCCTGTGCACAGCCGGCCGACAGGTAGGCGTGCCCGATGCCGGCGGCAGCCGCCGTACGCAACAGGGTTCCGACATTGCCCGGATCCTGCACCCGGTCCAGCCATATGCAGGCATGATCCACGCGGGCGGGCAGTTCGGGCTCCGGAGGCTCGACGACAAAGTACAGGCCCGGGCCATGTGCCACCTGTGACAGGCCGGCGGCCAGGCCCGGATCCAGGATCACACAGCGCTCCGGTGCGAGCTTCATCACCTGTGTACGCAGCCCGCCGAGGTCCGGATCGGCCGCATCGAACAATGCCAGGTGGGGCGCCCCGAAATGATCCAACCAGGCCTGACACAGATGGTCCCCCTCGATCATGAGCTGATGGGTGCCCTTGGGCGGTTTGCCTGCCGCCAGGCGCTGCACACTGCGATACAGGGGATTGCTGCGCGAAGAAATCTGCTTCATGGCCGCTCCAGCAGCGCGCGCACTGGTGCGAAGCTGCGCCGGTGCGCGGGGCATGGCCCATATTCGACCAGGCGGGCACGGTGCAGGGCCGTACCATAGCCCTTGTGCTGGTCGAAACCATAGTGCGGATACTCGGCATGCAAACCCATGCAGTATGCATCGCGCGCGGTCTTAGCCAGGATCGAGGCGGCCGAAATGGCCGGAACCAGCGCATCGCCTTTGACGATGGCCCGGGCGGGGCACGCAAGCCCGGTGGGCACCCGATTGCCGTCGATCAGGGCCAGGGCGGGCAGGCGTGACAGCCCGGCGCAGGCGCGCTGCATGGCCAGCATGGTGGCCTGCAGGATGTTCAGGCGGTCGATCTCTTGGACGTCGGCCTGGGCCACGCACCAGCCTTGGGCATATTGCCGGATCTGGGCCGCCAGCGCCTCGCGCCGCAGTGCCGTCAGGGCTTTTGAGTCGGCCAGCCCGACGATGGGATGATCCGGGTCGAGGATAACCGCTGCGGCAAACACCGGGCCGGCCAGAGGCCCGCGACCGGCTTCATCCACACCGGCAACTAGGCCGGTTTCCGGCATCGCCGGAAACAGATCAGACTGCAGCACGTCCGCACACCGCCAGGATGGCCTGGGCCGCCAGTGCAGGCGTATCTCGGCTCAGGGATTCGTGCATGGTAGCGAAACGCTCGGCCACCTGCGTCGCGTATTCAGAATCGCTCAGGGCTTTCCAGGTTTCCTCGGCCAGCGCCTCGGGGGTTGCGGCTTCCTGCAGCAATTCCGGCACGACGAACTCCTCGGCAAGAATATTGGGCAGGCCGACCCAGGGCGTATAGGGCTTTTGTTGGCCTGACTTCCAGGCCATGATGCGACGCATCCAATCGGAAATTACGTAGGAAATCACCAGCGGCCGCTTGAACAGGGCGGCCTCGAGCGTCGCGGTGCCGCTGGCCACCAGTACGGCGTCCGCAGCCTCCATGGCATGCCAGGCGATCGGCCAATCGTGTGTGTCCGTCTGCCCCCCCTGCCCCGGCGAATCCGGCAAAGCGTCAAGCACGCGCACATGACGCAGCGGGGTGTGCGACAGCAGCAGCTCAAACTGCGCCCGGCGCTCAGGATTGACCATGGGAACTACAACCAGCAGATCGGGGTCTTGCTGCTGCAGGCGTTGTGCGGCCTGCAGAAAACGCGGGGCCAATAAGCGAATTTCTGAATTTCGGCTACCCGGCATCAAGGTCAGCACACGACGGCCCGAGTCGATCGCCAGGCGGCGCCGAGCGGCGGCACGATCCGGATGCATGGGGATCAGCTCGGCCAGAGGGTGGCCCACATAGGTGACCGGCACGCCTTCCTTTTCGTAGAGCTCGACCTCGAAGGGAAACAGGACCAGCATGTGCGATACCGCGCGCCGGATGGCGTGGATACGCTCGTAGCGCCAGGCCCAGATTGAGGGCCCCACGAAATGTACGGTGGGAATGCCTGCCTGGCGCAGTTGTGCTTCCAGGCGTAGATTGAAGTCGGGGGCATCCACGCCCACAAATACATCGGGTGGCGCGCCCAGAAAGCGACGCTTGACGTCAAGATACGTACGCACCAGGCGCGGCGCTTGTTTCAGGGCGTCCACATAGCCAAATACACTGAGGGCATCCATGGGGTGCCAGGCATCAAAGCCGGCACGGGCCATGGCCGGCCCCCCGATCCCATGGGTGCGGGCCTGGGCGTCGCCGGCGATCAGGCCTTGTATCATGCGAGCTGCCAGCAGGTCGCCGGAGGGTTCCCCGGCAACGATGCCCGCAACGATGCTCATGGGCGCACGATGCCGCGGCTGCTGTCGGCCAGGAAATCCAGCAGACCCTGTACCGCCCCTGCGCCGTCGGGTTGCTCGGCCTGCAGTCTGACCATGGCCTCGCAAGCCTGCTCGGTATTGAGCTTGCGGCGATACAGAAGCTTGTAGGCTTCCTTCACCGCAGCGATGTCGGCCGCCGAATATCCGCGCCGGCTGAGGCCCTCGGAGTTGATGCCCACCGGGCGGAACGGGTCGCCTGCGCCAATCATATAGGGGGGGACGTCCTGGCGCACCGAACTGGTGCCGCCGATCATCACGTGCGCCCCGATCCGGACAAACTGATGTACTGCCGACAGACCACCCAGAATCGCCCAGTCGCCGATATGGATGTGCCCGGCCAGCTGGACGCTGTTCGCAATGACGACATGGTCGCCCAACTGGCAGTCGTGCGCGATATGCACGTAGGCCATGATCCAGTTGTCGTCGCCCAGGCGTGTGACGCCGACGTCCTGCGCCGTCCCGGTATTGATCGTGACGTATTCGCGAAAGGTATTGCCTTCGCCGATTTCAAGATAGGTGAGCTCGCCGTCGTACTTTTTGTCCTGGGGGATACCGCCTATGGAGCAGAAACGATAAAACAGATTATTCGGGCCGATCGTCGTATGCCCATCGATTACGCAATGCGGGCCGACGCGTGTGCCGGCCCCCAGGCGTACGTGCTCGCCAATGATGCTGTATGCACCGATACTGACCCCGTCGGCCAGTTGGGCCTGCGGCGCCACGATGGCTGTGGGGTGGAC
This sequence comes from Alcaligenaceae bacterium, assembly GCA_030452305.1. Taxonomy (GTDB): domain Bacteria; phylum Pseudomonadota; class Gammaproteobacteria; order Burkholderiales; family Burkholderiaceae_B; genus Castellaniella. Next base: position 7,393 of record JAKDMO010000042.1, on the reverse strand, counting down.
GTCTGTCGCCATTATTCTTCCAGGTTGCGAACGGCGCACATGATTTTGGCTTCGGCGACGATCTGGTCATCGACTTTGGCAATGGCGGTGTACTTGCAGATCGAGCGGCTGAGCCGGTCGGCCGAGACTTCCATGCGCAACTGGTCACCCGGAACGACCGGGCGGCGGAATCGTGCGCCATCGACCCCGACCAGGTAGTAGGCAACCTTGGTGCTGACCAGGTTGGGGGCACCGGCGCTGGCAAAGGAAAACAGCGCGGCGGCCTGCGCCATGGCTTCGATGATCAGCACACCCGGCATGACGGGATGATGCGCGAAGTGCCCCTGGAAGAACGGCTCGTTATAGGTGACGTTCTTGATGGCGACGATGCTCTTTCCCGGATCCATCTCGAGCACCCGGTCGACGAGCAGCATCGGGTGCCGGTGAGGCAGCCGTTCCATGATGTCTTTAATATCAAGTTCCATCTTCTTCTTAGTCCCGCAATCGCGTTGTGCGCAAAATAAGTATGGTCAGGCGTCCAAGGCCCGTTCGATCGCCCGCAAGCGCTTGCGCAATTGCGCAAGCTGGGCCAGCGCAGCGGCATTGTGCTGCCACTGTTTGTGTTCCGTCGAGGGGAATACCCCCGTATACCGGCCCGGCTTGAGGATATCAAAAGTGATGGCCGTACCGCCCGATACCTCTACATCATCGACCAGGGTCAGGTGGCCTGAAAACATGGCAGCCCCGCCTATGGTACAGCGCCGGCCGATCTGTGTGGAGCCGGAAACGCCCACGCATGCGGCCATGGCGGTATGATCGCCGATCCGGCAGTTGTGGCCGATCATGATCTGGTTATCGAGCTTGACGCCGTTGCCGAGCACCGTATCCTCGATGGCGCCGCGATCGACCGTGGTGTTGGCACCCAGTTCGACGTCATCGCCCAGCACCACCCCGCCCAGCTGGGCGATCTTGGCCCAGGCCCCCGGTTCGCGGGTGGGGTCCGGAGCAAAACCGAAGCCGTCGGCAGCCAGCACCACGCCGGAGTGCAGAATGACGCGATCGCCGATGCGCACGTCCTGGTAGAGCGTCACCCGGGGGTGCAGGATGCCGTCGCGGCCGATCGTGCAGCCGGGTCCGATGAAACAGCCCGCGCCGATCCGTGTGCCCGTGGCGATTCGTACGCCGGACTCGATGACGGCGTACGGCCCGATGCTGACGCCCTCGTCGATCTGCGCGCCATCCGCGATGATGGCGCTGGGATGAATCCCCGTCGCCATGCGGGCGATGCGCTGCTGGTCAAACCATTGGGCCAGCAGCGCATACATCAGATAGGGTTGGCTGCACAGCACCGTCCGCCATTTTGGAGTGTCGGCATGCCCAGCCTGGAAATCACGCCAGTCTTCGGGCCGTAGAATGACGGCGGCGGCCTGGCAGTCGCCTAATTGAGCAGCCAGTTTTGGATTGGACAGAAAACTGATTTCCTGAGCGCCTGCCGCAGCGAGGGATCCGATGCCACCGATGCGCGGCGTGACCGATACGGACGATTCGACTACGACACAGTCCAGGCCAACGGTATTGGCTGCGCTCAGTAAGTCAGGCAGGGAAGGCGCCTGATCAGGCGCAAGCAATACCGGCATTGCAAATCAACCGCCAAGCGCCTTGATGACCTGATCGGTGATATCGATGCGCGGGCTGACCGTGACCGCGTCCTGGATGATCAGGTCGTAGTTTTGATCCTCGGCGATTTTCTTGATCGCGGCATCGGCCTTTTCAACGATGGCCGAGAATTCCTCGTTGCGGCGACGATTGAAGTCCTCTTGGAACTCGCGGCGTTTGCGTTGCAGGTCGGAATCCATATCGGCGAGCTTGCGTTGGCGCTTGATACGGTCGGCCTCGGACAGGACGGGAGCGTCCTTGTCGAGTTTCTGGGCTTCGGAGCGCAGTGTGGTGGCGAGTTTTTGCAGATCCTCGTCGCGACGCTTGAACTCGGACTCGATCTTGGCCTGTGCAGCCTTGGCCGGCTTGGAGTCGCGTAGGATACGCTCGGTACTGACAAAGCCGATCTTGGTGCCCTGGGCATAGGAAGGCACGACAAAGAGCGCCCCCAAGCCAAGTATCGCAGCGAGCATCAGTGCCCGATGACTGCGGGCCATGCGGTGGGCCATGTCGGAAATAGTGAAGCCTGAAGCAAACATCATGAAGGATCTACCTTGCAAGTAAAGCAATGGGTGAAACGACTATTGTGCCATCAAATGGGACGGATCAGAAACCCGTCCCGATCTGGAACTGGAAGGCCTGCTTGTCATCGCCGTCCTTGGCATTCAAGGCACGGCCGTAGGAAAGCTGCAACGGCCCCAGCGGCGATTCCCACGACAGACCGATACCCGCGGAGTATTTCCAGCCGCAGGGATCGGCCACGCTGTTGTTGATGCCCTGGGCGCAACCCGTGCCGTCGGTGGTCGTGACCTGGCCGGCGTCGGCAAAGAGGAACCAGCGCAGGGTACGGTCGCGCGAGGCGCCCGGGAACGGCATGTACAGTTGCAGGTTCCCGATCGTACGGCGCGAACCGCCCAAATAGTTATCGGTTAGGGTATCGCGCGGACCCAGCGAGGCGCCCTCGTAGCCGCGCACCGAGCCGATGCCGCCGGCATACATGTTCTTGATCACCGGGAACATGCGATCGTCGTAGGTCTTGGCCCAGTCCATCTGGGCGTTAAAGGCCAGGGTGAACGCACGGCCCAGGGGCAGATAGTACTGCTGCTGTCCGCTGAGTTTGTAGTAGCGTAGGTCCATCGTCGAGTAATCCGCAGACAGGCGTGTGTAGCTGCCGCGATGCGGCGCCAGGGCGCTGTCGCGCGTGTCCTTGGCCCAGCCCACCGTAAAGATGAAGGCATTGGTGGTGTCGCCGTACTCATCGACGTAATCCCAATAGGCTTGCGGTGCGGGGTCGTAGCCGCCGCGCTGTATGTCGGTGATGCTGTTGTGTTCGTAGGTCACGCCGGCGAATATCCGGTCGACTTCCGAGATCGGCACACCGAAATTCAGGCCGAGGCCATAGGCGTTGACGGTGTAGCGGCCGTAGGAACCACTGTTTTCATACGGTGTGGTGCGACGATAGTACAGTGAGGTGGTCTTGCTGATGCCATCCTGCGTCCAGTACGGATCGGTATGCGATAGGACAGCGGCGCGGTGGGTATCACTGGTGTTTACGCTCAGGGAAAGCGAGTTTCCGCTGCCAAAGATATTGTCCTGGCTGATCCCGGCCGAAAGGATGAGCTTGTCGGTCGTGCCATAGCCCACGCCCAGATTGATCAGGCCGGTAGGCTTTTCCTTTACGTCGACATTGACGTCCACCTGGTCGGGTGAGCCTGGAACCGGCTCGGTACTGACGTTGACTTCGCTGAAGTAGCCCAGGCGATCGATCCGGTCGCGTGAGGTCTTGATGCTGGCAGCGTCATACCAGGCGGCTTCCTGCTGGCGCATTTCGCGGCGCACGACCTCGTCGCGGGTGCGCGTATTGCCGCCGATGTCGATCCGGCGCACGTATACCCGGCGACCCGGATCCACGTAGAAGGTCAGTTTTGCCGTGTGGTTTTCCTGATCGATTTGCGGGCTGGGATTGGCATTGGCAAAGGCGTAGCCCAGGCTGCCCAAGTAATCCGTGATGGCCTTGGCGGTGGCGTTGGTCTTTTCGGCAGAGAAGGTTTCGCCGGCCTTAACCTGAATCAGTGGCTCGATCTTGTCCTGGAGGTCCAGCAGGTCGCCCGCCAGTTCGACATCACTAAGGGTATAGGGCTCGCCCTCGTGCACCGTCATGGTGATGTAGATGTCGCGGCGATCCGGCGAAATGGTGACCTGTGGAGGCTCGATCGTGAATTCGAGGTAGCCGCGATCCAGGTAGTACGAACGGATGCGCTCGATGTCGCCTTCGAGCTTTTCGCGTGAATATTTATCCGAATCGGTATACCAGGTCATCATGCCCGACGTGGTGAGATCCATTTGGTCCTCGAGCGTGTCGGTGGAAAATGCCTCGTTGCCGATGAAGGTGATCTGGGCGATTCTGGCCCGGTCGCCTTCAAAGATATCGAAGCTGACCCCGACACGGTTGCGCGGCAGCGGCGTGATGACCGGACTGATTTCCACGCCGTACTTGCCCTTGGACAGGTACTGCTGCTTGAGCTCGAAGGTCGCGCGTTCGAGCATGGCCTGGTCGAACACCCGACCCTGCCCGAATCCGACCTGCTGCAAGGCCTTGGTCAGCGCCTTGGCGTCGAATTCGCGCATGCCGTTGAAGTTGATCGAAGCAATCGTCGGGCGCTCGGCCACGGTCACGACCAGCACGTTGTCGACGGCGTTGATCTTTACGTCGCTGAAAAAGCCGGTGGCATAAAGCTTCTGGATGGCCTCACTAGCCTGGTCCTCGGTGAAGGTCTGGCCGACCTTGACGGGCAGATACGTGAAAATCGTGCCTGGATCGACACGTTCAATCCCCTTGACCTCGATATCCTGGACTACGAATGGCGTGAATGCCCAGGCCAGTGCCGGCGTCAACAATGCTGCGGCGAGAACCGGCAAGGCGCGTCTGAAAAAGGGGAACTTCCGGCTAAACGACATCCTGGGGGATCCTTGATCGATCAAAGAGGAGAAAGAAGCGGCAAACGATGCGCGATTGTAAGTCACAAAGACTCTAACTGAAAAGGCGCGCAAAATCATTAAAGAAGGACAGCGCCATCAAGGCGAGCAGCATGCTCAGGCCCACGCGCTGTCCGACCTCGCGGGTTTTGGTGGATACCGGGCGGCCGCGCAGCGCCTCGATCAGATAGAAAAACAAGTGCCCGCCATCCAGCATGGGGATGGGCAAGAGGTTGAGTACGCCAATGCTGATGCTGATCAAAGCCAGGAAGCCCAGATAGGCCTGCACACCCAGGCGTGCCGTCTGGCCGGCATAGTCGGCGATCGTGACCGGGCCGCTGATGTTTTTGAGGGACACCTGGCCCCCTACCATGCGGGCCATCATCTTCAGGGTGAACCAGGTCATTTCGGTCGTGCGCTGAACGCCCTGCCAGGCGCTGGCGCCCACCCCGTCACGGATGTGTACCACAGGACGTTCGGCCTGCACCATGACGCCAATGCGCCCAATCGTTTGGCCATCGGGCTGCGTTTCGGCGTGCGGGGTTACCTGCAAGCTCAGGGTCGCGCCGGCGCGATCGACCGTCAGGTCAATCGGCTGAGACGGGTGATGGCTGATGTAATCGACCAGTTTTGTGACGGACGGACGTTTGATATCGTCTATCGCCAGCACCTTGTCGCCGGGCAGCAGGCCCGCCTGCTCTGCCGCCCCGCCGGCAAGCAGTTTTCCCAGCAGCGGCTGCGGCGCGACCAGTTCCAGCCCTACTTGCGACAGAGGATCCGGCCCATCGGGCAGGATCTGCGCCGGCTTGGTATCCAGCGTGTCTGTACGGGTCGCGCCTGAGGCACTACGCAATTCGAGGCGGATTTCCCCGCCCTGGGCCAGGGGTTCGAGCAGCGCCCAACGCGCCTCGGACCAGGACCGCACCGCATGATCATCGACTGCGATGATCTCGTCACCCTCGTGTAGTCCGGCCACGGCGGCCGCCGTTCCGGGGGGCGGCGCAGACAGTACCGCTGCCGGCTGCAAGGAACCCATCAGACCCAGCACCATGTACAAAATGGCTGCGAGCAGCAGATTGGCAAAGGGGCCGGCCACCACGATTGCGCTGCGGCGGGCCAGGCTTTGCTGGTTGAATGCGCTGCGGCGCAGGGCCTCGTCGGCGCCTTCGGGCGCCTCGTCGAGCATCTTGACATATCCGCCCAGCGGAATCGCCGAAAGCGCCCATTCGGTACCCTGGCGGTCCGTGCGCCGCCAGAGCACCTTGCCAAAGCCCACGGAAAATCGCAGCACCTTGACACCACAACGGCGTGCGACCCAATAGTGGCCGTATTCGTGGAACGTCACGAGCACGCCCAGCGCGAAGGCAAAAGCAAACAGGGTCAGCAGCATGTTGAAGTCAGCAAGAGCCAAGTACTAGCGACTGGTCGCGCAGAATTGGGTCGCCACGCTGCGAGTGCGGGCATCCAAACCCATAATGTCGTCCAGAGAGCCGGGGTGAGAGGTGGTCTGTGTACCAAAATCATCCAGGCAGCGCCCGATGACATCCGGTATCTGAGTATAGCGAATCCGGCCATGCAGAAAGCCGTCCACTGCGATCTCGTTGGCGGCATTGAGGACGATACACGCGCCCTGCCCTGCGCCCAGGGCCTCAAATGAGAGCCGCAGGCACGGAAAGCGCCTGAGATCGGGCTCTTCGAAATCCAGGTGGCCCAGTCGTGCAAGATCCAGCAAGCCGACGCCGCTGTCGATACGTTCCGGAAAGCCCAGGCCGTAGGCGATCGGCGTGCGCATGTCGGGTTGCCCCAGCTGTGCCAGCACCGAACCGTCCTCGTATTCAACCATCGAGTGCACCATGCTTTGCGGGTGAATCAGCACGTCGATGCGCTCGGCGGGCATGGCAAACAGCCAATGGGCCTCGATCACTTCCAGCCCCTTGTTGAGCATGGTCGCTGAATCCACAGAAATTTTGCGGCCCATCTGCCAGGTGGGGTGGGCACAGGCCTGATCCGGGGTGACGCTGTCCAGGCGATCGAGTGCCGTTTGGCGAAAGGGCCCACCCGAAGCAGTCAGCAGCAGGCGCCGCACGCCAGGCGCCGGATCGCCCGGCGCGCCTGCCCGCCCCGGCGGGCGTGGCAGACACTGGAAAATCGCATTGTGCTCGCTATCGATGGGCAGCAACTCGGCGCCGTTCTCGTGGACCGCCTGCATGAACAGGGCCCCGGCAGCGACCAGGGCTTCCTTGTTGGCGAGCAACACGCGTTTGCCCGCGCGGGCGGCCGCCAGCGCACCGGGCAGCCCTGCCGCACCCACGATCGCAGCCATCACAATATCGACTTCCAGATCCGCAGCGGTCTCTGCCAGCGCCTGCGCACCCTGCCGGATCTCGGGCAAGGGCCCACCCGGCCACGCGGCCAGGAATCGCCCTCGCGCAGCATCGTCGGGAACAATGACCACCCGCGCACGGGTCGTACAGGCTTGCCGGGCCAATTGCTCGATACGACTATACGCACTGAGCGCGTAGATCTCGAAACGCCCGGGATGCCGTGCCGCCACATCCAGCGTGTTGACGCCAATCGATCCGGTGGACCCGAGTATGTACAAACGCTGGATCCCCATGCGGTTCACCCCCCCAACACAACAAGCAGCGCCAAGGGTGCCACAGGCAGCACGGCGTCAATCCGATCGTACACCCCACCATGACCCGGCAACAGCCTGCCGGAGTCCTTCACCCCCGCCCGCCGCTTGAGCAGCGATTCAAACAGGTCGCCGATGATCGATAGT
>JAKDMO010000212.1 GCA_030452305.1 Alcaligenaceae bacterium | reverse complement strand
CACCCCTCAGCTCCTCACCGGCCGGGATCGCCACAGTATTTTCGTTCCTGCTCATGCCCTACCCTCCACACCCAGCAGCCCTTGCGGCCTTACGATAAGGATCAACGCCATTGCGGCGAACAGCATCACATCCGAATAGACCGGATTGAATAATGAGGTGAGGCTTAGAATCTGCCCCGCAACCAGGCCGCCCAGGATCGCCCCTGGAAAGGAACCGACCCCACCCAGCACCACCACCACAAAGGACTGGATCAGAACCCGGAACCCCATATCGGGCACGATGGACACAATAGGGCCGTAGATCACACCGGCAAAGCCGGCTGCAGCCGCCCCTAGGCCAAAAACCACCAGGAATGCACGCTGGATGTTGATGCCCAGCAAGCGAACCATCAAGGCATCCTCGATGCCCGAGCGCACGATCAGGCCCAGCCGCGTGCGGTACAGCATCAGCCAGCACACCACCAGTGCCGCCGCTGCGATACCCAGAATCTGAATGCGGTACAGGGGGTAGATGACAAAGCCCATGTCAACCACCCCCTCGCCCCAGGTCGGGAGCGGCACACGTTGCCCGACCCCACCGTAAATGCCCCGGATAATTTCCACCAGAACGATACTGATGCCGAACGTCACCAGTATCTGGTCCTCGACAGGCCGACTATAGAAACGCTTGATCAGACCTCGTTCCAAAATCAGACCAATGATCATTGCCGCCACAGCGCCACCGGCGATGCTTAATATGAAGGATCCCGTTATTGAATATACCGAGAACCCCGCATAAGCACCGACGACGAATAATGCGCCGTGAGCGAAATTAATCAATCCGAGCGTACCGTAGATAATCGTCAAGCCCGCCGCAATCAGGGAAAGCAATATCCCCAATGCCAGACCGTTGAAGACTTGAGACATGAACAAGCCAATTCCAGGCATATCTGTCTATTCCTATTTCTGGTTATCTGATCCGGGGCGTAGGACTACGCCGCAGGCGCCATTTTGCAACCGGCATAGCCGACGGGTGGCAAGGTATCCACTCCATTGGCAATCGCCACGATATCCACCAGGTCGTCCTTGTTCTGGATTTCAGATGGCTTTTTGCCGCGCACGATGGTGAAGTTTGCTGCGCCGTCGTGGTCCTCGGCACGGAAATAGACTTCCCCACCCATGGTGTGCGGGCGCTTGTGATTGATGCCGTCTTCGAGGGCCTCGACGACCGCAGCCGGATAGAACGTGCCTGCGCGTTCGATACCGTCAGCCCACAGCAGCATGGTCATATACGCGTTGTGCTCGGGATCACGGGGCTTGGCGCCGTACTTTGCCTCGTAGGCCTCGACAAAGTCGCGCGCAATTTCGTTTTGCTCGGAATAGGTGTGCCAGAACACCATCGTCCCGTAGACGCCTTCCATAATTTCCGGGCCGACCTCCTCGAGCATGTAGGCGGGCATATAGGGCACGCACATTTTCATGTTTTTCAGCACGCCAAACTGGTGCGCCTGCTTGGCCGAGTTGACCGCATCGGCACCGTAGTCATGGTTAATGAGAATATCGGCGCCGCTATTGGCGATATTCAAAAGGTAAGAGCTGTAGTCCGTTGCGCCCAGCGGGTGGATCTGGGGCGTATCAATCGTGGTCCAGCCCTGTTCCTCGGTGAACTTGCGCATGAAGTCGTGGATCGAGTGGCCGTAGTTATAGTCCGGCACCAAGTGGATGGCCTTCAGGTTTTTGCCATAGGCCTCGGCCAGGACCGGTGCGATGGCTTTTGATGCCGTATAGGCGTGGTGACACAGACGGAAGCCGTAGCGGCGACAATCCTTTCCAGTGGTGTCGCTGGATCCGCTGATAATCGGGAAATAAATGGTCTTGGCCCGTTCGCAGGTATTTTGCAGGGCAATCGCCACCGAGCTGCTGACGCTGCCCGCAATCATCATGGCCTTGTCCTGGCGGATAAAGCGCGTGGCCGCCTGAACGGCGCTATTGGGGCGGGTTTCCGCATCGCCGATGACCAGCACGAGTTTTTTTCCAAGGATGCCTTCCTTGGTCAGTGGGGATATTTTGCGTACGCGGGGATCACCCTTATTGATCATTTCCGCAGCAAGTTCGAAACCGCGTTTTTGCCCTGCGCCTTCAGCGGAATATGGGCCGGTCAGGTCCAGCGTGAGGCCGGCGACCACACTATCGCCCGCTACGCCCTCGGGATAATTTCCGAGCTCTGGGTAATCCTTTTGCTGGGCATGCGCGACGGACCCGTATATTCCAGGCAACGCCAAGCCCCCGGCCACACCGGCCGATGTTTTCAGAAGGCTTCTGCGCTTCGATGAAGCAGGCGTGTCGATAATGGCTTTCTTATAGTCCACAGCAACGTCTCCTAGGTCTGGCCCGATTCATACGGGCTTATTTAGTCAATCCTTCAAATTTGAAGGGACCACGGCAGACTATCAAAATCAAACAAATCGAATTGCTTCGTTTTTGACATTGATTATTGTGTTTGAGACTTTAAGCACATGACTAAGGGAAAACGACAGTCATACTTAGCCACATATAATCGGAACAGGTATACACAATGATGATTTATTTTTCTGATTTTGTCGGATATCTGCATAATGCGTGCTTACCGCAGTACCCATTATTTTTTTATTAGTATCATCGCGCTGCATCTGGTGTCGATTCGAGCCATACGCAGGGTCGGTTTTTCTAGCTCCGCCGATCCCTTGGGGCAGACAAATCGTGGTCGCGAAGCTGCCAGAGACGCAGCGCCATATGGATTTCCAGCGCACGCCCTGCTGTGCGCCAGTCGGGCAACAAGGTATCGATGGCTTCCAGGCGTTGACGCAAAGTATTGATGTGCACGCCCAGATGCCGGGCTACCTCGGCCGCATGATGTCCGTGGTCCAGATACGCCAGCAGCGTGCGTGCCAAATCCACCCTACGACCATCGTGCAGCGGCTTGTCGGTATACAGCCCGCCCAGAGTTGCATCCAGGAAATTCTCGATCGCAGCGGCATCGGCACGGCTGAATAGCGGCGCATACAGGGCCAGCTGTTCCTCACCAAAGATCTCTCCGTGCCGACCCAGGGCGTCGAGCAAGGCCAGACTGCGTTCAGCCATGTCCAGCGACCTTGGCAGGGTGCGGGAATCCTGTATCGGACCTGACAGGATGCCGGAAAACTTTCCGCGATAGCGACCCAAGCAAGACAGCGCCGCCGTACGGACGTGCGCTATCTGAGATTCGTTGACCAGGACCAGCAAGGATTCACCCAGGTTGTCGAACAAAGCTCCAGGGGTGCCCAGGCGATCCATCAACTGACGGCAAAGATAGGCGCGGTCGTCGCGCTCGGCCCGGATCAGCAATAGGCGCATGGGCTGCCGGATATTGAGCCCATAGCGTTCCGCCTGACGAGCCAAGGGCTCGAAATTCCCCCCAGCGCCATACACGAGGCCATGAAGCACGGCTGAGGCGTCGGACATCAAGGACGAGGCGCGCTGTGCCTTGACCAACAGCACGACCCCCATGACCATCGCACCACGCTCGAATATTCGCGCCCTCATGTCGTTCAGAGGCTGATCCGCGTATAACACCAGCCCACCCAACCGCTCGTTCCCGCCCAAAACCGCGCACACCTTGCGCAAATTGCCGCAGGCCACCGAACGTCCTGTACGGCTACTTTCGGGCAGAGCTGCATATACCGCGTCATCCACCCAGCTTTCGGCCTGGGCGCGATCCTCGATCCGGCCATCGCGGTCGGCCGCAACGATCTGGCGACCACCCTCGTCGCACACCACCACCCGTCCACCCACCCGCTGGGCCAGCATTGCACACAAATCAGCCGGCCCGCCGCCACTAGCCACCAGCGTGGTCAATTGTTCGTGCGCCTGCGCCGCCGCCCGGGTGTCCTCGGTCTGGCGCAGCAGCAG